>JAWOGY010000039.1:0-12603 GCA_046496425.1 Vicinamibacterales bacterium
CGGTGGTCGAGTACTCGCACGGTCGTATGCGCAATCGGCCGCCCGATCGGCACCGTCCGGCCCGGTTCCACGTCGGCCGCGGTAATGTCGTGGCAGCAGGTGAAGGTGGTGTTCTCGGTGGGCCCGTAGCCGTTGATGAGCCTCAGGCGCGGCAATGCGGAGAGCGCGCGGCGGACGTGCACGGGCGACAGCGCCTCGCCCCCGACCAACACCTGTTTCAGCCCGGCCAGGCAGCCGGGGGCCTCATCGACCAGTACGTTGAAGAGCGAAGACGTGATCCAGGCCGAGGTGACCGCCTCTCGGCGGATCGTCGCATCCAGGGCTGCCGGACTCGGCACGACGTCGTCCAGGACGACGCAGCGTCCTCCGTTGAGCAGGGGAGCCCAGATCTCCAGCGTCGAGGCGTCGAAGGTCACCGGCGCCATGTGCAGCCAGCGCTCGTCGGGGCCCATCCGGGCAAACGACTGTCCGCGCACAAGACGCGCAATGCCCCGATGAGGCACAGCCACGCCCTTCGGCAGCCCGCGCGATCCCGAGGTGAACATGACGTACGCCGCGGTATCCCCTCTGATGGCGGGCTCCGCCATCGGGTCCAGCCCCGCGTCCAGAGCCGCCTCAGCCTCGTGGTCCGCCACCGACGCATGCAGCCACGCCTGAACCACATCGTCGCCAGGCCGCGCCGACTCCCGCAATCCCAGCCGAGGCTTGATCGCCTCCAGCATTCGCTGCCGCCGCGCGGCCGGCTCCGACGGATCGACCGGGACGTACGCAGCGCCGCATCGCAACACTCCGAGCGCGCCCGCGACGAACCGCACGCCCCGACCGATTTGCAGGACAACGCGATCGCCCGGAACGATTCCCGCGGCGCGAAGGGCAACAGCCACCGCCGCTGCCCGCCGCGCAAGCGCATGGTAGGTGACGTGCTCCCTGCCGCAGACGATGGCGGTCCCGTCGGGCCGCGCCCGTGCGACCTCCGCGAACAGCTCGGTCACGGTGCCGGCAGCCAGCGGCGCGGACGCCGGACATCCCCACGACGTGAGCTGCCGGCGTTCCTCAGCGCTCGCGAGCGGCAGTGCTTTGAGCGGAGTGTCGGGCCGCGCGGTTGCCGCCGCCAGCCGCACGTCGACGTGAGCGAGCAGGCGCTCGGCCAGCGCGGCGTCCAGGGTGCCGCGGTGGTACTCCAGCACCAGCCGCAGGCTGCCGCCGACATCCTCGATCTGCAGGACCACTTCGGCGCTCGTGGGCCCGGCTCCGAATCGCAGCGGGAGCCGCGCTTCCGGGCGCGATGCCACCACCTCGGCCGCCACCGCCGCCACGGCCGCCCGGAACGGGTCCCGCCCCTTCAGCGTCAGGCGAAGGAGCGATGAACCCGCCAGTGTCGCGACGACGACGTCGTCGCACGCCGCATAGGTGCGCAGCACCGACAGCCACGCCGTCAGGCAGATCACGAACGGCTCGACCGCCCACTCGGCCGCGCGCGCCATCACGCGACCGGTGACCTCCGAGTGAAGCGCGAGTGCGGCAGCTTCTACACGCGTGTCCTGGCCTGCCGGGCAGGGCGCGAGAGGCGGCGGCCACATCACTGGGGGGCCTTCCCCTGCAGCGCCGAAGCGGCGCGTGCCCGGAGCTTGAGCCCGACATCCGTCAGCAATGACGCGACGTCGATCACGAGACGTCCCGTCGAATCGGCGACGACGTGTTCAACCGACTCCAGGCGGCCGCCGGCGGCGTACGTGTCCCAGCGCTCGAGCGCGTAGGACGCGCCCGGCGCGAAACCCGGTACGGTAATCGTGCCGGACGCGGGCAAGATGGCGGCACCGTCCACCACGTTCTTCCAGGTGTGCGCCCGGTTCTGCACCCAGAGGTGCATCGCGGCTGCCGCGGTATTCTTCTGCCCGACGACGCGAAGTGAGGAACCGCTGACCGTTCCGCCCCAGTCCACGTAGCCGCCCTTGTTGAGCGTCACATCCCGCAGAAACGCGTCGATCGTCTTGTACTCGCCGATGAAGTCGTAGCCATCGCCCCGGATGTGCGACTCCCACCAGTAGATCTCGTGCAGCGCCCCGGCGTCGAGGCTCGACCAGAGGAAGTTGTGCAGCCAGACGCCGCTCGAGTCGCGGCGCAAGCCCAGCACCCGTTCGTCCTGCGCGTCGGGCGAGTCGAGCCCGCCCTCGCCTCGCACAACCGGCGTGCCCACGCGCAAAGAGGCAAGGTGCCGGCTGTGCCACTCGTGGTAATACGCGGCATCGTGCTGCATGACCTGCCTGTCGGCGCGCGGTGCGAAGCTCGTGCTCACGTACGCGTGCGCGTCGGCGTAGTCGACGTTCGGGTACTTCGTGTTCCTCCAGAATTGATCCGCCGGAAACCCGCTCCAGAAGGACGTCGTCACCAGATGCGCATTCGGATGGCGCAGCAGACAGGGTCTGCCGTCCCCGGCGCCGGGGTCCACACCGAAGGCCCGGCAGTGCATGAACTTCCCGAACTCGTCGGCCAGTTCGTAGTGTTTCACGAGATTCGGATCGCCCTCGTTCGCCAGCTCCCAGGAGTGCACGCTCGGCGAGTAGCCCCACCGTGCCTGCAGGTAGCGCCACCACATCTGCTGGAGCCATCGCGTCTTGTTCGTCGCCCGGCCGAGCCCGTAGAACCCGTCCAGGTTGTCGGCGTCCGCCCACGAGCCGTCATCGGCCATCTTGAGGTAGATCTTGTCGTTCAGGTCCATCACGACCAGCTTCAGGAAGACGCCGTTGCGCTCAGCATGGTCGAGGATGCGATCGAGCGAGTGCGCTCGTTCTTCCGGAACGTAGAGCTGGTGCTCCATCGACGGGCGGATCATCATCTCGGGGCCAAAGTTCCCGTTTCCGAGGTCCTCGCGCAGTGAGACCGACCGCACGTATACCGCACCCTGGAGGACGTTCTCGAGGGCGAGGTGCATGCGCGGCAGGAAGCTCGCGGGTCCTGAGTGCCATGTACCCTCGATGGCGCCGGCACCCGTCGTGCCGCGCCCATAGGAGGTGGCAGGCGTCCCCGTGCCCGCCTCGTGGCACGCCGGCAGCCAGCCATCAGCGAACTTCGCGACGATGCCGAAGTTCCGCGAGGCGGGGCCGCGCGGTCCGCTGATGCCCTCGCCGCTGTACTCGATGCGGATGCGGTATCGGGTGTCCGGCTTGACCGACTCCGCCTGGTCGTCCCACCAGATCTGCATGCGGCACGCATCGAACCAGCCGGTGTCGCCCGCTGCCTCGTAGTCGAGCCTCATGGCCAGCCCCGCCTGGCCCGCGGTGGCGTCGGGGAACGGGACGAGGCCCGTCACCGGCAGGTAGCCGCGATACTGGTTGCGCCCGCCGATCCACGTGTTCCACGCCGATCCATAGACTGAACTGATCGCGACCCGCACCAGGTTCACACCGTTCGCCCCAAGCCTCGCGTACGCCGACGCCCCTTCCGTCGAAGGGTTTCCCAGATAGTCCGGCAGCTGGAATCCCCTCGGGTTGAACGGTGAGCCATCGTCGAACTCGAAGTAGCGGGAATCGGCTCGGCTGACGCGGACGAATCCCCTGTTGGCCGATGGCGTGACCTTGAAGCGCTGTGGCGCGCTCTCGGCCGAGCCGCTCCGATCGACGGCCGTAATCCGGAAGCTCCACTCACCGGCACGATCCGGCGAGAAGCGGACCTTCCAGGCGAACCGGCCGGTCGGGAGATGCCAGTCGCGCCCGTCCCGCACGCCGTCGAGGAACTCTTCCGCGTAGAACGCCGGCTGGACGAAGCGCCGCCCCTCCGGATCGGTGAACACGGCGTTGACAGTGATGCCAGCGCGCGCCGGGATGCCGGGCGGGGGCGCCGCGTCGTAGGGCCACTGCAGGGCCGTGGCGCGAGTGCCGGCAATCTGGAAGGTGATCTCCAGCTTCGCGAAGCGGGGCACGGACCCCGAGGGCGCGGCCTGAATGTCCAGGATCCGGAGCGCCGTAGCGGGTGTGACGGCCGGTTCGCCCGCCGGGCCGGCGAGCAGGAGCAGGAGGCCTGCGACGACGCGTGTACGGAAACGCGCCATGGGGTGGAAAGTCAAGATGCCGTGCGGCGAGCCTCCGCTCGCGGTCGCGCAGCATGTCTCATCGGCGTGTGGCCGTCATCGCTGAAATGGATGATCCGGGAGCCCTCGGGCTCGATGGCGAATGGCACTTCGCGGAGACCCGCACGGCTCATGGCGGCGCACACCGCGGCCTGTTTCCTGGGCGGCGCGCAGAGCAGCAGGCACCCACCGGCGCCCGCGCCGGAGATCTTCCCGCCCTCGGCGCCGGCCCGGCGAGCCGCATCGTAGATCGCATCGAAGTGGCCGTTCGAGACGTTCGACGCCATCTGCTTCTTGAGCCGCCAGCTCTCGTCGAGCAGCGCGCCGACACGCGAAACGTCTCCTGAGGCGAGGGCCCGGCGCACGCGGTCGGCCACCTCCACGAGGCCGTCGACCACGGCCCGGCTGTCGGGCCGCGCCGCGAGGCGCGCGCGGGCCTCGTGAAGCACTGCGCCGGAGTCGCGATGCACGCCCGTGTAGAACAACATCAATCGTGCGACGAGGCGATCGCGCAGACCGCTGCCGCAGATGACGGGATGCACGCTGACCGACCCGTCGGACAGGAATCGGATGTCCTGGAGGCCCCCGAAGGCCGCGATGTACTGGTCCTGCTTGCCGATCGGCTTGCCGAGGACGTCAATCTCGATGTCGCAGGCCTGCCGCCCGAGGTCGGCCGGCGAACGCCACTCGCCCTTCATCGCGTACAGCGCGTTCAGCACGCCGACGGTGAGCGTGGAGCTCGATCCGAGGCCGATGCCGGCGGGCAGGTCGGCGATGGTCGTGATCTCGAGGCCCCGCGTCAGGCCCGTCACCTTCATGGCCTCGCGAATGAGGTCATGCTGCAAGTCGTCGGCGCGCTCCACGATCTCGGTGCGGGTGTAGGACACCCTGACGGTGTTGTCGAACCGGCGGTTCACCGTCACGTACATGTAGCGGTTGATCGCCGCCGTCACGACGTTGCCGGGCCGCTGCCTGTAGTACTCGGCGAAGTCGGACCCTCCTCCGGCGAGGCTGACGCGGAACGGTGTGCGGGAGATGATCATGCGTCGGCTCTTCCGATGGCTTCCCAACCCGCCGAGGCCCGGGCCAGGGCGGCCGGCGACCCGATGTCGGCGATGAATCCGTCGATCACGTGCCCGTACATCCGGCCGACAAGGCGCGGCAGGACGTCGAAGCCGAAATCGACGACGCGCCCGGGCGCATGAGGCAGCTCACCGAGGAGGCCGGACCTGGCCAGGTAGATGCCTGCGCTCGCCAGGTCGCTCCGTGGACGCGCGGGCTTCTCCTCGAACGACACGATGCGTCCGTCGGGCTGCACATCCACGATGCCCGCCGCCGTCGGCTCCGGCGCATGAAAGAGCGCCATCGTCAACAGCGCGTCATGACGGCGATGGGCGTCGAGCATGGCGGCCAGCGAGCAGTCGGTCAGGTTGTCGGCATAGATGACCCAGAAGCTCTCCTCCCCTTCCACGAACCGGCGGTTCATCGCGACCGTGCCCGCGGTGCCCTGCGGCTCCGCCTCGACGACGAGCTCCACGCGGGGAGGGCCCGCGCGCCGGTTGAGGAACTCGCGGACACGGCCGGCATGATGGGAGACGTTGAGCAGCACCTCCCCGATGCCCTCCCGGCGGCAGCGGTCGAGCCAGATCTCGAGCAGCGGCACGCCGTTGATGGGCACCAGGCATTTCGGGACAGTCAGCGTGAGCGGCCGCAGCCGTTCGCCTCGCCCGCCAGCCAGGAGGAAGGCTTTCATCAGACTGATCCGCGTTCACATGGCCGACTGGTCCGGTGCCCGCAGGTCTCTCGCGGCCGCGGCGCGCGGCCGGAACGACACGTCCATGCTCTCGCGGGCGACGAGTTCTTTGGTCCGGAGGCAGAGCAGGTGCCCGAGCGTCATGGTGGCGTCCTCGATCTGCTGCACGCTGGTGGAGCGGAGCGACACGGTGTGCTGCGCCAGCCCGCGCAGCACCACGCCGTCCTGACCGGTGACCGCCACCGTCACGGCGGCGATCGAATTCGCATACTCCACGGCCCGGAGCACGTTCGGCGATCGGCCGCTCGTGCTGAACGCCACGAGCACATCGTTCGGCACGGCGAAGGTGCGCAACTGCTCGACGAAGATGTCGTCGTACGAGACGTCGTTGGCGATGGCCGAAATCGACGCTGCGCTCTCCGTCAGCGCGACCGCGCGCAGGCGGCGCCCTTTGGCGGGCGCCGTCAGCTTCGTCAGGTCGGCGGCGACATGCGAGGCGTTCGCGGCGCTGCCGCCGTTGCCGCAGCAGAAGATCGTGCGGTTGTTTCGCCAGGCGTTCAGCAGGAGCTGCGAGAGCTGCTCGACGGCCGTCGGATCGATGTGCGAGAGCACCCGCACGTACTCGCTGAGATGCCGTTCAACGCTGAACATGAGCGGGGTCCTTTCGGCGTCCGTGGGTCGAGACGGCGCGCTGGAGAGCGTCCTCCAGCGCGCCGCCGATGGCGTCCCATCCGTAGCGCCCGCGAACGAGGCGATGGGCGTTCATCGCGAGCGCGCCGGAGAGCGCGGGATCGCTCAGGACGCGGAGCACCTGCGCGGCGAACGCCGGGCTGTTGTCCGCAACCAGCGCGTCGCGGCCGGGCTCGATTGCGAGGCCCTCAATCCCCTTGCGCGTCGAGACCACCGGTGTGCCGACCGCCATGGCATGGAGCACCTTGAGGCGGGTGCCGCCGCCGATGCGCAGCGGCACGACGCAGGCAGCGCTGGTGGCGAGCATGGGCCCCACGTCCGGCAGGCGGCCGGTGAACGAGACGCCGCCGACGGCCGCCAGTTCACCGACGGCGACGCCGTCCATATCGCCCGTGACCACGAAGGTGGCATCGGGACGGGCGCGCCGCACGATCGGGAACACGTCCCGGACGAAATGGCGGACCGCGTCGAGATTGGCCGGGTACGTGACCGGGCCCGGGTAAATGAGCCTGCCGGCGACGGGCTCGCGGGATGACAGCGCGGCGGCAGCGTCCGCACCGTTGGGCACGACGGCGATGCGGTCCGGGTCGCAGCCAAGCTCGAGGAGGTGCTCGCGTTCCGGGTCGGACACCACGGTGCTGCCGTCGAAGGCGTCGACCAGGCGCCGCACGAACCGCTCGTACTTCCACCGGGTCAGGCGCCGGCGCATTCGCCGAAACGCGGGCGCGCGCGGCAGGGACTCGTCCCGGTAGGCCCCCAGCTCGACTTCCTCGAACACCCGCGGCAGCCCGGTGCAGCCCGCGAGGTAGCGCGCGGCATCCACCTGGAGCGCGATCGCCGCGTCGTGCCGGCGGAGATGCGCCGCGACAAGCGCCCTCATCGGTGCGCTCTCGGTCTGCCTGAAATGACGGGGCACCGGTGACAGCAGGCCCCGCAGGCGCATGTGCGTCCCTTCCGGCGTCGACGTCGGCACGATTTCGACGTGGGCGCAGCATGACTGCAGACCGTCCAGGTCCTGCGCCGGTCCCGTCCCTCCGAAGGCGAGCAGGGTCACGCGGTGCCGCCGCGTCAGGCTGCGCAGGAGGTTCCATGCTCGCTGCCGGCTGCCGTTGTCAGGTGGATAGGGACACCAGCTGGAGACGACGAGCAGGTTCACCGGCCGCCTCCCCCGGCAGCGAGGCGCAGATCCGCGAGAGGCGATTGATCGCCCGTCCTGTGCTCGCTGGCCGTACGGAGGCGCAGCACGCGCCTGCAGAGCCGGGGGCTGGACGCCTCGAGCCACAGCGTCAGCCTGGCGCGAAAGCTGGACGGATCCAGCGCAACCGCCTCCTCGAGCCAGCGCCGGGCGGCAGCCCGATCGCCGCCCGCGAGGATCGTCTTGCTGGCCGCCAGCCGGAGCAGGCGCGCCTGCTCGCTGCCCGGCAGTTCGCGGAAGCGAGGCCAGCCGAAGACATCCTGCTGGCGCTCGGGACTCCCCGCCAGCAGGTTGACGAGCAAGTCGTAGAACACCCACACGCGGACTGCGACCGCGCAGCCGGCGAAGCTCGGCATCCGGATCGCGTTCACGCGGCAGGTGGCCAGGTCCTGGAGCCGGCGGACCGAACCGGTTCCCAGGGAGATGTTGGCGCCGTGCAGGCGATACAGGCAGGTGTGCCCGTCCAGATAGCCGAACGTGCCCAGGTCGGCATAGCGGATGAAGAAATCCCAGTCCGGGCCGATCGTGATGCGTTCGTCGAACCGCAACGCGTGCGCTCGCACGGGAGCCAGCCGGATCAGCACGCATACCGGCGGACCGAAGACGCCGGAACTCCGGACCAGCGCCTCGAACAGGCGCCCGGTCACCGGCGGGCAGCGCCGGCTCGAGAGCGGGGCCACCCGCCGCTCGTGCTCGTCGACGTAGTGGCCGTCGGTGTAGGCGCCGATGTGCCCCGGGTGGGCGCGGAGGCAGGCCACCAGGCCGTCGAGGTGATGCGGCAGGAAGACGTCGTCGGCGTCGAGGAACGCAAGGTAGGCTCCCGAGGCGGCGTCGAGCGCGACGTTGCGGGCGGCCGCCTCGCCCCGGTTCTGCTGCGTGACGATTGCGATCCGCGGATCGGCGAACTCCCGCACGATGGCACCCGTGCGGTCCGTGGATCCGTCGTCGACGACGATCAGTTCCCAGTCCGCGTACGTCTGCGCCAGAACGCTGCCAACCGCCCGCGCGATGAAGCGCTCGGCGTTGAAGGCGGGCATCATCACGCTGACGCGGCCTGCGTGGGCGCCGGAGCGATCACGTGCGCGGGGCGTCTCCAGGGGCATGCGACGGTTCACCGCGGCATCTCGCCCCAGCGGGAGGCCAGAAAGTCGGCCACGCCCCGCCACATCGCGTCCCGATGCGCCCGCATGTGACGCCACCTGGGCCTGACGCTCCAGCTGCCGAGCGTCCTGACAATCTCCGCCCATGCCACCGCTCGCGCGGTCGCGGGGGCGTGATGCGCGGTCAGCAAGAGCAGGCGGTTCCGCGTGCTGTAGTAGGTGACGTAGGGCTTCGGGCAATAGTCCCGCTGCACGCCCTTGTGCCACGCCTTCGCCGCAGGCACGTGCACGATCCGCCACCCGGCCTTGCCCGCGCGCACGCACCACTCGGTCTCTTCCCAGTAGAGGAAGAAACGTTCGTCGAGCAGGCCCGCGGATTCGATGGCCTCGCGGCGCACCAGGATCGCGCACCCCGAGATCCACTGGACCGGGCACGGCTCGGAGAACTGGCCCGTGTCCCGCTCGTTCTGTCCCCGGTGGAATCCCCGCCAGAGGGGGCTGAGGCCGCCGCCGGCCGACTGGATGACGTCGGGCTCGTCGTGGTGATACACCGTCGGGCCGAGGATGCCGATCCGCGACTCGCGCTCGCCTTCCGCCACCAGGCGCGTCACGCAGCCGGGGTCCAGAACCGTGTCCTCGTTGAGGACGAACACCCAGTCCGCACCGGCCTCGATCGCCGCGCGGATTCCGACGTTGTTGTTGCCGGCATACCCCAGGTTCCGCTCGAGCTCGATGAGGCGCGTCTCGGGAAACGCGGCGCGCACGGCTTCGACCGATCCGTCCGTCGAGCCGTAGTCCAGCACGAAGCTCAGGATGCGGCCGTGCGTGCTGGCGCGCACCGATCGCAGGCACTCCAGCGTGTCCTCGCGCCGGTTCGTGTTCAAGACGACGCAGGCGACCAGCGGCGGCGCCCCGGTGGACGCCCCGCACGCGCTCGCGTCCGATCGTGCCGCTATATGCGCCATACGGACGGCAGGTTCCGCCTCACCTCTATCTCGTCGAACGCCCGGCTGCTCCGGGCTCCGTGCTGTGTCACCCATCGGGCCATGCGCGCCAGGCCGTCGTCCAGACCGCAGGCGGGGCGTGCGCCGAACACCCGCTGCAGCTTGTCGTGCGTCGAGTAGGCGTCCTGAACCTCCTGGCGCGGCGGTGTGTGCGTCACCTCCGCCGGCACGCCCATCGCCTGCGCGACCGACGCGGCCAGTTCGTTGACCGAGCAGGGCCGATCGGCGCCGATATTGAACACCTGGTTCCGGGCCGCCGGTACGTCGATCGATTCGCTGATGATCGGCGCCACGTCGCCGATGTAGGTGAAGGCCCGCGTCTGCGTGCCATCGCCATAGACGGTCATCGGCTGCCCCAGCAGCGCCTGGTTCATGAAGATCCCCACGACGTTGCGGTAGCGGTCGCCGATGTTCTGGCGCTCGCCGTACACGTTGTGGGGGCGGAAGACGATGTAGTCGAGGCCGAACATCGCCCGGCTGATCCGCAACTCCTGCTCCACGGCGAGTTTCGCGATGCCGTAGGAGTCTTCGGGATTCGGACGCGTTTCTTCGGTCATCGGCAGATCGGCGCTCGCCCCGTAGACCGCGATCGAGGACGTGAAGACGAAGCACCGGACGCCGTGATTGACGGACGCGTTGATGAGGGTGACGCTGCCGATCGGGTTGTTCGTGTAGTTGAACCGCTTGATGAAGTGACTCAGGCCTTCGGCGGCGTACGCCGCCAGATGAAACACGTGCGTGAACTCACGATCGGCGAACAGGCGGTCGACGAGCGCGGCGTCGGTCACGCTGCCCTCGACGAACTCCGCGCCGTCAGGGACGTTGTCGCGGCACCCGCCGCTCAGATCGTCGAGCACGGTCACCGCGTGACCGCGCGTCACGAGGTGCTCGGCCACGTGCGACCCGATGAACCCCGCACCGCCGGTGACCAGGACGCGCGTCATGCGGCATCAACTCCCGTTCCGCTCCCGCCAGGCCCCGGAGCGATGGACGCCTCGCGGAGCCCGCTGCCGCGAGGCTCGGGCGCTCGAGGCCGTGCGACGGCGTGCAGGTGGCGTTCGAGCTCGTCGCACGAGCGGTCCCACGTCCAGTGCCGCTCCACGTGCGCCCGGCCGGCCTCGCCGTACTGCCGGGCGCGGTTCGGAGACGCGAGAAGGGACGTCACGGCCCCGGCGAACGCCGCAGAGTCTCTCGGCACGAGCAGGCCCGTCTGCCGATTGACCACGCTCTCGGAAACGCCGCCGTCGCGCACGGCGACGACGGCCGTCCCGCACGCCATGGACTCCAGGGCCGCCAGGCCGAACGGCTCCCCGATCGGCGCGTACACGAACAGCGCGGCGCGGTTGTACTCCGCGACCAGGGTCTCCGTGTCCAGCGACTGGAGGATGTCGACGCGCACACCAAGCCGCGCTGCCAGCCCGATGACCCGCGCCCGCTCGTCGTCGTCGATCACGTTGCACGCGACGCGCAGGGCGGGCCGGCTGTCGGCGGGAATCATGGCGATCGCCTCCACGACGAAGAGGTAGCCCTTCCTGCCGGTCAGTTCGCCCACGGACAGCACGTGACGGCCCCGCTCGATGTCCGGCAGGGTCCGGAACACGTCGGCGTCCACTCCGCAAGGGCAGACCGCCGCGTCGACGCCGTATGCCTCGGCCATGCAGTCGCGGGTAAACGCGGAATTCGCCAGCAGCCGGCTGGCACCCGCGAGGCCCCGGCGCTGGAGGGCGTCCAGCCGCCGCCGATACAGGCTGATCAACGGGTCGGCTTGATCGAGCCGCGCACGCAGCGACGCGGTGCCCCGTCGGGGCGGTTTCTGTGCCGCGCCCGATTCAGTGGCGACCGGTTCGTGCAGGTAGTACACCGTCGGGCATCCGACGAATGGCAGCCACGCGGGAACGCCACTGAACCGGCACGGATTGGCCAGTACGGCGTCGTAGCCCCCCGAGTCGATGCGCCGCGCCACCTGCCGACCGATGCGCACCAGGCGACCCAGGTCTCGCCAGCGTTGCAGCTGGTTCAGCCTGCCGAGCGGGCTCCGAAAGGTCGGAGACGGGACGAAGGGGTACACGTCGTGTGCGCCGACGAGAGGCCGGATGTCGCAGAACGCGTGATCGGCGGCACTCAGGGTGTACGCGTCGACGTCGTGTACGCGCGCCAGCCGGCGCGTCCACTCGTACACGGCCCGCTTTGCGCCGCCGCTCGGAAGGTCATGGAAGAGTGCGATCCGCACGTCACACCGCTCCGGGGTAGATCGGCCCATCTCCCGAAAGGGGGGCGCGCCCCGCCTGGTCCCGCGGCCCCGCCGCGCCGATGTGAACCGTCACCTCGGGCTCGATGTCGACCACGCCGTCGTACGTCTGTGTCTCATGAATGGCGAAGCTCGCGATGTTCTCCGTGTACATGAGAAAACGCGCGGCTTCGGGATCGCGCGCGTTCAGGTTCATCCGGTAGTGGCCGCGCGCGAAGTGCGCTTTCAGTCTGAACGAGACCCGCACCATCTCGCCGGCGCGGCAGCTCAGGCGGCCGCAGCCCAGCTCGTCGGTGGTCGATCCGTAGCAGTAGAGCAGATCCCGGGTCCGCTCGATCTGCAGCGAGATGTTGAAGCAGGGCTCCGTGCGCAGGCACTCGAGGACCACGGTGAGGGTGCACTCCGCGTGAGGGCGAAGCGCCTGGAGGCTGGATCCCGGCGCGGCCAGTTCGGCGCTCCTGACGACGAAGGAGGGCTCGGCGCCTTCGAGCCAGCGTCCCGAGTTCTGCGACACCCTCAGGTAGGCGTCGAGAGCGTCCTCCGTCGG
>JAWOGY010000053.1:0-4222 GCA_046496425.1 Vicinamibacterales bacterium
GGAACTACCGCGGCCCCGCGTTTGAGCACGGCCATGCTCAGGCGGGCGCGAGCCACGGCCCGCACGAGTCGCCGAAGTCGATGACGATCCCGCTGCAGATTCTGGCCGTGGGCGCCGTGGTCGCGGGCTTCGTGGGCATCCCGGCCGCGCTCGGCGGCGGCAACGCCATCGAACACTTTCTCGAGCCGAGCTTCACCGCTCGAACGGCGGCCGTCGAACACGCCGCCGCAGGTGCCGGAAGCGAGGCGAAGACCCTGAGCGAGGCGGCGCACGCCGCCGAGTCGAAGGGTGGAGCCCAGGTCGAGACGGCTGCCGCCGTCGAGCACGGCGCCCCCGGCGGCGCCGCGCACCACATCTCCTGGGCGGCCGAGATGGGCCTGATGGGCCTGTCGGTGCTTGTCGGGATCGTGGGCATCCTGACCGCCTACCGGTTCTACGTGCGGGCGCCGGAGATCGCCGAGAACCTCGCGCGGCGCTGGGCGGGCGCGCACCGCGTGCTCTCGAACAAGTACTACGTCGACGAGATCTACGGGGCGACCGTGGTCGGCGGCACCCTGGCCGGCGCGAACGGGCTCTGGACCGTCGACCGGCTGGTCGTGGACGGCGCGGTGAACGGGTCGGGCTGGCTGACGGTCTTCTCGGCCTGGTTCTCGCACCTCCTCGACAAGTACCTCGTGGACGGCCTGGTCAACCTGGTGGGCGCCGTGCTGGAGGAATCGAGTTTCCGGTTCCGGCGCGCCCAGACGGGCCTCATCCAGAACTACGCGCTGGTCATGCTGTTCGGCGTCTTCGCGTTCGTGAGCGTCTACCTGTTCGTCCGGTAACCGGACCTCGAATCACGGTGACTTTAACTTCAGGACTGTAGCAGTGAGCAACGCCGCCAACTTCCCGATCCTGTCACTCATCCTCTTCACGCCGCTCGCAGGAGCCGTGGTGCTGCTGTTCGTGAGCAAGAAGCAGGAGGACCTCATCCGGTGGATCGCGAACCTCGTCGCGTTCCTCGGGTTCGTGGTGTCGGTGCCGCTGTGGTTCTGGTACCAGCCCGCCGGGCCGCAGTTCCAGTTCGTGGAGCGGATCCCGTGGATCCCGTCCGTGGGCGCCGAGTACTTCCTGGGCGTGGACGGGTTCAGCGTGCTGCTGATCCTGCTGACGACCCTGATGGGCACCATCGCCGTCCTGTCGTCGTGGACGGCGATCAAGGAGCGGGTGAAGGAGTACTACATCTTCCTGCTCGTGCTCCAGGGGGGCATGATCGGCGCCTTCATCTCCCTCGACTTCCTGCTGTTCTTCCTGTTCTGGGAAGTCATGCTGGTGCCGATGTACTTCCTGATCGGCATCTGGGGCAGCGACCGGCGCCTCTATTCGGCGATCAAGTTCTTCCTGTACACCCTCGTCGGCAGCGTCGTGATGCTGCTCGGCATCCTCGCCCTCTACTTCCACTACCACGACATCACGGGCGTGTACAGCTTCGACATCACCAAGTACCAGGCGATGAGCATCCCCTTCAACCTGCAGTGGTGGGTGTTCCTGGCCTTCTACCTCGGGTTCTCGATCAAGGTCCCGATGTTCCCGTTCCACACGTGGCTGCCCGACGCGCACACCGACGCGCCGACGGCCGGCTCCGTCATCCTGGCGGCCGTCCTCCTGAAGATGGGGACGTACGGTTTCATCCGCTTCAGCCTGCCGATGCTGCCCGAGGCGACCAAGGCCAGCGTCTGGTGGGTCGTCGGGCTGTCGCTCATCGGCATCGTGTACGGCGCCCTGGTTGCGATGGCCCAGAAAGACTGGAAGCGGCTGGTCGCCTACTCCAGCGTGAGCCATATGGGCATGGTGATGCTGGGCATGTTCGCCCTCAACCCGGTGGGCCTCACGGGCAGCATCATCCAGCAGCTGAACCACGGCATCTCCACCGGCGCGCTCTTCCTGATCGTCGGCATCGTCTACGAGCGGCGGCACACGCGGGAGATCGCCGAGTACGGCGGCCTCTCGAAGGTGATGCCCGTCTACGCGGCGATCTTCATGGTGATGATGATGTCGTCGATCGGGCTCCCGACGCTGAACGGATTCATCGGCGAGCTCCTGATCCTCCAGGGCGCCTTCATCGCGAACATCTGGTGGGCCGTGGTGGCCGCGAGCTCCCTCGTGCTCGGCGCGGCCTACATGCTGTGGCTCTACCAGCGCACGATGTTCGGGAAAATCGAGAACCCGAAGAACGAGAAACTGCCCGACCTGAACCTGCGGGAGATCGCCACCTTCGTGCCGCTCATCATCCTGGCCGTCTGGATCGGCATCTACCCGAAGCCGTTCCTCGACAGGCTGGCGCCGACCGTCACGGCGGTGATGGCGCGCGTCAACCCGGCGTACCCGGCGGTCGCGGCCAAGGCCGCCGACTGCGAGGGGAACACGCCCCTCACCGCCTTCACGGCGGCGCCGTGCGGCGACGCGGCCGCGCCTGCAGCCGACGCCCCGCACGCGAAGCCGGCTGAAGCCGTTCCGGTGCCGAAGGCTGGGACCGGCGGGCCGGCCCCCGAAGGAGGGCGGCACTGATGCCCGCCTGGTTTTCGCTCAACGACCTCTACTACCTCCTGCCGGAGCTGGTGCTCGCCGGCGGCGTCCTCGCGCTGCTCGTCGCCACGGCGCTCACCCCGCGGTCGCGGCAGCCCTGGCTGTCGTGGTTCGGGATCGGGATCCTCGGGGCTTCGGCCCTCACCATGATCGCCATCACCCCGGGCGTGCCCATCAGCGTGGCGCGCGGCCTGCTCTCGATTGACGCGTTCAGCACCTTCTTCAAGGCGATCTTCCTGATGTCGGCGATCCTGACGCTGCTCCTGTCGGTACGCTTTCTGGACACCGAGGGGGCCCGCCACGGCGAGTACGTCTTCCTGGTGCTGTGCGCCACCCTCGGCATGATGTTCATGGCGACGGGCACGGACCTCATCACGATCTTCGTCGGCCTCGAGACGATGGCGATCGCCTTCTACATCCTCGCAGGGCTGCTCAAGCCAGACCGGCGGTCGAACGAGGCGGGGGTGAAGTACTTCCTGCTGGGGACCTTCTCCCTCGGCATCATGCTCTACGGGATTTCCATCCTCTACGGCATGTCCGGGACGACGAACCTGCGGGCCCTCGCGATTGCCGTCGCCGACCATGGGCGCGACCCGTGGCTCATTCTCGCGCTCATCCTGGTCGTCGCCGGCATCGGCTTCAAGATCGCGGCGGTCCCGTTCCACATGTGGGCGCCGGATGTCTACGAAGGCGCACCGACGCCGATTACCGCGTTCCTGTCGGTGGGGTCGAAGGCGGCCTCCTTCGCGATGCTGCTGCGGATCTTCCTGGAGGGGCTGCCGTCGCTCTCGGCCGACTGGACGATGCTCTTCTACGTGCTCTCCGTCGTGACAATGACCGTGGGCAACATCGCCGCGCTGACCCAGAGCAACATCAAGCGCATGCTGGCGTACTCGTCGATCGCGCACGCGGGCTACCTCCTCATCGGCGTGGTCGCCGGCACGAGCCGGGGCGTGGCCGCGATGCTCATCTACCTGCTCATCTATGCCCTCATGCAGATGGGCGCCTTCGCGGTCGTCGTCCTCATGCGCCGCGCCGACGCCATCGGCGACGAACTGAAGGACCTGAGCGGGCTCTACGCGAGGCAGCCGTTCGCGGCCCTCGCCATGCTGATTTTCATGCTCTCGCTCGGCGGCATCCCGCCGACCGCCGGCTTCATGGGCAAGTTCTGGCTGTTCAGCGCCGCGATCGACGCCAACTACGTCTGGCTGGCCGTGCTGGGCGTCGTCAACAGCGCGATCTCCCTCTACTACTACCTGCGCGTGGTCGTCTTCATGTTCATGAAGAGCGAAGCGGCCGGGTCGCAGCCCGTGCTGGCGCCCGGCCTCGCGGCCGCCCTCGCATTCAGCCTGGCCGGCACGCTGATCCTCGGGGTCTACCCGCGGCCGCTCTTCGAGCTGGCCGAGTTCTCGGCCCGCGCCCTCGGCGTGGTGGGGGTGGCGGCGACACCGTTCTAGGAAGAAGACAGAAGACAGAAGACAGAAGGGGGCTGCCTCACGGCAGCCCTTTTCGTTTTCGAGTCCCGAGTCCCGAACCCCGATCAGGCGCCGAACAGCCCCTTGCCACCCTCGATCCGTCCGCGACACAGCGGGCTGCCGCACGCGCAATCGAACGGCGTCATGCGGCGGTCGTAGAAGGTCGCGTAGTCGACGGTCAG
>JAWOGY010000238.1:0-6701 GCA_046496425.1 Vicinamibacterales bacterium
AGACCGACACCCGTCAATGATGAAAACACCCTGATCGGCTATGGCGTTCACCTCTTGTGGAGACTGCATCACAGGATGGCTCTGCTCAATCCTAAGGCGAAGTACACGGAGGCCGACGACCCGAAGCAGTTGATCGAACTCGACTCCGCGATCCATCGGGCGCTCGAGGCCTTCGGCGGGGGCCGCGTCGAGGAGGCCGCGCAGATCTACCGGCAGGTGATCGCGCGCCGGCCCGACCTGGAGATCGCGCACCGCCACCTGGCGTTCATCGATTACCAGCGCGGCGACATCGAGGGCGCAATCGGCGTGCTCCGGAACGCCGTGGCCGGCGGCGTGACCGACCCGCGGGTCCAGGCGCAGCTCGGAGAGTACCTCAGCGACGCGGGCCAGGTGGCGGAAGGCATCCGCATCCTCGAGCCGCTTGCGCAGGATCCGGCCGCCAGCGCCGACGTCCTGAACGCGCTCGGCATCGCCTACGCGCGGGCGTCACGAACCGATGACGCGCGGCGGATGTTCGAGCGGCTGATTGACGCCATGCCCGGGAGCGGCGGGCCGTTCGAAAACCTGGGCGTGCTCGCGCTCGGCAGCGGCGACACCGCCGCCGCCGAGCGGT
Source organism: Vicinamibacterales bacterium (assembly GCA_046496425.1). Lineage (GTDB taxonomy): Bacteria > Acidobacteriota > Vicinamibacteria > Vicinamibacterales > JAKQTR01 > JAKQTR01. The sequence goes on from JAWOGY010000238.1 coordinate 614, forward strand.
ACTTCGGCCGCGCGATCGCGATCGCGCCCCACTCGTCGCGCGCGCACGCCGGGCTCGGCGCCACCGCCTACGCGCGCGGCGACCGGGCGGCTGCCTACACGTCGTGGGCGCGCGCGGTCGAACTCGATCCTGACAATGTCGACGCGCTCTTCAGCCTGGGCGTCAACCTGGCGCGCGACGGCCGCATGAACGACGCGCGGCCGTACCTCGAGCGGTTCATGACATCGGCGCCGCCTGCGCGCTACGGCGACCAGTTGCGCAGCGTCGCGCGGCTCATCCAGGCGGGACGCTAGACCGGTTCGGAGTCAGACCTGTGCGAACACGAGGCTGCAGCAGGTGACGGCGCCTTCGGCTTTCTGCAGTTCGGAGACGCCCACCGGCTCGATGGCGATGCCGGCGGCTTCGAGGCGCTTCCTCGTGCGCGGGAACGACTCCGGGTAGATCAGCCGGCCGCCGACAAGCAGACCATTTGCGGCGCATGGCTCTTCAGAGTCGATTTCGATCACGGACACCTGCCCGAACAGCCGCGCGTCAACCCACGCAGGGTTGACCAGGACGACGCCCGGCGCGGCCTCGGTGATGGCCGATTTCAGGTGAAGGCATCCGGTGACCGGCACGGCGGTCACGGTGTATCCGTAAGGCCAGGCGACCGCGCGCAGTTGCTCGGTCCCGTGCTCGTCGCTGCGTCCGGACCGCCCCACGAAGATCCGCCGGCCAAGCCTCAGCACGTCGCCACCGTCCAGCGTGCCGGGAGCCTGGATGAACGTCACGCGCCGGTGCTGCGTCAGAACGGGCGCGATGTGCGCGGTCTCGGGACGGCGCGACTCGGCTCCTGGCCTCGTGATGACCGCGATCTCGTCGAGGACGATCGCGACGTCCTCCACGAACACGGAGTCGGGGAGATCGTCGAGCGCGGGCAGCGATTCGACACGGCAACCCGCGCGCGCCAGCGCCTCCTCGTACGCGCGGTGCTGCGCCCGCGCGCGCGCGACGTCTATCGCCAGGCGCTCGAGGTGCGTCAGCTCACAGGCGCCGATGCCTGCGCTGACCCCGCGTGTGACCGCGATCTGCACAGCCTCCATCCCGAACCCTGCGCCGGAACGGCGCACCCTGAGCGAGCGCGGCGAGGGCAGGCGAGTCGAAGGGCGATCCCCCTGTCCCATGCCCCTGTCCTACGCCCCCTGCTGCCTGTGCTCGTCGATGAGGCGCTCGACGACGTCCGGCTCGGCCAGCGTCGACGTATCGCCCAGCCCCTCGTACTCCGACGAGGCCACCTTGCGCAGGATGCGGCGCATAATCTTGCCGCTCCGCGTCTTCGGCAGGCCCGACGCGACGTGGATGATGTCCGGAGTGGCGAACGCGCCGATCGCGTTGCGCACCTGCTGCTTCAGCGCGCCCACGAGCTCCTCGTGGTCGCCGTCCGCCCAGCCCGAGTTCAGCAGCACGTAGCAGTAGATGCCCGTGCCCTTGATGTCGTGAGGATAGCCGACCACCGCCGCCTCGGCCACCGCTTCGTGGGCGACCAGCGCGGACTCGATCTCGGCGGTCCCGATTCGGTGCCCCGACACGTTCAGCACATCGTCGATCCGGCCGGTGATCCAGTAGTAACCGTCCTCGTCTCGCTTCGCGCCGTCGCCGGTGAAGTAGTAGCCCGGATACGTCGAGAAGTACGTGTCGCGGAACCGCTTGTGATCGCCCCACACGGTGCGCGCCTGGCCGGGCCACGGCGAGGCCAGGCACAGCGCGCCCGACACGCCGTTGCCCACGAGGGGCTGGGCCGTATTGATGTCCATGATCACGGGCTTCACGCCGAAGAACGGCAGCGTGGCCGACCCGGGCTTGGTGGGCGTGACGCCCGGCAGCGGCGTAATCAGCACGCCGCCGGTCTCGGTCTGCCACCAGGTGTCCACGACCGCGCACCGGCCGTCGCCGCACACGTCGTGATACCACCGCCAGACCTCGGGGTTGATGGGCTCGCCGACGGTCCCGAGGATCCGCAGCGACGTCCGCTTGTACTTCTTCACCCAGCTGTCGCCCGCCTGCGCCAGCGCCCGCAGCGCGGTCGGCGCGGTGTAGAGCACGTTCACGGCCAGGTCGTCGATGACGCGCCAGTAGCGGCCCGCGTCGGGGTACATCGGCGTCGACTCGAAGACCACCGTCGTCGCCCCGTTCGCCAGCGGCCCGTAGACGATGTAGCTGTGGCCGGTGACCCAGCCGATGTCGGCCGCGCAGAAATAGACGTCGCCCGGGTGGTAGTCGAAGATGAGCCGGTGCGTGAACGCGGCGTAGACGAGGTACCCGCCGGTGGTGTGCATCAGGCCCTTCGGCTTGCCGGTGCTGCCCGACGTGTAGAGGATGAACAGCGGGTCCTCGGCGCCCATCCACGCGTTGGTGCACGTCGAGCGCTGCCGGTGGCACTCCTCGTCGAGCCAGAAGTCGCGGCCCGTCCGCATCTCCACTTCCGTGTCGGTGCGCCTGGCGACGAGCACGGCGTCAATCGAGGCCATGCCCTCGACGGCGCGGTCGACCGTCTTCTTGAGCGGCACCTTCTTGCCGCCGCGCAGCCCCTCGTTCGCCGTGACCACCACCTTGCACGACGCGTCGATGATGCGGTCGCGCAGCGAGTCGGCCGAGAAGCCGCCGAAGACCACCGAGTGCACGGCGCCGATGCGCGCGCACGCCAGCATCGTGTAGATGAGCTCCGGGATCATCGTCATGTAGAGACACACCCGGTCGCCCTTGCGGACACCGTGGCTGAGCAGCACGTTGGCGACGCGCGCGACGTGGTGCTTCAGCTCGCGATAGGTGATGTGCTTGTAGACGCCGGGCTCGTCCTCGACCCAGATGATGGCCGTCCGGTCGCCGATCTCGGGGAGGTGCCGGTCGATGCAGTTGAACGACGCGTTGAGGCGGCCGCCCGAATACCAGGAGAAGTCCACCTCCTCGTAGTCCGAGTCGAGGACCGACTGCCACGGGTGGAACCACGTGAGCGCCTTGGCCTGCTCACCCCAGAACCAGTCGGGGTTGTCGAGCGAGAGGCGATAGAGGCGCTGGTACTCCTCCATGCTCCGGATGTAGGCTCGCTCGGCGATGTGCGGTTTGACGGGATAGATGTCCTGGGGCACGGGCACGCCTCCGTTAGAAGTAGAAGAGCTGAAACTGCACCAGCACCTGCATCCGGTCGGGCAGCCCGTCGGTGTGCAGGCGGCCCACGCTGAACTTCAGGTTGCGCTGGTGCCCGGCCAGCCACCACGCCGCGCCGGCCTGGAACGTGTCCTGGTCGGGCAGGCCGGTGCCGGCGAAGTCCCTCGCCTGATATTGCACGAACGGCGTCAGCCGGTGTTTCCAGACATGGTACCCGGCTTCGACGAGGAACGCATCCTGTTTTGGCAGCGCGGGCAGGAACGAGCCCCCGTGGCCGCGGGTTCTGTTCGAGGGGTGGGCGTCTGCGCAAGGGTGAATGGGCCGCTGCGAGGTAGGCGTGAACGAAAGAACGCATGCAGGGATCCGAGCCGGGGGCGGCGCCACTATTCTGTCAGAATCGCGCCACCGGCCAGCCATCCCCCGGAGCTACACTCTCAAAAGGTGACGAAATGGAAAGTGTCACCTTTTTATGCTCTGAGGCGGGACGGGGGCATCACGATGACGAGAGTGAGGGGGAACGAGCCGCGGCGCCTGCGAAGCGAACGGCTGCTGCTTGTGATCGCCGCCGTCGCCGGCGCGGTCGCCATGGCCGCAGCGGCCGAGACCCTGCGCGTCGACAGCACGTGGAGCACCGAGGCGCCGGCCATCGACGGCAGGCTCCCGGAATGGTCGTCGCCGCTGATCACGCTGGGCTCGACGCCGTTGTCGCTCGGCGTGCGCAACGACGGCGAGTTCCTGTACGTCGCGCTGGCGTCGAGCGAGCAGGCCACGCGCACGATGCTCGGAGCGGCCGGATTCACGGTCTGGATGGATCCGTCGGGCAAGCAGAAGAAGTTGTTCGGCATCGCTGTGCCGCCTGTGATGGCCGGGGGGCCAGGGATGCGAGGGCGCGATCAGGAGGGCGGGTCCGCAGGCCCGCAGAGCCCCGCCGTCGCGATGATTACGAGTCTCGAGGTGCTCGGCCCCGGCAAAGACGACAAGCGTCGCTTCGAGCTCACCTACGCCCGGACCATCGGCCTCGACCTGGCCGCACGCATGGCCGAGGGCGTCCTCGTCTATGAGATCCGCGTGCCCCTCCCGGTCACCGAGGCGCAGCCCTACGGCGTGAAATCCGCCCCGGGCTCCACCATCGGTCTCGGCATCGAATCCGCCAAGTTGCCGGCGCCGGGCGGCCGCGGAGGAGAAGGCGGGCGAAGCGGCATGGGCGGCAGGCCCCCGGGCGGCGGCGGGGGCACGGGTGGCGGAATGGGCGGCGGAGGAGGTCAGCGCGGCGGCATGGGCGGCAGTCCTCCCGGCGGCGGCCGCGAAGGCATGCGCGAGATGAAGCCCATCAGGGTCTGGACCGTCGTCAATCTCGCGAAGCCGCCGGCGTAGCTGCGCAGACACCTGTGAGGGCGGTTTCATAACCCGTTCTTGCGGCATGGGCGACCCGCCGCACGCAGGTTATGAAACCGGTCCTGTGTATACTGGCGCGTCACGACACAAACCCGGGAGGTAAGTGTATGCGCGCGCGCCCGTATGCCGGAGTCGTCGTTTCTGTGTTTCTGCTCGCTTCGGTTGCGGCCTCCGCAACCGCTGCTCCCCAGGCCGCCAGGCGCACCGACGCCGGGCCGCTGCCCTCCATCGAGGAGAAGACCGCGGGCCTGAAGAAGCTCGACGGCTACTTCCCCCTCTACTGGGACGAACGCTCGGGGCAGCTCTGGATGGAAGTGTCGCGCGTCGGCACCGAGGTGCTGCACAGCACGGGATTCGCCTCCGGCCTCGGCTCCAACGACATCGGCATCGACCGCGGCGCGCTCTCCGGCTCGCGCATCGTCGTCTTCGAGCGCGTGGGGCCGAAGGTGCTGATGGTGGCGCCCAACCTGCAGTTCCGCGCGGTGGGCGCCGGGGCGGCCGAGACGCGCACGGTGAAGGATGCCTTCGCGCGGTCGGTGCTCTGGGGATTCCAGGCGGCCGCCGAATCGCCCGGGCGCGTGCTCGTCGACGCCACGGAGTTCCTCGTGCGCGACGCGACGAACATCTCGCAGCGCCTGCGTCCAGGCAGCTACCGCCTCGACACGGCGCGCAGCTCGATCTACCTGCCGATGACGCAGAATTTCCCGAAGAACACCGAGATGGAGGCCGAGCTCACGTTCGTCCTCCAGCCTGGAGTGGCCGGCCCTGCCGCGGGCGGTACGAGTGGACCGCCGAGCGTCGGCGCAGGCGGCGCGTTCTTCGAAGGCGTGCGCTCGGTGGCCGCTTCAGCCGAAGCCGCCACCATCCGCGTGCACCACTCGCTGGCCGAACTCCCCGACGGGAACTACAAGCCGCGCGTGTGGGATCCGCGATCGGGCTTCATGGACAGGTCGTTCAAGGACTACTCCGCCCCGTTGGGCACGTCGCAGCACGTGCGCTACCTCGCCCGCCACCGGCTGCAGAAGGTGGACGCGAAGGCCGCCATGAGCGACCCGGTGAAGCCCATCGTCTACTACCTCGACCCCGGCGCGCCCGAGCCCATCCGCTCGGCGCTGCTCGAGGGAGCGCGATGGTGGAACCAGGCGTTCGAGGCCGCGGGCTATCGCAATGCCTTCCGCCTCGAATTGCTGCCCGAGGGCGTGAATCCGCTCGACATCCGCTACAACGTCATCAACTGGGTGCATCGGTCGACGCGCGGCTGGAGCACGGGCGGCGCGGTGATCGATCCGCGCGTCGAGCGATGCACCCAGTTGATGACGTTGTAGCGGATGTCGAGGGGATTCACGCCCTCGGGCAGCAATTCGAGGCGGAAGGCATTGCGATAGCCCGCGGCCTCGAACGCCTACACGCGCCATACGTTGCCTCCGACATCGGCAGCATAAAAACGATCCGTCTTGCCATCGTTATCCCTGTCCACAAAACGGATATCGGCTGGTATGGCCCAGTTCATACCCGCCACTCCACAAGCGGCCTGTGTAGTGGTACCGGA
>JAWOGY010000215.1:0-18717 GCA_046496425.1 Vicinamibacterales bacterium
CACGGGCAAGGATCCCCATCGCCACGTGCAGCTCTATCAAGACCCTCGGGTCGCATCCTAGGCTGGGAGCCATGTTTATCACCTTTGAGGGGCCAGAGGGCAGCGGCTGACCACGCACCCGGAGGAGGAAAGCCGGCCGGCGATCTCGCCCGATGGCAGGACGGTCGCCTACGCCGCCACCTACGAGGGCCCGGGCGAGGTCTACACGCTGTCGCTCGAGGGCGGCGTGCCCGCACGCCACACCTGGGACGCCACCCGCCCGGCGTGGCTCTCGTGGACGCCGAAAGGCGAGGTACTCTACGCCACCCGCCGGCATTCGACGCTGCCGAACGCGCAACTTGTCCGCCTCGACCCCGCCACCCACGCGAAGACCATCGTGCCCCTTGCCCAGGCATCGGACGGCGCGTTCGACACAGCCGGCGCGACGCTCTACTTCACGCGCCTGGCGTTTCAGGGCAGCCACACCAGGCGCTACAAGGGCGGCACCGCGCAGAACCTGTGGCGGTTCGACGGCGCCGGCACGGAAGCCGCCGCGCTGACGGGCGACTACCCGGGCACGAGCAAGACGCCGATGCCCTGGAAGGGCCGGGTCTATTTCGCCTCGGACCGCGACGGCGTGATGAACCTGTGGTCGATGAACGAGCGCGGCGGCGACCTGAAGCCGCACACGAAGCACCGCGACTACGAGGTCCAGTCGCCCTCGCTCTCGAACGGCCGGATCGTTTACCAGCAGGGAGCCGACATCCGCGTGTTCGACATCGCGTCGGGCTCGGACAGGGCCGTGCCGATCACCCTCGTGTCGGACTTCGACCATCTGCGCGAGCGGTGGGTGAAGAACGCCGTCGACTGGATTACGTCCGCCCACCTTTCGCCGACGGGCGACCGCGTCGTCATCACGGCGCGCGGCCAGGTATTCGTCGCGCCGGCGCTGCAGGGCCGGCTCGTCGAGGCCACCCGAAACAAGCTGGTCCGCCACCGCAACGCCCGCTTCATGCCGGACGGCAAGTCGATCCTCACGCTGTCGGACGAGAGCGACGAGGTGGAGTTCTGGCAGATACCGGCCAGCGGCATCGGCGCCGCCACGCAGTTGAGCCGGGACGGGTCGGTGCTGCGCTGGGACGGCCTGCCGTCGCCCGACGGCAACTTCATCGCCCATCACGACAAGAACCAGCAGCTCTGGATCTTCGACGTCGCAAAAAAGACGCAAGTGAAGGTCGCCGAGTCCGCGGAGGGCAGCTTCTCCGACCTGCGATGGTCGCCCGACTCGAAGTGGCTGGCCTACTCGGCGCCAGGGCCGAACCTGCTGACGCGCATCTACCTCTACGAGATCGCCGCGACGCGCATCGTGCCCGTCACATCGGATCGCTACGACAGCAGGAGCCCGGCGTGGAGCCCTGACGGCAAGTGGCTCTACTTCCTTTCGGACCGCAACTTCGAGTCGCTCGTCGGCAGCCCCTGGGGATCGCGCCAGCCAGAGCCGTACTGGGATCGGCAGACGAAGATCTATCACGTGGCCCTGAAGCGCGGTGAGCGCTCGCCTTTCCAGCCGGATGACGAACTGCACGCCGCGAAGCCGGCCGAGAAGACCCCCGCGGAGAAGCCGGCCCCGGACAAGCCGGGCGACAAGCCGGCGGGCGACAAGCCTGCCACGGACAATCCCGTTCAGGAGAAGCCGGCCGCCGTCCCAACCGTCGTTGTCGACGCCGAAGGTCTCGAGACGCGTCTCCTCGAAGTGCCGGTGCCCGCCGGCAACTACAGCACCCTCTCGGCGGATGCCAAGCGCCTCTACTTCATCTCGCGGCCCACGGGGCGGGACGGCAAAGTGGGGCTGAAGACGCTGGCCCTCGAGAACAAGAAGGCCGAGCCGGAGACGTTCGTCGAAGAACCGCAGAGCTACGAGCTGTCGCAGGACGGCAAGAAGATCCTCATCCGCAAGGGACGCGACTTCTACGTCGTGGACGCCGGAGCCAAGGCGCCGTCCGACCTGTCGAAGGCGATGGTGCCGCTGCGCGACTGGACCTTCAGCCTCGACCCGCGCCTCGAGTGGCGCCAGATGTTCACCGAAGCCTGGCGCCTCGAGCGCGACTATTTCTACGACCGCGGCATGCACGGCGTGGACTGGCCGGCGATGCGCAGGAAGTACCAGCCGCTCGTCGACCGCGTCACCGACCGCTCGGAATTGAGCGACGTGTTCGCCCAGATGGTGGCGGAGCTCTCGGCGCTGCACATCTTCGTGCGCGGCGGCGACCTTCGCGACGCGGCGGACGAAGCGTGGCCGGCGTCGCTGGGGGCGGAAACGGTGCGCGACGAGAAGGCGGGCGGGTTCAGGATCACGCACGTGATGACGACCGACCCAGACCGGCCGGACCGCCGCGTGCCGCTCGCGCGGCCGGGCGTCGACGTGATCGAAGGCGACGTCATCGAGAGCGTGAACGGCGTGGCGGCGCTCACGGCCCGCGACCTGCCGGCGCTGCTTCGCGGGCAGGCGGGCAAGCAGGTGCTGCTGACGATCAAGCCGAAAGGCGGCGGCCCGGCGCGCAATGTGATTGTCGAGCCGATCACCGTGCAGACCGAGGACGGGCTCCGCTACGACGAGTGGGAGTACACGCGCCGCATCGCCGTCGAGCAGTCGAGCGCGCGCCAGGTGGGCTACGTCCACCTGCGCGCCATGGGCGCCGGCAACATGGCCGAGTGGATGCGCGAGTTCTACCCGGTCTTCAACAGGCCGGGCCTCATCATCGACGTGCGCCACAACAACGGCGGCAACATCGACAGCTGGATTCTCGGCCGCCTGCTCCGCAAGGCGTGGTTCTACTGGCAGCCGCGCGTGGGCCACCCGACGTGGAACATGCAGTACGCCTTCCGCGGGCACATGGTCGTGCTGGTGGACGAGAACACCGCGTCCGACGGCGAGGCGTTCGCAGAAGGGTTCCGCCGCCTGGGCCTCGGCAAGGTGATGGGTGTAAGGACATGGGGCGGCGAGATCTGGCTCAGCCAGAACAACCTGCTCGTCGACCGCGGGATCGCGACGGCCGCCGAAACGGGCGTCTACGGGCCCGAAGGGCAGTGGCTCATCGAAGGCCACGGCGTCGACCCGGACATCGTTGTCGACAACCTGCCGCACGAGACCTTCGGCGGCAAGGACGCGCAATTGGAGGCGGCCGTCAGGCATCTGCAGGAGTTGATCAAGACGAAACCCATCCCGGTGCCGCCGCCGCCGCCGTATCCGATCAAGCGATAGCCTCTCTACCCGCCGACGAAGTTGGAGAGCCGCGTGTTGACGACGTTGCTGAAGATGGAGCCGAACGTGTAGCTGATCCCGATGCGGAACGAGTGCCGGAACGATGTGGCGAGCTGCCGCTGGCGGGCGAGCACTTCCTCGTCGGTGGCCTCGCCCTTCGGCAGGTAGATCTGGTCGTGAATGCCGGCCGTCCGGCCGGAGAAATTCAGCGCGAATCCCTTGAAGAGCCGGACGTCGCCTTCGACCTGCAGGGACCTGCGGTTCACTGAGGTGTCGTAGAAGTACTGGAAGAAGTCGAGGTCGGCGCTGAGCGAGCCCCACGTCTGGCGCAGGTCGAACGATGTGCGAAACATGTGGCTGGCGGCGGTCTGTTCCGTCTTTTCGTACACCGTCTCTTCGATGTAGTCGTAGTTGGTGACGCCGAGGATGTACTGGAACGTCAACTGCCGGCGGGTCGATTCCGAGTACGGGAAGAGGTTCCACTCGATCGCGGCCGAGGCGTTGAGCACCCGGTCCTTGTTCTCGTAGGTCGATCCGGCGACGTACGTCTTAACGCCGGCGGACCAATGGCCGGTCAGGCTCTTCACCGCCTGCGCCGTCACGTCGTAGCTGCGGCGCAGGCTCGTGTACGATCCACCGTCGCTGTAGGTATAGACGTTCTCCCGGTAGTCCTGGTAAGTCGAGACCCCGAATTTCCACGCGTCGGTCACGCGGCTCGCCGACAGGGAACCGTTGTATTGGCGCGTTTCGCTGGCGCTTTCGATCTCGCCGCTGGTGTTGGCTCTCGCCCTGAACACCCAGTGGTTCCAGGGATCCTGCACCGACCGCGAGGCGGAGGGCGCCTTCTGCCCGCCGTCGGCCGGCTTGTGCGTCACGTTCAACTGGCTGCTGAGACCGGTCCGCAGCGCGTATCGCACGAGGCCGAGTTTCAGCGTGCGCACAAACGCGCGCCGCGCCAGCTCCTCGGTGTCGGTCGGCAGCGTGAGATACAGCACCTCGTCGTCAATGCCCGCAAAGTCGCCCAGGCCGACGAACTTCATCGTGATCTCGCGGCCACCCGCGCCGCTGCCGAGCGAGGTGATGAGCACGTGGACGTGGGCCGCCTCCCGCACGTTGACGTAATCCACGTACGCGACCTCGGTCCTCACGTAGTCGCTGTAGCAGGGCGTCCGATCCTTGCAGTCGAGAAACACCTTGAGCGTGCCCTGATCGAGCCGCCCGCGCGGCGAAAGCGACGTCGGAACGGCTGCGGGCGCTGCCGCCGAGGCGTCAAGAGCCTGCCCGCGAGCAGCGGCCGGCAGGAGGAGCAGTACCGTGGCAATTCCGAGTATGAGTCGACGCATGAAACACCCTTCGGAGGCCGGGCAGCGCGGCTCCTGGCGCGGCCGGTGGCAATGATCTGTGCGGCAAGGACCCTGTCTGCGGGCCGACGGGAACACGTGGCTGCAAAGCGCGGCCGGCCGGGAATCGTACTCGCATCATACCCCACTCCGACAGGGATGCAGGGTATGCTCTCCCCGTGAGAGTCAGAGGCTCGTCTCGCGCCCTCGCGGGCCGCATGGTCCCGGCGCTGGCGGCAGCTGTCGTCGTGGCCGCGGCGGCCGTCATGGCGGCGCCGCAGAAGTCCCAGCCGGCAGCGCCGGCGGAACCGCACACCGTGACGGTGCTGTTCCGCGCGCTGCTCGCCGACGGGCGTCCCTTTGCCGACGTCAGGCCTGAAGACGTCGAGCTGAAGGTGGACGGCCGGCCGCGGACGCTCGGCTCGCTCCAGTTCGTGCAGCCGGGCAGCGGCGAAGCGGCCGTCGCGCAGTCGGAGATGCCCCCGCCCTTCGCCACGAACATGACCGGTCCCGCGCTGCGGGACACGATCTTCGTTGTCGAAGACGACTCGATCGCCGCGAGCATGGCGCAGGCGATCAAGGACGCGATTCAGCAGTACATCGACGCACTCGCGCCCCAGGACCGCATCGGCCTCGTCACCATCCCGCGCGGCGGGCTGAACGTCGGCCTGACAACGGACCGCGCGAAGATCCAGTCGGCCGTCGCGGAGTTGAGCGGGCGGGCGGCGCAGTCGGAGACGGATGCCGACGCGGCCTGCCGGACCAGACAGGTGCTCGACGCGCTGATGAACGTGTTCCGGGGCGCGGCCGCCGGATCGCCAGCCACGATCGTCGTCTTCGGCGGCGGCCTCACGCCCCCGATGATCTATGAAATGTCGAGGATGACGAACACGCCGAACTTGTGCGAGATCCGCGCCAAGGACTACGAGGAAGTGGAACGCGTCATGCTCGGGGCGCCCCTCAGCGTGAATGTCATCCAGGTGCCGAATCCGACGGGCTCGGGGGCTTCGGCATCGACGAGCCAGACTCAGGGCCTCGAGCACCTGGCCGGCGTCACGGGAAACAGGGTGATGCGGCTGGTGGGCGACAGCAGCGCGGCGATGGCGCGACTCGCCGCGTCGAACTCCGCCTACTATCGCGCCACGTTCGCGGCCGAGGATTCGGAACGCAACGGAATCGTCCGGCCGCTCAGCGTGAGGGTGAACCGGCCCGATGTGGACGTGTCGTCGCGGCCCCGCGTCGTCATTCCGGCCGCCCGCGGCGCCAAGTCGCGCGCGAAAGCCGCGTCGCCGCGCGACATGCTCCGCGTGGGCGACGTGTATCGCGATCTGCCGCTGCGCGCGGCCGCCTTCGTGTCCAGGGAGGGCTCGTCAGACAAGGCCCGCGTGGTCGTCATGGTGGAGCCGATGGAGGCAACGGCGTCGCTCGAGGCCGCCGCCGTCGGCTTGTATGACGAGAAGGGCAAGCTCATCGTGCAGGCGACGGCGGATTCGGAAAGCCTGGCCCGAACGCCGCCGATGCTGGCCGCCGTGGCGAAGACGGGAATGTACCGCATGCGCGTGGCCGCCACCGACGCCGCCGGGCGGGCCGGAACCGTCGACAGCGCGCTCGAGGTGAAGCTGACCGGTGACGGACCGCTGAAGCTGAGTTCGCTCGTGCTGGGCGTGGCTGAGGACGGCCGGTTCGCCGGCCGGCTGCAGTTCTTCGACGAGCCGACGGCCGTCGCCTACCTGGAAATCTACGGCGTGCCCAAGGGCGTCCTGTCGGCCGAGCTCCAGCTGGCGGGCATCGAAGGCGGCGCGCCGGCCGTCCGCGGCGTCATGCGGATCACGGGCGAGCCGTCCGACGACCAGCACATCGCCCTTGGAGGCATTCCCATCGCCTCCTTCCCACCCGGCGACATCGCCGTCCGCGCCATCGTCAGCCTCGACGGGGTCCCGATTGGCGCAGTGACCCGCACGCTCCGGAAGGCGGAGAGGTGATTGGGATTACCGCGCCTGAGCCAGCAACTCTTTGATCTTCGCGTCGAAGGCGGCAAACGGCTGCGCGCCGACGATGAGGACGCCGTCGAGACCCTGAGGCGCGGTCCGGCCGAGCACGAACGTGGGCGTGCCTTCGACGTTGATGGCGCGCCCTTCGCTCATGTCCTGCATGATGGCCGCGTCGAACTTCGTGCTGGACGCGCAGGCCTTGAAGGCCGCCATGTCGAGCTTGAGGCCCTCGGCGGCCGAGGTGACGAAGGCCGGGCCGAGCCGGTTGTAGCCCCGGACGAGCGCGTCGCGCATCTCCCAGAACTTGTCCTGCTCGCCGGCGCACCGCGCGGCGCGGGCCGCCGGCAGCGCCTCCGGATGGAAATCGAGCGGGAAGTCGCGCGTGACGAACCGCACCTTGCCCGTGTCGATATAGGCCGCCTTGATCTGGGCGAACACCTGCGTCGAGAAGCGGTTGCAGAACTGGCACTGCAGGTCGGTGAACTCCACGAGCGTGAGCGGGGCGTCAGCACGGCCGAGCGAGTAGCCGCCCAGGTTGGTCAGCTTCGCAGTCTGCTCCTGCGCCGGAGCGGGCGCGGGCGGCGTCACGCGCTCGAGCGCCTGCCGGATCGCGCGCAGCTCCTTCAGCATCTCCTCGGCCTGCTGCGCGGTGATGCCCTGCGCCTTTGCGTTCCCGCAAGCGCCAAGGAGCAGGCCCGCGACGACAATCCACACGCACGCGAAACGGAAACTCCTCATAAGGACCTCGGGATCATCTTACCTCGGCCTGTCTGATATCCTTTCCCCCATGACATGTCCCGCGTGCGGATCTGACATGGACGCGCCGTCGTTCGAGCGGCTCTACGGCCGCCGGCTGACCATCGACGTCTGCCATCACTGCCAGTGCCTGTGGTTCGACGACCAGGAGTTCCTGCAGATGACGCCGGGCGCGACGCTGCAACTGGTCGCGTCGGTGGCCGAGGACAAGGGGCTGACGCGGCAGCCCTGGGCGACCGCACCCCGCTGCCCCCGCTGTTCCCGCCCGCTGGCCGAGACGCACGACCTCCAGCGCAGCACGCGGTTCACGTACTACCGGTGCGCGGCGGGGCACGGGCGCTTCATCACCTACTATCAGTTCCTGCGCGCGAAGAACTTCGTCCGTCCGCTCAGCGAGGAGGAAGTCCGCGAGCTGCGGGCCCGCATCCAGCAGATCAACTGCGCCAACTGCGGCGGGCCCGTGAACGTCGAGCGCGACGCGGTGTGCGGGTTCTGCCGCACACCGCTCGCCATCATCGACCCGGACCAGGTCCGGAAGACCATCGAGCACCTGAAAGAGGCCTCCGAGGAGAAGAAGGGCGTGGATCCCACTCTGCCCGTGTCGCTCGCCATGGAGCGCCTGCGGGCCGAACGGGCCTTCAGCGAATCGTCCGCCTCGTCGCGCCGCCCGGCCGCCATCGACCTCTTCTTCGGCGACCTCTCCGACCCGGTGATCGGCTTCCTCCGCCTCCTCGGCCGCCTCCGCAGCTCCTGACGGGGGGACAGGCCCTTATCCTCTCACTTGAGGGGCTGAGGGGCCGTCAGGGTCAGCTTGTAGGGCGCCAGGGCCGTGCTGAGCGCAGATGCACGGGCGAACAGGGCGTTGGCGTCCGCGATGGCCTTCGGCACCTGCGTCTTGGCCTCGTTGTACGCCTTCGTCGTCTGCTCGGTCACCGGCATGGTGGCCATCAGGCCGTTCTTGGCCTGGCCAATCCGGGTCACCAGGTTGACCACGGGCTGTGCCGCACCTCCGCCGCCCCCGCGGCCGGATGCCGCCGGCGCGAACTTCGGCGCAAAGGCGGCGAGGTCCTTCTTGAAGGCCTCGAAGGTGGCCTTCACGTCGGCCGGCAGGTCGTTGCGGCCGGCGATCTCCTTCGTGAGCTCCGTCATCCGCGTGTTCAGCGGCCTCAGTGCGTCCTGCACCTCGGTGGCCCGTTTCTGGAGATCGTGCATCTCCATGGCCATGTCGAACCTTCGCTTGCGCTCGACGTCGGTCAGCGCCACCTCGGGGTCGGCCATCACGCGCAATGGCTTTGTCTCGATGGTCTTGCCATCGACGATGAGCGAGACGTTGTAGACGCCGGGCAGCACGTAGGGTCCGGGCGTCGCGGCGCCGCCGAACCCGCCCCGTCCTCCGCCGGCCGTGCCGCATCCGGCACCGAACGGGCTCGCCGCCGCGCCGGCGCCTGGCCCGGCGCCGGGCTGGCCGCCCCTGCCGGCCTGCGCGGCGCCTCCCGCCTGGGTCGCGGCGAGGCCGCCTCCCGCCGGGGTGGTGCCCGTGACCGTCAGTTGCGGCCCCGCGATCGGCTGCACCCGCAGGTCCCAGCACGCAGCCTGCACGCCGGCCTTGTTGCTGTTGGCCAGCACGGGGCCTGAGATCTCCCGCACCTCGCGCCCGGCGGCGTCGGTAATCCGGAGCTTCACGTTCTCGACCTGGCGCTGGAGGAACCAGGTGAGCACGGCGGCCTGCGGCGGATTCTGGCCAAAGAACGTCTGATCGCCCCAGAACTCGTAGTTCCGGTCGCGCGCCGGCCGCCGGTACAGCGCGAAGGGCGGCGGCGAGAACAGCTTCGCATCGGCGGCGGCCTGCGCGGCGGCCCATTCCTGGATGGGCGCGAGGTGATCGAGAATCCAGATCGCGCGCCCGTGCGTGGCCAGCAGCATCGCGTTGTCGCGCGGATGGAGGGTGATCTCGTCGATGCGCACGGTCGGCAGGTTGGCCTTGATGCGGATCCAGCTCTTTCCTCGATCAACGCTCACGAACAGCCCCGTCTCGGTGCCGAGATACAGCACGTCGGGGTTCTTCAGGTCCTCCGCGAGCGTGCGTGCGACTTCATCCTTCAGGTTCGCGGCAATCGATCTCCACGTCTGTCCCGCGTCGCTGCTTGCGTAGACATACGTCCCGAAATCGTTCTGACGGTGGCCGTCGAATGTCGCGTACACGGTGTTCTCGTCGAATCTCGACGGCACGACCTCCGACACATACGTGCCCGCCGGCACGCCGGTGACCTTGCCGAACACGTTGGTCCAGGTCTTGCCCGCGTCCTTCGTCACCGACAGCACGCCATCGTCTGTGCCCGTATAGATCAACCCCGGCCGCTTCGGTGACTCGGCGAGCGAGACGATCGCCGGCCACGCCGAAATCCCGTCGTTGCGGGAAATCCGGGTCTCGCTGTTCTTCACGCCCATGAGCACGATGTCGTCGCGGGTGACGTTGGTGGTGAGATCGGGGCTGACGACCGTCCACGACAGGCCGCGGTCCGGCGACCGGAACACCTTGTTGGCCGCCGCGTAGATCACCTTCGAGTCGTGGGGCGACTGCATGAGCGGCGTGTCCCAGTGCCATCGGTACGGCGGGTCGCCAGGCGACGGCTGCGGCCTGATCGACACGGTTTCGCCGGTGATCCGGTCCACGCGCACCATGTTCCCGTCCTGCGACTCGCTGAAGGCCACGCGGTATTCGTTCGGGTCCTGCAGCACCACGAAGCCGTCGCCGCCCTGCAGCGTGGTCCAGTGGTGGTTCGCGATGCCCGGCGTGCCGCGCACGGCGCTCGGGCCGCACCAGTTGTAGTTGTCCTGCATGCCGCCGCATACGTTGTACGGCGTGGCGAAGTCGTAACTCACGTGATAGAAGAGACCGACCGGCAGGTTCGGCAGGAACACCCACGTCTTCGCCATGTCGTACGACACGGCGAGGCCTCCGTCGTTGCCGATGAGCACGTGATCCGAGTTTGCCGGATTGATCCAGATCGCATGCACGTCGTCGTGCGTCGATGCTGCCACGTCGGTGGCCATCGTCTTGCCGCCATCGAGCGTCTGGTGCAGGCCGACGCCGCCGAGGTAGACGACATCCGGGTCGTTCGGGTCGATGCGGACCTTGCTGAAGTACATCGGGCGCGGGTTGGCGTTGTTCACCTTCCGCCACGTCGCGCCGGCATCATCGGAGCGATAGAGGCCCGTCGGCTGCGTGTTCAGGGGCGCCGCCTGCCCGCCGCGCCCGCCGGCAGCCTGCGCGCCCGCCTGTGCTCCCCCCGCTGCCGCCGCCGCACCCCGTCCGGCTTCGGCTCCCGCCGCCGCTGCGCCGCCCGCGCCCCGGCCGCCCGCGCCGGGCTGCACGGGGCCATCGATGGTCGCGTAGAGGATGCTCGGCTTGCGCTTGTACACATCGACGGCGATGCGCCCGAGCGGGCCCTCGGGAATGCCGGCCTTCAGGCGAGTCCAGGTCTCGCCGCCGTCGGTCGTCTTGAAGAGGCCGCTCCCCGGCCCGCCGCCGTTCATGCAGCAGGCCGTCCGCCGGCGCTGGTACATCGACGCGTAGACGATCCGGCTGTCGGCGGGGTCCATCACGATGTCGTTCGCGCCGGTGTCGTCGTCGCCCTTCAGCACCTGCTTCCACGTCTGGCCGCCGTCCACGGTCCTGTAGACGCCGCGCTCGCCGCCGGGCCCCCACAGGCTGCCCGTGGCCGCCACGAACACGATGTTGTTGTCGCGCGGGTCGATGGCGATGCGGTGGATGTGCCGGGACGTGCGAAGCCCCATGTTCGTGTAGGTCTTGCCGCCGTCGGTCGACTTGTAGACGCCGTCGCCCCACGACGTGCTCTGGCGGTTGTTCGACTCGCCCGAGCCGACCCAGACCAGATCCGGGTTGCTCTGGGAGATGGTCACGTCGCCGATGGACATCAACCCCTGGTCCTGGAGTTGCGCCTCGAAGGTGGTGCCGTTGTTCCTGGTCTTCCATACGCCGCCGTGCGCCGTGGCCACGTAGTAGATGGCGGGGTTCGCCTCGTAGACGGCGACGTCCGAGATGCGGCCCGACATCGACGCCGGCCCGATCGGGCGGAAGTGCAGCGAGTCCAACGGGGCGCCGGCCGGCATCACGGCCGCAGCCGGGGCTGACTGGCCGGACCCGCCGATGACCATGGCGCCGGCCATCACGATCGCGAACGCCAGCGCGGCGCCGAAAAGACGAGCGTGCTTCATGAGACTGCCTCCGGGAGCAACGGGTAAGGCGCGAATTATAGCCCAGGCGCCCGCCGGGGCCGAGCGGGGATTCCGGGTACAATTCCCCAGCGATGCCGCTCCTGATCGTCATCCTGGGGATCGTCCTCCTGCTGGTGCTCATCCTCGGGTTCAAGCTGAACTCGTTCGTGGCGTTCGTGATCGTGTCGCTGGCCGTCGCGCTCGGCGAGGGCATGGCGCTCGATGCGGCGGTGCTGTCGATCGAGAAGGGCATCGGGGACACGCTCGGAATCCTCGTGCTCATCCTGGGCCTCGGGGCCATGCTGGGGAAGCTCGTGGCCGAGAGCGGCGCAGCCCAGCGCATCACGTCCAGCCTCACAGGCCTGTTCGGCATCGGCCGGGTGCAGTGGGCGCTGATGCTCACCGCCTTCATCGTCGGCGTCCCGCTCTTCTACGACGTGGGCTTCGTCATCATGATGCCCATCGTCTTTGCCGTGGTCGCGTCGACGAAAGTGCCGCTGCTCTACGTGGGACTGCCGACGCTGGCCGCGCTGTCGGTCACGCACGGATACCTGCCCCCGCACCCGGCGCCGACGGCGATTGCCACGATGTTCCAGGCCGACATCGGGAAGACGCTCGTCTATGGCACCATCATCGCCATCCCGGCCATCATCCTCGCCGGGCCGATTCTCTCGAGGGGGCTGACGAAGGTCGACGCGCGGCCGATGGCTGAGTTCACGGGAGCGCCGCCGGCTTCGCCGGAGAACATGCCCGGCTTCTGGACGAGTGTGATCTCGTCGCTGCTGCCGGTGATGCTGATTGGCGCGGCGACGATTGCCGCTTACGCCATGCCCGAGGGCAACGCGATCCGCCGCGTTCTCGGCTGGGTGGGAAACCCGCCGATCGCCATGCTGCTGTCCCTGCTGCTCGCCATCTACACGCTCGGCGTACGGCGGGGCCGGGCCATGACCGACATCATGGCGTCGCTCACGCACTCGATCTCGAGCCTGACGATGGTGATGCTCATCATCGCGGGCGCGGGAGGCCTGAAGCAGGTGCTCGTCGACAGCGGCGTGAGCACGTACATCGGCGAACTGCTGAGCCAGTCGGCGATGTCGCCGCTGTTCCTCGGCTGGCTGATCGCCACGGTCCTGCGCGTGGCGGTCGGCTCGGCAACGGTCGCGGGGATCACGACGGCGGGCATCGTCCTTCCGTTCGTCGAGAGTTCGAACGTGAACCGCGAGTTGATGGTCCTGGCGATCGGGTCTGGCAGCCTGATGCTGGCGCACGTGAACGACGGCGGGTTCTGGCTGGTGAAGGAGTACTTCAACCTCAGCATCAAGGACACGATCAAGACGTGGACGGTGATGGAAACGGCGGTGGGCGTGGCGGGGCTCGCGGGGGTGTTCGTGCTCAGTTACGTCGTGTAGGTGAGTGACCGCGATTCTGAGTCGTCGGCGGACCGGGCCCGGTGGCTCCCGACCCGGACTCCGCAGGCCGGGAACCCTCCTCGGCTCGGCGTCGGGTTCCGGCCCTCTCCGCGGGCTTGCGCTATCCGCGGCCGCTCGAGCGCTACGCGCGGCGCCCGGGAACCCTCCGCCCGCTCGTCGGGTTCCGGCCACGCGGCGCGGCCTGCTCCGTACGGCTCGGCCGCCGCCGGCCCCGGTCCACCCCGGGGATCCCGAATCGCCGTTCTCCATCCAGGTGACGGAGAATGGGGGACTGGGAATAGAGACCAGGCGAGAAAGAGACAGCCGATGACAGCCACAACCACCGTAGGCGACCGCTGGTACGAGATCGCGAACGTCGGCGAGATTGCGTCGCCGGCGCTGGCGTTCTATCCGGAGCGCATCGAGGAGAACATCCGGCGGATGATCCGGATCGCGGGCAGCGCCGGCCGTCTCCGGCCGCACGTCAAGACGCACAAGACGGCGGAGATCGTGCGGCTGCAGCTGAAGCACGGCATCACGCGTTTCAAGTGCTCCACGATTGCCGAGGCCGAGATGACGGCGGCGGCGGGCGCGCCGGACGTGCTGCTGGCGATGCAGCCCGTCGGGCCGGCGATCGCGCGCTACTTCGCGCTGAAGCGGGCGTTTGCGGGCACTGTCGTCGGCGCCATCGTCGACTCGGCAGAGGTCGTCGCGGAGATCGCGAAGGCGGCCGCCGGCTCGGGGATGGACGCGTGTCTGTGGCTGGACGTGAACTCGGGCATGAATCGGACAGGCATCGCGCCCGGCGAAGAGGCGGTGCGGCTGTACCGGCTCATCCACGAGTCGAAGGGCCTGATTGCCGGCGGCCTGCACGTCTATGACGGCCACATCCACGAACCCGACGCGGCGGCGCGCACGAGCCAGTGCGACAGAGAGTACGAGCCGGTCCAGGGAATGATCAACGAGATCCTGCGTGCCGGCCTGCCCGTCCCGGCGGTTGTTGCGGGCGGTTCGCCCACGTTTCCCGTTCACGCAAGGCGGCCCGGCGTGGAGTTGAGCCCGGGCACGACGCTGCTCTGGGACGCCGGATACGGAAGCGCCTACGCCGATCTGGACTTCCTCGTGGCGGCGGCACTCGTGGGCCGGGTCGTCAGCATGCCGTCAACGAGCACAGCCGGTTTCAGAACCCGTTCTCCAGACCATGCAGGTTCTGAAACCGTCCCCTTTATCTGCCTGGACCTCGGCACGAAGGCGGTCGCGTCGGAGATGCCCCAGCCGCGCGTGTTCCTGCCCGGCGTCGCGGACTACCGCATTGCCACACACAACGAGGAGCACCTCGTCATCGAGCCGTCCGACGCGGGCCGGTACCGGCCCGGAGACGTCGTGTACGGCATCCCGATTCACATCTGTCCGACGGTTGCGCGGTACGAATCAGCCTGCGTCGTCGAACACGGTCGCTTCACCGGCGAATGGCGCATCGCGGCGCGGAACCGCCGCATCAGCATCTGAGCACCACATGGCACACCCGCTCATCTTCGACGCGCACCTGGACCTCTCGATGAACGCGCTCGAGTGGAACCGCGACCTGCGATGGACGGTTCCCGAGATCCGCGAGTCGGAGCGGGGCATGACAGACAGGCCCGATCGCGGGAACGGGACCGTCTCGCTCGGCGAAATGCGGCGCGGGCGCGTGGGGATCTGCGTGGCGACGATGATCGCGCGGCATGTGAAGCGGGGGAGCCCGATTCCCGGCTGGCATTCCCAGGAGCAGGCGTGGGCGCAGACGCAGGGCCAGCTGGCGTGGTATCACGCCATGGAAGAAGCCGGCGAGATGGCGCACATCTCCGACGCGGCCGCGCTGGAGCATCACCTCGAGCACTGGAGCGCGATCGAGGCCGCCGGGGGCGACGCCCATGCGCCGATCGGCTGCATCCTGAGCCTCGAGGGCGCGGATTCCATCCTCACGCCGCACCACCTGGAGCGCGCGTACGCGCAGGGGCTGCGCGCCGTCGGGCCGGCGCACTACGGGCCGGGAGTTTACGCGCAGGGGACCAATGCCAGCGGCGGGATTGGCGACGACGGCAGGGCGCTCCTCCGTGAAATGGAGCGGCTGGACATCATCCTCGACGTGACGCATCTGTGCGACGAGAGCTTCTGGGAAAGCCTCGAGCTGTTCCGGGGCCCGGTCTGGGCGAGCCACAACAACTGCCGCGCGCTCGTTCCGCACGGGCGGCAGTTCTCGGACGAGCAACTGAAGGCGCTCATCGCCCGCGGGGCCGTCATCGGCGTCGCGTTCGACGCGTGGATGCTGGTGCCCGACTGGGTGCGGGGCTCGTCGACGCCGCAGAACAGGGGCGTTACGCTGGCGCAGGTCGCCGACCACATCGATCACATCTGCCAGGTGGCCGGCAACGCGCGCCACGCCGGCATCGGGTCCGATCTCGACGGCGCGTTCGGCACGGAACAGGGGCCGTCCGACGTCGACACGATCGCGGACCTTCAGAAACTGCCCGCGCTGCTCGCCGCGCGCGGCTATTCGGCGCAGGACGTCGAGAACGTCTGCAGCGGCAACTTCCTGCGCTTCCTGAGAAAGACCTGGAGTTGAGCATGCATGCGTCCCGCCGGCAGTTTTTCGCCGTGACCGCTGCGGCCGCCGCGTCAGCCGTCGTGCGTCCCGGCGCGGCGCCGTTCTCCTCCGGGGCGCCGGCCGACAGCCGGCGCCTCACGAGCCCTGGTTTCCTGGATCTCCAGGTCAACGGGTTTGCGGGCGTCGACTTCAACGATCCCGCCACGACGGCCGACGATCTGCGCCGGGCGCTCAACGTGCTGCGGGCGCATGGCGTGACGCGCCTCCTGCCGACGCTCATCACGAGCTCGGCGGACCGCTTCGGGCAGTGCGCGAGGGCCCTCCTGCAGGTGAAGACGGAGGCCTTCGCGGGGATTCATATGGAGGGGCCGTACATCTCGCCGGAGGACGGCCCGCGCGGCGCCCACCCGCGCGAGCACTGCGCGCCCGCGTCGATAGACGACTTCAAACGGCGGCAGGACGCGGCCGCCGGGCGCATCCGCCTGGTGACGCTCGCGCCGGAAGTACCAGGCACGCTGCCGCTCACCGAGTACCTGCGTGCCAACGGGATCCGCGTGGCCATCGGGCACACCGGCGCGCCGGCCGAGGTCATCCGCGACGCCGTCAAGGCGGGCGCCACGCTGTCGACGCACCTGGGGAACGGCTGCGCGAACATGCTCCCGCGGCACCCGAACGTCATCTGGGAACAACTGGCCGCCGACGAGATGATGGCCTCGATCGTCGTGGACGGCCACCATCTGCCGCCCTCGACGGTCAAGACGATGATCCGCGCGAAGACCGTACGCCGGACGATTCTCGTGACCGACGCGATTGCCGCAGCAGGCCAGCCGCCGGGGGAGTATCAACTCGCTGGCGTCACGGTCCGCCTCGACGAGACCGGGCGTGTCGCCGTTCCCGGCGCGCCGAACCTGGCCGGCTCCGCGCTGACCATGGACCGTGCCGTTGCCAACACCGTCCGGTTCGCCGGCGTGTCGCTCGAGGACGCGCTGGCGATGGCTTCCACGAACCCCGCAACCTACCTTGGCGTGAAGCCGAGCGGCACGCTCCACCTGGAGTGGGACCCCGTCTCCTTCACGCTTCGGGTGGCAACCGTCAGCGTCTGAACACCGGGGTCGGGTCTATTTACGGATCGAAGGCCGATCGGATTACAAGACTGTCGTCGGAGCATGTGCGGGAACGGCGAACGTATTTTCGTCCCCCCCAGCAGAGCCTTGAGACCGCCCGCAGCGCCCGCAGATTACACTTCTGAAAGCGATTCGGGCGACCGCACGTAAATAGACCCGACCCCTAGTGTTTGCGAGGCAGCGAACAGGGCGGCTCGTGGACGCCGAGCCAGTCCCAGCCCGGATCGCCGATCGGCGCGCCCGGCGGGATGGCGATGGCAGCGGGCCGCCTGAACGACTCGGGATTGTCGAGGAAGCGCGCGATGTCGCGGGCGAGCAGCGCGGCGTGCGCGCCGGTGGACTCGTCAGCGCCCGCGTTGGCCGTGTTCAGCAGCCGCTTCCTGGCGTCGTCGAGTTTCGCCGCCGTGATCGCGCGCACCTGCGGCATGTCCGCCGAGGCGGCGAGGCCCATCAGAGCCTCGGCCGCGACGCGCTGGACCGCCCGCGCGATCTCGGCTTCGTAGGGACCGGCCGGATTGGCCTGAACGAGCCCTGCGCCCACCAGGTCGATCACCTCGCCAAGGCCCGGCAGCGACGGGTCCACCGCGTGCTGCTCGACAAGACGTGCGGCGCGTTCCGGCCTGAAGATGCTGGCGAAGGTGTGCGTGGCGGCGACGACGGCCGGCGTGATGACGTCGAAGACCATGCCCGTATAGCGCGGGAAGAGCTCCCGCGTCATGTCATAGCCGTCAGGGCGCGGCGGCATGCCCTTCACGATGTTCCCGGGCAGCGCGAGGGCCGACGGCGTGACCGTCTCCATCAGCGCCTTCAGGGCCGCACGCTGCTCGGCCGCCGTGGCCCGCGTGAAGGGCACGCGCCCGTCGCCGCGCATGGCGTAGACGTAGTGCTGGCCGCCGACGACCGACGCGGCCGCCTCGACCTGGTAGCGATGGTAGAGGAAGAGCGGCAGCAGGACTTCCTCCATCGCTGCCACCGGCTCGCCGAGCTTGATGGCGTTCTCGCCGAAGCGCGAAAGCGCGACGCGGCGCACCTCCATCATGCGCGTCAGTTCGGCCGCGGCGTCGGTGCCGTTCGACCACTGGTCGACGCGCGGGTGCGCGTCGATGTCCTGGTTCGACAGGTACACCAGGTCCTTCTTCGCCGCATCGTCGAGGATGCGCGCGAGCGCCTTCGGCTCGTCGGTGCCGGCGGGGAAGTCCTGATAGCCGTAGATGATGGAGACCTTGTCCCACTCGCCCATGCCGGCCGCGTACACCTTCGAGACGTCGAAGGTGCCGTCGGGCCCGAGCGTGACGAGGGGGTGCGGGTAATCCATCACCGAGATGCGGCCGGCGGCGCTGTCGTAGTAGTTGTGGCCGAGGCCTATCGTATGGCCGAGTTCGTGCG
Organism: Vicinamibacterales bacterium; assembly: GCA_046496425.1. GTDB lineage: Bacteria > Acidobacteriota > Vicinamibacteria > Vicinamibacterales > JAKQTR01 > JAKQTR01. The sequence goes on from JAWOGY010000215.1 coordinate 18,074, forward strand.
CGGAGAGCTGCCGGATGCGGGCGAGCGCCCACTCCTTCAACTCGGGCGGAGCCTCGGTGCCCGTCTTGTAGGGCGACAGGATACCTTCGGCCAGCATGTAGTCCTGGCGGATGCGCAGGGAGCCCAGCGTGACCACGCCCTTGATGATCTCGCCCGTGCGCGGATCGATCACCGCGCCGCCCGTGCTCCAGCCGCGCGTCGAGCGATGCACCCAGTTGATGACGTTGTAGCGGATGTCGAGGGGATTCACGCCCTCGGGCAGCAATTCGAGGCGGAAGGCATTGCGATAGCCCGCGGCCTCGAACGCCTGGTTCCACCATCGCGCTCCCTCGAGCAGCGCCGAGCGGATGGGCTCGGCGCTCCTCGAGGGCGCGCGATGGTGGAACCAGGCGTTCGAGGCCGCGGGCTACCGCAATGCCTTCCGCGTGGAGCTGCTGCCCGAGGGCGTGAGCCCGCTCGACATCCGGTACAACGTCATCAACTGGGTGCATCGCTCCACGCGCGGCTGGAGCACGGGCGGCGCGGTGATCGATCCGCGCGTCGAGCGATGCACCCAGTTGATGACGTTGTAGCGGATGTCGAGGGGATTCACGCCCTCGGGCAGCAATTCGAGGCGGAAGGCATTGCGATAGCCCGCGGCCTCG
>JAWOGY010000319.1:0-22675 GCA_046496425.1 Vicinamibacterales bacterium
GCGATCTCCGCGTCAGGGCGAGGGACGGCTACTACGGGCAGTAGCGTGTTGCGCCGGCGTTTTAGCGCGTGGTATAAGCGAGTGAGTCCACTCGCACAGCAGTATACGGAACGACATGGCCGTCAGCGTTCAAATCCCTGCGGCGAAGGCCCACGCCACACTGAAACAGGTGCAGGCGTTTCAGCAGGCCATCGAGGACCATCGCTACCTGTCGGAGTACGTCGCGAACGTCCAGCAGTCGACCGCGCTCCTCGGGGAACCGGAACCGCGCAAGCGGCTCGCTTCCATGGGGGCGTTTCTCGCGGAGCATGTCGTCGGGCATTTCGCGTTCGAAGAAACGCACGTCTTCCCGCAGCTGGTGGCGAAGCAGCCTGCCCCGGCCACCCGCCGCGCCGTGGAGGAACTGGTCGGCGAGCACGAAGTCATGATGGGATCGGTCCGAAGACTGCAGCGAAGGATGCGAGATGTCCGCGCTTCCGGCAGCGCTCGCGCGTTTGATCGCCTGGAACAGTCGTTCCGCGACTTTCTGCACGTCCTGCAGGCGCACGCGATCAAGGAGGACAACCTCCTGCTGTCGGTGAAACAAGCCCGCCGCCGCACGGTGCCTTTGAAATGACCCATCCCACCCTTCTTGTCGTCGGGCTGATGAGATACGCGGTTCTCATGATGGCGCTCGCCGGTGCTGCGGCGTGTGCGCCGGCACGCGCAGAGGCGCCGCGGGTGCCGTTGCGCGGCATCTACGGCGGCATCCCCCAGGAGATCGTCGACAGCGGGCGGAGCCTGCGGGAGTTCGGCGTCGACGCAGTCTGGCTCGGGTCGGGCAGCTACACCGCGGAGCGGCTGGCCTGGCTGCGGGCGCAGCAGGTGCAGGCGTACGCGGAGTTCAACACGCTGCACGTGGCCGAGTACCTCAAGGCCCATCCAGATGCCGCCCCCGTCGGCACGGACGGGCGGGTGTCGCCCGCGCCCGACGGGTGGCAGGGCATCTGCCCAACGCATGAGGCCTACCGCGCGGAGCGGATGCGGGCGTTTCGCACGCTGCTCGAGACGTTCGCCATCGACGGCGTCTGGCTCGACTACCACCACAGCCACGCGAGCTGGGAGCAGGCCGAGCCGAACATGCCGGACACCTGCTTCTGCGACCGCTGCCTGCTCCGCTTTCAGAAAGACACCGCCATCACGCTTTCGCAGGCGCCGACGCCGGAGCGCGCGGCACTCCTGCTCTCCACGCACCGGGCCGCCTGGGTGCGATGGCGGCTGGGCGTGTTCACCGACTGGGTGCGCGAGTTCCGCGACATCAGGAACGCCACGCGCCCTGGCGCGCTGCTCGGCACGTTCCACAACCCGTGGAGCGACGAGGATTTCGGCGGCGCCCGCATCGAGAAGCTCTCCATCGATCTGAAGGCGCAGGCCGCCTACATCGACGTGTTCAGCCCGATGCCGTATCACGCGCGGTTCGGGCACGCGGGCGATCCGGCGTGGATTTCGCGCCAGGTGGCCTGGCTCGGCAAGCACCTCGCTGTCAGCGGTGCGCCGGGCGAGCGGCTGCGCATCTGGCCCATCGTGCAGATCTCCGACTGGGGCGAGCCGGTGCCGACGGAGCAGATTGACGAAGTGCTGCGCCACGGCGCCCGCGCCCCGGCCACGGGTGTGATGGTCTTCGCCTGGGGCGGCCTCCGCAAGCAGCCGGAGAAGATCGACGCCATCGGGCGGACCTTCCGCGCTCTGGCGCCCCACGACTGAACGCTCGAGGGCAGACGGCTTCCGCGTTGACATCTCTCTGCGCGAGTGCTATTCCTACCGCCCCGTGTGCCGCGGGGTTCAGGAGGGTCTCGCGTGGCGGCCCGTCTCGTTCCGCTCTCCAGCCGGAAAGCGACCCGCACGCCTTTGACGGGCGGCAAGGGAGCAAGCCTGGCCAGGCTCCTGAAGGCGGGCTTCCCCGTTCCGCCCGGATTCGTCATCACGACCGCCGCGCTCCGCGAACCGATGGATTCGGCACGCCGGCTCATCGCGGCCGATGGCCTCGCTGCCGCCCGCCGCTCTTGCCTCGACTGGGCCGTGCCCGGCAGCCTGAGCCGCGCCATCATCGAAGCCTACCAGCACCTCGACCGTGGCCCGGTGGCGGTCCGCTCGTCGCTGGTCTGCGAGGACTCGACCTCCGTATCCTGCGCAGGACTTCTCGACAGCGTGGTCGATGTCGAGGGAGAGGCGGCGCTGCTCCAGGCCGTCCGGCGGGTGCTCGCATCCGCGTTCGGCGACCGGCTGCAGGTCTACCTCGACAAGGGCGGCGCCGGCAGGCCTCCGTCATCCGTCTGCCTCGCGGTGGTCGTCCAGCGCATGATCCACGCCGACGTGTCCGGCGTGGCCTTCAGCGCCGACCCGGTCACCGGCCGTCCCGGAGCCGTCATCGAGGCGGTGCCCGGTCACGGCGAGAGCCTGGCCCAAGGCCGTGTCCGACCCGACCGCTATCGTGCCGGCCCCCGCGGCGAGTTGCAGGAGACGCACCCTGCCCATGCCGTCAGTCCCCTCCTGAGCGAGGAGATGGTGGAGCAACTCGCCGAACTCGTCGCGTCGATTGCCGACCTGGCGGGCTCGCCGCAGGATGTCGAGTGGTCGTTCGACGGACGCGATGTCCACGTGCTCCAGGCCCGCCCCATCACGTCGCTGGCCGGGCGGCAGGTCTACTCGCGGCGAATGGTCTCCGACATGGCTCCGGGACTGGTCAAACCGCTCGTCTGGTCGGCCAAGTACGCGCCGATTAACGAGAACGTGTTCAGGCCGATCTTCGAGAGCGTCACGGGCCCGGGCACGGTGGATGCGGCCGCCATCTCGGGCAGGTTCTATTCGCGCGTGTACGTGAACGTGACGACGGTCGGCGGCATCTTCACGCGCATCGGCCTGCCGCCGAACTTCTTCGACATGCTGGCTCGCGAAGACCGGGCCGCGCACCGGAGGTTCAGGCCGAACGCCCGCATGCTGCTGGCGGCATTCAGGCTGGGGCGGTTCGTGAGGCGGGAATCGGGTATCGACCGGCGCGTTCAGCCGTTCCTCGAGTCGCAGCAGCGGGAATTGGAGGCCTTCCGCTCCGTCGACTGGGCTTCCCAGGATCCGGACGCCCTCGTCGCGCATTTCGCCCGCATGAAGGCGCTGCACGGGCGCTCGCAACGGCACATCGTGCTCGTGTCGCTCAACATGCACGTGCGCAACCGCCTGCTCGGGCGGATGATCATCCGCCGATTTCCGGGCGCCGACCCGCGCGACGTCATCACAGGCTACGGGCGGCAGTCGGCGCTCCTCGCCTTCCAGGAAATCGAGCATCTGGCTGGCGCGGCGAGATCCCTGGATCGCGAGCTCCTCGAGCGCATGGCGAGCGACTCCGGCACGGAGCCGGCGGCCGAGCTCGCCGCGTCGGGGCCCGGCCGCCGGCTCCTGGACGATTTCCGAGCGTTCATGAGCCGGTTCGGCTTCCTCAGCGCCAGCGGCAGCGACTTCTCCGAGCCGCCCTGGATCGAGCACCCGCGCATGGTCTGGCACGCCGTCGCCCGCCTGGCGCTCGCCCCCGAGACGGACCGGTCCGGCGGCACCGGGGCCAATCGCGAGGCCGTGCTGCGCGACGTGCGTGCCGGTCTCGGGCCGCTCCGGCGCCGCCTCTTCGACTGGCTGCACGGCTCGACGGTCCGCTACATGCACTGCCGAGAGCGGCTGAGCCTGTTGATGACCGAAGAGACCTATCTGATGCGGCGGTGCGTGCTGGCCCTGGGGCAGCGCCTCGCGGAGCGCCGGGTCGTCGACCAGGCCGACGACATCTTCTTTCTCTTCGACGACGAACTCGACCGGGTCCTGCGCGACCCTGCCGAGGCCGCGGCCGCGCGGAGCCGTGTCGCCGCGAGAAAGGCCGACCTCGCCGGACACGCGTCCGTCGATCCGCCCGAGACCTTCTGCGGCGGCCAGTACCTGGCGCTCGACCCGCCGACGGCCGACGGCCTCGAATTCCTCTCGGGCATCGGGGCCAGCGCAGGCATTCTACGGGGCCGCGCGCACGTTGTCGCCGATCCCGGGTCCGACGCCGGCCGTTTCGGCCCGTCGGACATCCTGGTCGTGCCCTTCACCGACGTCGGCTGGATCACGGCCCTTGCCGGCGTCGGAGGCGTGGTCGCGGACACGGGCGGCCAGCTCTCCCACACGTCGATCATCGCCCGGGAGTTCGGCATCCCGGCCGTTGTCAGCGTCCAGAACGCGACGCGGCTCATCGCCGACGGGCAGACGATCACGCTCGACGGCGCCGCAGGCCGCGTCTACCTCCATCCTCAACCGCCCCTCGAAGGGACGCCCGGATGACTGCCACTCCCGCCCTGCTCGCCGCGCTTGGCGGCTACCTCATCGGCAGCCTCTCGTTCGCGCGCATCGTCACGGCTCTCGCCGGGTATGGCCGGGGTTTCACGGAGAACGCCGAGGTTCGCCTCGAAGGGGGTGGCGAGGGGATCCGCCTGGACACGGTGTCGGCGACGTCGGTGTCGCTCAAGGCGGGCCCGCGGCTTGGGTTCCTCACCTACGTGCTCGACGTGCTGAAGGTCTTCGTTCCCGTGTTCGCACTGAAGCACGCTTTCCCGGACCAGCCGTACTATCTGCTGGCGGCCGCGGCGGGCGTGGCCGGTCACGTCTGGCCGCTCTATCACGGGTTCAAGGGCGGGGGCGGGATCTCGGCCATCTACGGCGGCGTGTTCGCGATCGACTGGCCAGGCGTCTTCGTCGCGGCCCTCGGCGGGATGGCCCTCGGCCTGTTCGTGCTGCGCGATTTCTATCTGATCTACTACTGCGGCCTGCTCCTGCTGATTCCCTGGCTCTGGTTTCGCACGGGGAGCGTGCCCGTGCTCGTGTACGCGGTCGTGGTGAACGCCCTCTTTCTCATCGCCTCCTACTCCGCCGCGAAGCGGGTCTACGCGTTGAGGCGAACCGACCCGCGCTGGGGAGACCCCACCCAGGCCTGGCAGTTCTCGGCCATGGGACGGGGGATCCTGAAGGTACTGGCCAGGTTCGGGTACGGCAGGTCGAGCGCCGCGCCGCGGGAGGGGCCGAAGTGAAGGCGGTCCCTGACCGAAACCGCCCGCGCGTGGCGCTGCTGCTCAAGGGCACGGTGGCCGTCGCCGCGCTCACGGCCTCCCTGTTCGCGCTGGCCGGCCATCTGCGCTATTTTCAGGCGATCCTGCTCGGCGGAGCCAGCTGGGTCGTGCTCGTGGCCCTGGCCCTCGGCTTCGGCGATCGAATGGGCGTGATCGCCGAGCGCATGAAGCCGGCCCCGAACGCCAAAGCCTGGGACAAGTACCTGATGGCCGCCTTCATGCCCCTGGCCGGCGCGGTCATCGTCGTGGCCGCGCTCGACGGCGGGCGGTTTCACTGGACGGCAGCGCTGCCGCTGTGGGTCTACCCGCCGGCCGTCCTGGCGTTCTGCGCCGCGGCCGTGTTCCATCTCTGGGCCATCCTGGCCAACGAGTTCTACGTGAGCACGGTCGCCGTGCAGCTCGACAAAGGGCACCGGGCCGTCGAGCGGGGGCCGTACGCCTTTGTCAGGCATCCCGGCTATCTCGGCATCATCGTGATGGAGATCACGATCCCCCTGATCCTGGGGTCGCTCTGGGCCTTGATCGCGTCGGGTCTCGCCTCGGCGGTCCTCCTCGTCCGGGCGGGTCTCGAGGACCGGGTCCTGCGCCGTGAGCTGCCCGGGTACGCCGGCTACGCCTCGCGGGTGCGCTACCGGGTCATTCCGGGCGTCTGGTAGGCCGCAGCCTGTCGGCTCAGGCCCCGGTCATCAAGCCCTTCCCGCGAAACCACCTGTTGACCGGGCACCGGCAGTTCCCGCACGCCCGGCACACGACGAGCAGAACCTCGGCGTGGGCGGCCATCGCCAGCACGCCGAACAGGACGAGCAGGGGCAAGGTCTGCCAGAGCCAGTACAGGGGAAAGACCGCGAGCAGCACGAGGATGCCCACGATGCCGGCCGCATCGGCCCTGGTGTAGGCCTCGCCACGTCGATCCGGCAGCCTCATGCTGAGCCGGCCGGGCAGCACCATCAGGCAGCGTTCCCCGCGGCACACGCACTTCCCGCAGAAGAGGTAGACGACCAGGGGGAGGCCCGCAGCGATCATCAGCCCGTAGAGGACCGCCGGCAGCACCGCCAGGCGCGCAATGCCGACGAGGCCCGTCAGCAGGGCCAGTAGAAGCAGCACGAGGGTGAGCACCCCGTGGACGCGCGGCGTCAGACGGGGCGTCATCGGAGCGACGCCTTGGTGAAGAGGTGGTCGGGAATCGCGGCGTTGAACTCCATCGCCTTCACGACGAACTCGGTGCCCTCTCCGCCCTTCAGGGCGTCCCTGAAGATCACCCGCGTCGGAACCCAGCGTTCCTTCATGCGCTGGACGTCCAGGACCTCGGTGGACTTCAGCAGCTTGCCGCTCTTGGCGAAACGCTCCTCGCGGAGCACGACGTAGCGTTCCTTGTCGACCCAGATCCGGCGCGTGAAGTACGCGATGTCTCCCCCCATCGACGTGAGGGCGAGCACCCAGGTCGGCCGATCGCCGATGCGCTCGTCGCCGACGACGACGGCGTCGTAGAGGGCCACCAGGCGCTGGTCCTCCATCATGTCCTCGTAGGAGAGGTCCGAGCCCATCACCGACTGGCGGAGCATGTGCCCGGCGATGAGGATCGTCCGGTCCGAGGCCGGCGTGTACGTCCAGAGCTGGTCCTCGAGCTTGAGCATCTTCGTGCCCTTCTCCCGAGGCGGATCGAGGTACTCGGTGAAGGACTTGTCGCGGCCCTGGATCCACGACTTCGACGTGACCGTGCGCGAGCCGCGCCGGCCGCGGATGATCATCTCGCTCGTCGTGATCTTGTTGTCGGCGCCCATGTTCTCGTCGACGCGGCGCAGCACGGCTGCGCCGTCGGGCGCCTGCGCCGCCTCGGCGCCAGCGGCGGCGGCAATCACCCACATGGCAAGCAGCGCGCGCGGAACACGAGGTGTCATGCTTCGAACTCCTTCGCCAGCCGGGATGTCTGCCGCTTGTAGATGCCGATCCCGGAGACGGCCTTGCCCAGAAACGTCGCGGCCAGCCCGGGCACGAATCCGATCGCGTAGCTCCCGGGCGTCACCCTGGCGCGCAGGACGTCGGTGACGATGATCGAGGCGTTCCTGAGCATCGACCCGAGGTCGAACCCCTTGTACTGCAGATAATAGGACACGGCGAGCCCGAGCGCCGTCCCGACAACCGAGCCGACCAGGCCGACAATCACGCCCTCGGCAATGAGCGAGCGGTACAGGCGGCCATGGTCCTCCCCGAGGGCGAGACGGATGCCGAATTCCCCGTAGCGGCGAAGGCTCGACATCAGCCCGGCGTTCCAGAGCACGATCGACATCACCAGAATGAAGCACACGAGCATGAGCGAGTACACCTGGGCGGCCCAGTCGAGCATCTGGGCCAGCCCGCTCTGCTCGTGGAGCGACACCATCAACGGCGCGAACTCCCCGCCGTCGCCCCCGTGGGCGAGGTTGAACGCGGCGGCGGCGCGGCCCGCCTCGTCGCGCATGTACGGGGCATCCCGGAAGAAGCCGAGGATCTGGCCGGCCGAGTCGTCCATGTCCAGCGCGCCGCGGATGTCGGCGATGTCGGCAATCATCGCGCCCCGGTCCATCACCGCGACGCCGAATCGGACCGTGCCCGCGACGACGAAGTTCTGGACGACGAGGCTGCCGTACATCGTCGCGCTGATGAGCGTGGCGGTGGCGCCCGGGTCCAGGCCGAGGCGGGCGGCAAAGCCGTCGCTGAGGAGGATCTCGCCCGGCTGCTCGGGCAGGCGGCCTCTCACGACGGCCTTGTCGAGGTTGAGGAGGCCGCGCTCGGGGCTTGCGGGATTCCTCAGGTCGACGGCCAGGCCGGCGACCGGTCCCTGGACGCGCGTCTCGCCCCGCTCGTCGGGGATGTCGATGAGGCCGCCGAAGGTGATTCGGGGAGCCCAGTCGAATTCGGGATGATCGCGCGCGAGTTCGTCCAGCAGGCCGCCGACCCCCGCCAGCGCCAGGTCGTTCGGGGCCTGGTCCGCCTCCTTGGCGTAGGCGCGGGACATCACCTTCACGTGCCCCGTCGAGAAGCGCGCGCCCGACTCGATCATCGACGACATGGCCCCGTTGATCCAGCTGTACCCGATGACGGTCAGCGCGGAGCCCAGGACGACCGTGAAGAACGGGAGCAGGCTGCGCGAGCGGTCGCGGAGCAGCCCCTTCAGGAGGAAGCGGATCACGTCATCCTCCCGCGCAACGCGTCGGTCGGCTTGAGCCTGGCAATCCGTCGCGTCGGAAGAAACGAGACGATGGCCGTCGTCAGCAGGACGAGGCCCGTGGTGCCGGCGACAAGCGCGATGCTGTACGCGGGGAACAGACGCTCGCCGATGGCGAACCCGTAGCTGTCCGTGTCGCCGGGCAGCGCCCAGCCGGTCCGGGCCACCCACGACAGGAGCGGGATGCCATACACGGCCGCGACCAGCGCGGCGAGCACGCCGTTCAGCAGGCCCTCGAGCGTGAAGAGCGCGATGACCTTGCCGCGGGTGAAGCCCAGGGCCATCAGCGTGCCCATCTCCCGCCGCCGGTGGAAGATCGCGAGGACCTGGGTGTCGAAAATCGCCAGCATCGCCAGCGCGAGCAGGATGGCGTAGAAAATCGAACTGCCGACCGACTTCGACTCGACCATGGCACGGATATCGGCCAGGAAATGATCCTGGCCGAAGAATGGCCAGCCGCCGGGCGCGGCATCAGCGGGGCGCGCGGCGCCCTGGGCCAGGACCACGAACGTCGCCTCTCCCGGCATGCCGGTCATCTCGCGGAGCCGGTCGAGCGGGACCCAGATCTGGCCGCGGTCGACGGACTGGACCGAGGTCTTCATCACCAGGACGACGACCGCGTCGCGGGCATCGAACGTGCCGCGCGCGTCGCGCCATTGCAGCGTGACCGAGTCGCCGGGCTTGAGGCCGCCGAGCGCCGCCATCCGCTCGCCGATGAGGACGGGGATTTCGTCGCCGCCGCGCGGGGCGGCGAGAAAAGCGGTCGGCAGGTTGAGCACCGTCTGCGACGGGTCGATGCCCTTCAGCTGGACCGCGATCAGGCGGCCCTGCGGATACGCCGTCCCCTGGATGACCAGGACGGGAGCGGCCCTGCCGGCCTCGGCCATGGCGGCGAGCGGCCCGGGAACGGGGCCGTGGGCGTCCCGGAGGCTGAGCGGGTCGTAGGGATCGTAGGCGGGGTGCTGGTAGTGGCCGCCGCCGATCTCCGATGCGATCATCGCCTCTTCGGCCTGCTGGTTCATCCCTTCGAGCAGCCCCTGGCTGAAGATGATGAGCACGAACGAGAGCGACAGGACGAACGCGTTCAGCCACGTCCGCAGGCCCGCCCCGAGGATGTTCTTGAGGGCCAGCTTCGGAATGATCACGGCCGCCCCCCTCCCCCGCCGGCGCCGGTCCCCTCGTCGGCCCGCCGGTCGGTGTCGACGCGGCCGTCGACGAGCGTGATCGTGCGCCGCAGGTACTGCATCACCTTGAAATCGTGGGTGGCGAAAATGAACGTCGTGCCGAACTCGCCGTTCAGGCGCGCCATCGTCTGCAGCACGTTGTGGGAATTCTCGGCGTCGAGGTTGGCCGTCGGCTCGTCGGCCAGGATGATGTCGGGCTCCTTGACCATGGCCCGCGCGATGGCCACCCGCTGGCTCTGCCCGCCCGAGAGCTGCGCCGGCTTCGACGCCGCCCGGTCCGCGAGGTGCACCCACTCGAGGGCGGCCATCACCTTCCGGCGGCGCTCGGCCGGCGGCAGGCCGAGCAGGAGCAGGGCGAACTCCACGTTCTCGTACACCGAGTAGACGGGCAGGAGGTTGAAGGTCTGGAAGATGAAGCCGACGTGGCGGTTCCGCAGCCGCGCGGCTTCCTTGTGCGTCAGGGCCTCGATGCGCTGCCCCATGACGATGGCGCTGCCCGACGACGGGGTGTCGAGCGAGCCGAGGATGTTGAGCAGCGTGGTCTTGCCCGACCCGCTGGGGCCGACCAGGCCGGCGAACTCCCCCTTGTCGAAACTCAGGCTGACGCGATCCAGGGCCGCAATCGCGTGCAGGCCCATGGAATAGGTCTTCGTCAGGTCCTTCGTCACGATGATTGGCGTCTCCGTCATGGCGGTCTCGATGCCCTTCCTAGAAATCATAGGACAGCAGGAACTGGGCCCCGGTACCCGCGAACGACGACGAGGCCGTCTGTCCCGGGAACACGGTCACCTGCCTGGGATTGCTGAACACGATGAGGTTGAAGGCCAGCGAGTCGTACGTCCGCTTCCAGGTGAGGAAGCGGCTGAGGTCGCCGCTCTTCCAGTCGTAGTAGACGATGCCCGTCAGGTCATCGAGCAGGCCCAGCGGATAGCGGAGAAACAGCGCCGAGAGATTCTGGGCCTCGCCGCGCGTGAAAGCCCCGGCGCTCGAATCGAGGCGGAAGTGCTCGGCCACGGCGTTCAGCCCGTTGCCCACGCCGAACGTGTAGTCCACACCGAGCGTCATGGACCGCTGGTAGGGCGCCGGCACCAGTGGCGAGTCCTGGTGGACGATGGCCGCTTCCAGCCAGACGCCGACGCCAACGTCCCACTTGCCGTCGAACCCGACCCGGTCCTCGGGAGCCGGCTCGAGCGGGACCGGCGCCGCGGGGCCGCCACGGGCCGCAACGGCGCCGAGATCGACGGTGCGGTGATGGTAGGCGGCGCCCAACTCGCCCTTGAACAGCGGCACCTGGACGCGGCCGCCGAACTCCGGCGCATCGGCGTCGGGCGGCGCGATGTCCCAGCCGCGCTGGGCGTCGTTGCCGTACATGGCCCAGGCCGCAAACGCCGCGTTGCCTTTCGTGTAGTAGCGGAGCAGCGCGGCGTAGACCCCCTCGGTCAGCTGCAGCGGGTCGCGCGGGTCGAGGCTGTCGAACCACATCAGCGGCCGGAAGAGCGTGGCGGAGCCGAAGCTGATCTCCTGCAGGCCGACGCGGGCCTCGAAGCGCGCCGTCGAGATCCTGATCCACGCGCGATAGGGATTGACGTCGCCCGAAGTCAGCGCGGACGCGTTCGAGGGGAACCACGCCGTGCCGAACGCGTTCACCGACACCTCGCCGTCAACCATCACCGCGCGCCCCGAGGTCAGCGAGAAGTCGATCTCGGGGATGAGCCGGAGGCTGAGGGAGGGGTCGAACGAGTTGTTGAAGCTCCCTGCGCCGGCGAGCGATGCGAGGCCGCTGAACTCGACACGCTGCGCGGAGGCGTGGATCGGGATCAGCGCGAGCGCGGCGGCCAGAATGATGCGGCGCATGGCAGAGTCTGCCGCTCCGTGCGCTAGGCCGGGGGGGTCCCCTGATGGTCGCGATGGAACCATGCGAGCCGCTCGTTCAGCGTCGGAAACTCGGACCGCTGGATGAGCGACGTGCAGGCGCGCAGGCCTTCCGTGCGCTCGCTGCCGGTGGTGCACAGCGCGATGGCGCTGATCCCGTAGAACAGCAGTTCCCGCAGCAGTGCTTCGCCCGTCAGGCCCGGGTAGGAGAACGTGAAATAGAAGCCGTCGGCAATCGGCGCGTCCAGGTCCGTGTCGTAGACGATGCGGAAGCCGTTGTCCGTGAAGAGCCGCTTCATGACGTGCGCCTTCTCGCCGTACTCGCGCACGCCGTCCACGAAATTGAGTTCGCCGTCGTTCACGGCCTTGAGCACGGCCGCGAGCGCGTACTGGGCGGAATGCGACGTCCCCGACGACAGGGCGTAGATCGCGCCGTACACCAGCGCGTAGCCGAGCAGGTCCGAGGGGTAGTAGCGCTTCAGATCGGGCGCGCGCGTGTCCCAGATCGCGTCCGACACCACGAGCATGCCGATCCGCTCGCCCGCGTAGCTGAACACCTTGGAGCTCGAGATGAGCAGCACGAACCTGTCCGTGTGGTGGGCGACCGAGGGCTGGAAGGGCGGCACCCCGGGGCGCGAGTAGTCTCTCCGGAAGTCCATCCCGAAGTAGGCGAGGTCTTCGATGACCACGGCGCCGTATTCGTCGGCCAGCCGGGCGATGGTCTCGAGTTCCGGTTCCGTGAGGCAGATCCAGGCGGGGTTGTTCGGGTTCGAATAGAGGATCGACGACACCTTGCCGGTGTCGAGGTAGCTGCGCAGCTTGTCGTGCAGCCGCGCGCCCCGGTAATCGTAGACGTCGAAGCTCATGAAGCCGTGGCCGAGCACGCGGCACTGCAGCTTCTGCACCGGGAACCCCGGGTCGATGAACAGCGTGCCCTCGCGATTGGCGTACATCCGGTTGATGGTCAGGAAGCAGGCCATCGCCCCCATCATCGAGCCCACCGTCGGCAGGCAGTGCTCCGGGTCCACCGCGACGCCGACGAAGTTCTTCACGAAACGGGCGATCTCGCGCTTGACCGGCGGGATGCCCTGGATGTCGGGGTAGACGGCCGCGACGCCGCGCTTGAGGGCCTCGATCTGCGCGTTGACGGCGATCGGGTGCGGCGGCAGGCCGGGGATGCCCATCTCCATGCGGATGTACCGCTGCCCCGTGTTCTCTTCCACCGTGTCGACAAGCTTCTTGATCTCACGGATCGACAACTGCGATACGCTCCGGATGCCTGAGGCGTCGAGGGCGCGGGTGACGGCGTCGGCGTCGATGGGCGTCTGTCGGTTGGCCACGGCACGTCTCCAGGGGGCGGACAGCAGCACGGCGATCCTAACCCAGAATCATGAATCCTCCGTCCAGGAACCCGCGTCGTTATACTGTCTGCGCCGGGGTGCCGCGCGGGGGCAGCCTGCCCCGGACTGAACCTCCTCGGATATGAAACGGGTGACGCCATGCCGGCAGAATTCACGTCCAGCCTCAGCTTCGGCCGCGCGATCGGCACCTACGCCATCACGCTCGTGATCTTCTTCGCCATCGACCTGGTCTGGCTGGCCGTGGTCGCGAAGAACTTCTACCGGCAGCACATCGGGCACCTGATGAGCCCGGAGGTGAACTGGGGCCCGGCCGTCCTCTTCTACCTGATCTACATCGGCGGGATCGTCTTCTTCGCCGTCAAGCCGGCGATCGAGGCCGGCAGCGCTGCGCGCGCCCTCGCCCATGGTGCGGCCTTCGGCTTCATCGCCTACGCGACCTACGACCTGACCAACCACGCCACCATGCGCGACTGGCCGGCGCTGGTCACCGTCGTCGATCTGGCCTGGGGCACGGTGCTCACGGCCACCGTCGCCTACCTCGCCTACCAGGCGTCGAGCCGGGTCCTCGGGTAGGAGCCGTAGCCCCGGTCGCTGTCCCGGCCTGATCCACCCTCTTGCTCGTCGGTGGTAGACTGCTGCCCAATCCGGCCGGCCCCACCGGGCCCGGCAGGAGGTCGCATCCGACAAGCCGATACCGGGCAAGGAGGGCGAGCGCGCCGTCATCGACGCGCATCGCGCGTGTGATTAGTTTTAGGGGGAGCGAGATGAGCAACCAGCACGAGACGTCAGTCACCCGCCGCGATTTCGTCAGGACGGCGGCCGCGGCCTCCATCGCCGCGACCTTCCCGGCGAACTTCAACGTGTTCGCCCAGGGGTCGGACGCCTTCAAGGTGGGCGTCATTGGATGCGGCGGCCGCGGCACGGGCGCGGCCATCGACTGCCTGAGGGCCGATCCCGCGGTGGAAATCGTCGCCCTCGGCGACCTGGTGCCGGACCGCGTCGAGAGCTCCCTTGCCAAGCTGATGAAGGAGTTCCCGACGCGGGTGAAGGTGCCCGCCAGCAACCGCTTCACGGGCTTCGACAACTACAACGGCGTGCTGTCCGTGCCGGGCGTCAATCTCATCGTGACCGCGGCGCCCCCCGGGTTCAGGCCGATCCACGTGAAGGCCGCCGTCGAGGCCGGCAAGCACGTGTTCATGGAGAAGCCGGTGGCGGTCGATCCGGTCGGCATCCGTTCGATCATCGCCACATCCGAGCTGGCGGCCCGGAAGAAACTCGCGCTCGTCGCCGGCACGCAGCGCCGCCACCAGCAGCGCTACCTCGAGATGATGAAGCGGATCCAGGACGGCCAGATCGGCGAGATCGTCGCCGCCCAGGTCTACTGGAACCAGGGCGACCTATGGGTGAAGGAGCACTTGCCCGGGATGTCGGAGATCGAGTGGCAGTGCCGCAACTGGCTCTACTTCAGCTGGACCTCGGGCGACCACATCGTCGAACAGCACGTGCACAACATCGACGTCGCGAACTGGGCCATGGGCGTGATGCCGAAGAACGTCATGGGCATGGGCGGGCGGCAGGTGCGCGTCGGCCCGCAGTACGGCAACATCTTCGACCACTTCGCCGTCGAGTTCGAGTACCCGAACGGCGTGCGCGTGACGAGCATGTGCAGGCAGACGAAGGGTTGCAACGACCGGGTCGAGGAGCGGATCGTCGGCACGAAGGGCGTGGCGTGGAGCACGTCGAGCGCCACGAGAATCACCGGGGCGGCGCCGTGGACGTTCGAGGCGGAGGAGACGAACCCCTACGTGCAGGAGCACATCGACCTCATTGCCTCGATTCGCAAGGGGGCGCCGCTCAACGAGGGCCGGCAGGTCGCCGAGAGCACGCTGTGCGCGATCATGGGCCGCATGAGCGCCTACACGGGCCGGGCGCTCTCGTGGGACTGGGCGATGAACACCTCGACGCTCGACCTCTCGCCCGCGAAGTATGAGTTCGGCCCGAACCCGGTCCACCCCGTGGCCGTCCCGGGCACGACACCGCTTGTCTAGCTGCCGCCAGTGGGGTCAGATCCGGATCTGACCCCACGCTCCCGCAGTCAGTCCCCGGCTCCCCCGGACGGAATAAACGTCGCACCGCAGGTGCGCGGGCCGTTCAGCGCCACCCACAGGCTCGGATTCGTCCCCGAGCAGTCCCCGGTCCACCCGCCGAAGACAAAGCCCGAGCTCGGCGTAGCGCCGATGCCCAGCGTCATCGACGCCGGCATGGTCACCGAGCACACGGTCCCGCCCGCTCCGCAGTTGATGCCGGCGCCCTGGATCTTGCCGCCCTCCGGCATGGTGATGGTCAGCGTGTATGGCGGGCCGGCCGGCAGCCCACCGCCGCCGCCGCCGATCGGCGTAAACGTGGCGCTGCACGTGCGCGGGCCGGTGAGCGACACCCACTGCGACGGCGTCGTGCCGCTGCAGTCGCCGGTCCACGACGTGAAGACGTACCCGCTGCTCGCCGTCGCCGAGACGCCCAGCGTCATCGCCGCCGGCATCGTCACCGAGCACGCCGTGCCGCCCGCGCCGCAGTTGATCCCCGCCCCTTCGATCTTGCCTCCCGCGGGTGAGGTGATCGTCAGCGTATACGGCGGCCCGGTCGGCGGAGTGCCTCCGCCGCCAGTCGCGGTGAACGTGGCGCTGCACGTGCGCGCGGCATCGACCAGCACCGTCGTCTCCGTGCTGGTGCCGGCGCACGCCCCGCCCCAGCTCGTGAACGCGTAGCCGGTGGCCGGCGTCGCCGTGAGCGAGGCGGTTGTCGCGTTGCCGAAGGCGATGACGCACGACGAGCCGCCCGTGCCGCAGGTCAGCCCGGCTCCTGTCACCGTGCCGCCCGCCGGCGTGGGAGCAATGGTCAGCTGATACGTGGCAGACCCGCCCGCCGGCGTGAAGATCGCACCGCACGTGCGCGGGCCCTCGAGCGCGACCCAGAGGTTCGGCGTCACGCCCGCGCAGTCACCCGTCCAGCCCGAGAAGGTGTAGCCCGCGCTCGGCGTGGCGCCGATGCCCAGCGTCATCGACGCCGGCATCGTGACCGAGCAGGCGGTGCCGCCCGCGCCGCAGTTGAGGCCGGCACCCTGCACCTTGCCGCCCGCCGGCAGCGTGATCGTGAGCGTGTAGGGCGGGCCCGTCGGTAGCCCTCCGCCGCCGCCGCCCGTCGGCGTGAACAGGGCCCCGCACGTGCGCGGGCCGTTCAGCGCCACCCACTGCGTCGGGGCATTCCCCGTGCAGTCCCCGGTCCACGCCGTGAAGGCGTAGCCCGCGCTCGCCGTCGCGCCGATGCCCAGCGTCATCGACGCCGGCATGGTCACCGAGCACGCGGCGCCGCCCGCGCCGCAGTTGATCCCGGCGCCCTGAATCCTGCCGCCCGTCGGCGGTGTGATCGTCAGCGTGTACGGCGGGCCGTCGGGCGGAGCCGCCGGCCCGAAGGCGGCCGTGCAGGCGGTCGCCGCCGCAACATCCACCGCGATGCTCGCGTCCGTGCCCGCGCACGCACCGCCCCATCCGGTGAACAGGTAATCCGGGTCGGCGGTGGCCGTGAGCGTCACCGTCGTCGTGCTGCCGAATCCCGCCTGGCAGGCCGTCCCTCCCGTGCCGCAGTTGAGGCCGCCCCCCGCCACCGAGCCGTGCGAAGGCGCCGGCGCGATCGTGAGCCAGTAGGTCGGCGCGCCCAGTGCCGAGATCTTCCGGATGCGATTGCCCTCCGAGGCCGCGAGGTACAGGTCCCCGGCGGCGTCCACCGCGACGCCGCGGACGACACCGATCTCAGCCCACGTGGCCTCTTCGCCGTCGCCGGTCGTTCCCCACCCGCCGTTGCCGGCCACAGTGGCGATGACACCCGTCCCCGCATCGACTCTGCGAATGCGGTAGTTGGCCGCATCGGCGACGTAGAGATGGCCCGCACCGTCCAGGGTGACGGCCTGGGGGCTGTTCAGGCACGCCTCACCGGCCGGCGCGCCGTCGCCGCAGAAATCGGCGACGCCAGTGCCGGCTACGGTCGAGATGAAGCCGGTGGACGCGGACACCTTCCGGACCCGGTGGTTGTACGTGTCCGCGATGTACAGGTTCCCCGCGAGATCGAAGGTGATGCCTCCCGGCTGGTTGAGGCGCGCACTCGTCGCCGGCCCGCCGTCGCCGGTGAAGCCGAGCGTACCGATACCCGCCACGGTGCCGATGATGCCCGTCGCCATAGTCACTTTCCGGATGCGGCTGTCGTACGGATCACTGATGTAGAGATCTCCCGCGGCGTCGATGGCCACCCGATGCGGGTACCCCAATGGCGCTGCGATCGCGGCCCCGCCGTCGCCGCTTGACCCGGTTGCGCCATTCCCTGCCACGGTCGTCACGATGCCCGTCGCCGCGTCGACTCTCCGAATGCGCCGGTTGCCAGGGTCCGCGATGAAGAGGTTGCCCGCGGCGTCCCTGGCAACGTCTGCCGCCCACCGGAAGAGCGCCGCGGTGGCCGGCCCGCCGTCGCCGCCAAACGCGCCGTTCTCCGAATCCGGATACACCGCCCCGCTGCCGGCCACCGTCGAGATGATGCCCGTGCCGGCGGCGATCATCCGCACGCGGTAATTGTTCGAGTCGCCGAAGTACAGGTTCCCTGCCGGGTCTACAACGATGCCGTAGGGGGCCTGCACCAGGGCCGCGGCCGCGGCGCCGCCGTCGCCGCTGAACCCGGCCGTGCCGTTCCCGGCTATCGTCGTGATGATGGGACCGCTCGGATTGACGTCAATCGTCGTGGCCCTGGACACGAACTGATAGTTCACCGCGTCATCGGGCGTGAAGTACGCCCGCAACTCCTGGGCCGCGCCGATGCCGAGGACCGACCCTTCGGCAGGCCAGTAGGAGAAGCTCCCCGCCACGTTCGCCGTGGCGTTCAGCTGTACCGGGCCGAGGGGCGTTCCGTGGAGGATGGGTGCCGGGGACGCCCAGGTGATCGCGGGCGTGGCCTGGAGAACGGAAAGCTGCACGCTGGCCGACGCCGTCGTGAAATTCAGCGCATCGGCGGGGGTGAAGTCCGCCATCAGCGAATGACTGCCCGCACCGAGGATCGTGCCTGCCGGCTGGGAGTAGACGAATGTGCCGGCCGTACTGGCGGTCGCATTCAATTGCGCGGCCCCCAGGGGCGTGCCGAAGACGATGGCGGCCGGCGCCGCCCAGGTGATGGCCGGGGTGGCCTGGGTCACCACGATGCTCGCACCGCCGGTCGTCGGCGCGTAGTTGACCGCGTCGGTTGGCGTGAAGACCACGGCAAGGGGCTGCGTACCGACGTTCAGCACCGTCCCTGCCGCGGGCTTGTACCCGAAGGCGCCAGGCACGTTGGCCGTGGCGTTCAACTGTGCCGCGCCGAGCGCCGTTCCGTACACGATGGGGGCTGGGTCTGCCCAGGTGATGACGGGCGTCGCCGGCAGCACCACGACCGTCGCCTCGGCAGTCGCCGTCGTGTAGTGCGCGCCGTCGTCGGGCGTGAAGAGCACCGAGAGCGTGCGGGCGCCCGCTTGCAGGATCGTCCCGGCGGCCGGCGTATAGACGAAGCTGCCAGCCACGCTGGCCGTCGCGTTCAATTGCGTCGCGCCAAGCGGCGTTCCGTAGACGATGTCCGCCGGATTCGCCCAGGTGATGACGGGCGTCTCCTTCCCGGCTGTCGTGACCGTGAGCGTGGCGGCGCTTGTCGTGGCCGTCCCGATGCCATTCACCGCGGCCAGTTGGAACATCAGGCCGTTCAGGTCCGCCGTGGCCCCGGTGATGGTGAGCGCGGGCGTCGTGACGCCGCTATAGGGCGCCGTGTTCGTGAGGTCGGCCCACGTGGTGCCGTTGTTCGAGACCTGCCACGTGAGAGCCGGGGGCGGAAAGCCCGCGACGTCCGCTGCGAACGAGACCGTGCCCCCGATGTCCGTGCTCTTGTTCGAAGGCTGAGCGGTGAAGGCGGGCGCGGAAGCGTCGGCGATCTTCCGGACGCGCGCGCCGGCGCTTTCGCAGACGTAGACCGCGCCGCCGGATGCCGCAACGTGGGTGGGGCCGTTGAGCCCTGCCAGGCTCGCCAATCCGCCGTCGCCCGAATAATCGGCCGTGCCGGTTCCTGCAATCGTGCTGATGATCCCCGTTGCCGCCGCGACCTTGCGAATCCGGTGGTTGTAGGTATCCCCGATGTAGAGGTTCCCGGACTCGTCGATGTCGAGGCCCTGGGGAAAATTGATCGTGGCCTCCGCCATCGGCCCGCCGTCGCCGCCGAAACCGTAGCTGTCTCCGCCAGCGACCGTGGTGATGATGCCCGTCGCGGCCGAGACCTTCCGGATACGATTGTTGACGTGGTCTGCGAGGTAGAGGTCACCGGCGTCGTCGGTGACAATAGCCGTGGCCTGTGCGATGTATGCCGAAGTGGCAGGCCCCCCGTCGCCGAGTGCGCCCCAGCTTCCTCCCGCAAACGCCGTGATGATCCCCGTCGCGGCCGAGACCTTCCGGATGCGGCTCCCGTTGCTGTCGGAGATGTACAGGTTCCCGACGGCGTCGAGCGCGAGCGCGCGAGGTTCACTGAGCTGCGCAGCCGTCGCGAGTCCGTCGTCTCCTTCGTACCCCGCCACGCCCGTTCCTGCGACCGTCGTGACGATTCCCGTGCCCGCGTCGACCCTGCGGACCCGATGATTGTTGTAGTCGGCGACGTACAGGTGACCGAATTGGTCGAAGGCGACCGCCACTGGACCGTTCAGCTGTGTGGCCGTGGCGGCGAGACCGTCGCCATTGAACCCAGCGGTACCCGTGCCGGCCACGGTCGTGATGATCCCGGTGGCCGCGTCGATGCGCCGGACGCGATGGTTCCCAGCGTCCGGCACATGGACGTTGCCCTGACCGTCCAGCCGGACCATCATCGGAGAGTTCACCTGCGCGGCCGTGGCCGGGCCGCCGTCGCCGCTGAAGCCCCGCGTGCCCGTGCCCGCAATCGTCGCGATGAAGCGCGCGCCTTCGCCGCTTGCGCCGATGACGCTGATCAGCAGGGCCGTCGACGCGTTCGTGTAGACCGACGGGTCCGTTGGTTCGAAGAGCACGGACAACACCTGGTCGCTGCCGGCGTTCATCACCGTTCCAGCCGGCGGGTTGTACGTGAACGTCCCCGGCACATCGGCGCTGGCGTTCAGTTGCGTGGCGTCGAGCGCCGTCCCCGGCAGGATTGGCGCCGGATTCGCCCACGTGATCGTCGGAGCGATTCGATTGACTGTGAGGGTCGCCTCCGTACTGCCGGTCTCGCCCCACGTATTGGTGGCGACCAGACGGTACTGGTAGCCGTTCAGGCTGTAGGGCGCGGCCGTGATCGTCAGCGTGTTCGTCGCCACACCGCTGTAGGGAGAGCTGTCGTTGAGGTCGTCGAAAGTCACACCGCCGTCCGTGGACACCTGCCACCGGACCGCCGGAACCGGGTCGCCCGTGACGGGGAGCGACCACTCGACGGTCGCACCCACCTGGACGCTCTTGTCCTCCGGGGCGTTCAGGATCGCAGGCGACAGCGTGCTGGTGACCAGCCGGATGCGATCGTTGTCCTGGTCGGCCACCCAGACGTTTCCGGCGGCGTCCACCGCGACGCCCGGCAGATGGCCGAATTGCGCCGCCGCGGCAGGGCCGCCGTCGCCGCTGTATCCGTAGACGCCCGTGCCGGCGATGGTCGAGATGATCCCCGTCGCAGCGTCCACGAATCTGAGCCGGTAGCCCTGGTTGTCGGGCAGGTAGAGATTGCCGGCGCCGTCGACGCCGACACCCATCACGCCCTCGAACGTTGCAGCCGTGGCCGGACCGCCGTCACCGGCCGAGACGTACTCGCCCCAGACGCCGGCCACCGTCGAGATGATCCCCGTCGCCGCATGCACCCTGCGGATCGCGGTCTGGTAGTCGGTGAAGTACAGGTTGCCGGAACTGTCGACGGTAATGCCCTGCGGGTAGTACATCGCGGCCTCGGTGGCCGGCCCGCCATCGCCGGTGCTGGCAGCCAGCCCTGTCCCGGCAACGGTCGTGATGATGCCGGTCGACGCGTCCACCCTTCTGATGCGGTTGTTGGTCGCGTCGGCGATGTAGAGGTTCCCATCGGCATCAATCGCCACGCCCCAGGGATTGGCGAGCTGGGCGTTGGTGGCGAGGCCGCCGTCGCCGGCGTAGCCGGACACGGAGGGTACACCGGCGTACGCCGTGATGATCCCCGTCGCCGCCGAGATCTTGCGGACCACCGAGTTCACGTAGTCGTTGAAGTACACGTTTCCTGCCGCATCCACGGCAACGGCGTAGGGGTAGGACAACGGCGCCTGCGTCGCAGGCCCTCCGTCCCCGCCGTAGCCAAACGTCCCGTCGCCTGCCAGGGTCGTGATGACGCCCGTTACGCCGTCTACTCGGCGGATCTTGTTGTTGAACGAATCCGCGATGAACAGGTTGCCCGCGGCATCCCGGGCGATACCGTACGGAATCATCAACTGCGCCTCGGTCGCAGGGCCCCCGTCACCAAGTGCCCCTCGCGTCCCGCTTCCTGCTACCGTGGTGACGATGCGGGGACTCGGGATCTGGGCGCTTGCCGGACTCACCCAGGCGGCAGCCGCGAGTGCGACAGCGACGATAGCGAGAAGCGATGTGGTGGACAGGACGCGCGCGCGTGCAGACAACAGGCCACGGATCATCGACAACCTCCCCAAGAAGGCGGGTGGACACGATCTCGAACGCGATGGGGGCGCGATGGGGGCGCTCGGACGCGGCGCACACCGAAGCGCGCGCCGCCGATTCGCCGCTGGAGCCGGTTGTACGGGTGGGGGACGCGAGTGCCTTGCGCGAGATATTTGCCTGACACGATGTCGAAGTCAAGCGCGAACAACCGCAGAGCCCTCGATCCAACGCCGTTGATCGAAGTCTCCGTCACGACGAACTTCCTGCACGGCCCGCTGATTCGCCGGTTGACTCGCCACCCGGCCGTTGCCACAATCTGCTCGGCCTTCGCCGTCTCCTTTCACGAGAGCCGAGGCGCGTGATCCATGCAGATCTGGGGCCTCCACGTCATCGACGCCGGCATCATCGCCCTCTACGTCGCCGCGGTGGTGTGGATTGGCCTGAAAGTCGGCCGCGCCTCCGAAGGCATGGACGACTTTTTCCTGGCCGGCCGCAA
The DNA here is from genome assembly GCA_046496425.1 of Vicinamibacterales bacterium. Classification (GTDB taxonomy): domain Bacteria; phylum Acidobacteriota; class Vicinamibacteria; order Vicinamibacterales; family JAKQTR01; genus JAKQTR01. The sequence goes on from JAWOGY010000319.1 coordinate 21,917, forward strand.
GCTCGGCAAGCTCTACCAGTTCTTCCTGAACTTCGGCTGCTCGACCAACGCCGACCAGGCGGTCGCGGTGTCGCGCGAGGTCTACCGCCAGGGCATCGGCGGCATGTGGATCCAGTCGCTCGTGCTGTTCCTGACGCCGTTCTACTGGTTCAGCACGATGTTCTTCCGGCGCGTGCGCCTGACGACGATTGGCGACTTCTACGCGGAGCGCTTCGGCAGCCCGTTCCTCGCCGCCGCCTACGCGGTCTTCACCCTCGCGCTCTCGGCCTTCATCGGCGGCGGCATCGGCATGCTGGTCGCGGGCAAGACGATGGTGGCGATGACGCCGAAGGCCATTGAGCAGTGCACGCCGGCCGAGCGCGCGAGCATCGAGGAGTTCCAGGAGTACCGGCAGCTCGAGAGCACCCGCCCCGCCGGTCTCACGCCCGCCCAGGAAGCGCGCTGGGACGTGCTCCGGCACAAGCAGCAGCGCGGCGAACTGCGCTCCTTCGTCTCGCACGTCAATCCCATCTGGTTCTTCTTCGTCTACGCGTTCGTCGTCGGCGCCTACACGATGGTGGGCGGGTTTCGGGCCGCGGCGATCACGGACGGCATCCAGGGCGTGCTCATCATCATCTTCTCGGTCGTCCTGGTCCCGGTCGGCCTCTCGAGGCTTGGCGGGTTCGAGGGTCTGCACGCCGCGGTGCCGGCCTAAAAAGGTTTACCTTATTGTCCGGAGGAATGTGCTGAGAGCCTCAAAGGCAATGCAGGAAAGGGTCG
>JAWOGY010000014.1:0-20044 GCA_046496425.1 Vicinamibacterales bacterium
CCCGTACAGCCGCAACCGGCACGTCGGCATCGAGCTCGCGCACGGCCGCCCCCTGGCGGAGGTGCTGGCCGGCATGCGGATGGTGGCGGAGGGCGTGAAGACGACCGGCGCCGCGCTCGCGCTCGGCGCGCGCTTCGGGGTGGAGTTGCCTATTACCGAACAGATGGCGGCGGTGCTGGCTGGAGACAAAACTCCACGCGAGGCGCTCGAGGACCTGATGCTCAGGCCGCAGCGAGGTGAGCCCGAGGGTGGATGATAGAATGCCCTGATGGGCGTGTTCGGACGGGTGCGGGAAGGGCTGCGGCGCACGGCGCAGCAGCTGTTCGGGCGATTTGACGAGATCGCGCGGGCCGCCGACGCGCCCGAGCGGCGCACGCGGCAGGTTGACGCCGACACGGCCGGCGCCCTCGAAGAGCTCCTGATTACCGCGGATGTCGGCGTGGCGGCCGCGGACCGCATCGTCTCGGCCGTTCAGGCCCGCGTCCGCCGCGGCGAGTCCCTGCGCGAGCTCGTCAAAGACGAGCTCCTCGCCATTCTGGAAGGCTCCGGCGGCGCGCCACCCCGGACAGGCTCGCCGACCGTAGTGCTGGTGGTGGGCGTGAACGGCACCGGGAAGACAACGACGGTCGCGAAGCTGGCCCACCTGTACAAATCTCAGGGCGCGGAGCCGCTGGTGTGCGCGGCGGACACGTTCAGGGCCGCAGCCGTCGAGCAGCTGGAGATCTGGGCGGGCCGGGCGGAGGTTGACGTGGTGCGCGCGCGTGACGGCGCGGACCCCGCCTCGGTGGTCTTCGACGCCATGGCGGCCGGCAAGGCGAGGGGCCTTGACCCGATCATCGTCGATACCGCCGGCCGGCTCCATACGCGGACGAACCTGATGCAGGAACTGCAGAAGATCCATCGCATCGCCGCGAGGGAGGTGCCCGGCGCGCCGCATGAAGTGCTCCTTGTTCTCGACGCGACCGTCGGACAGAACGGGCTCGCGCAGGCCCGCGAGTTCATGGCCTGCTCGGGCGTCACCGGCATCGTGCTGGCCAAGCTCGACGGCACCGCGAAAGGCGGTGTGGCGGTGGCCATCGCCCACGATCTGGGCCTGCCGATCCGGTACGTCGGGATCGGTGAGGGCATCGCGGACCTGGTGCCGTTCTCGGCTCGGGAGTACGTCGACGGCCTCTTCGAGCAGAGCTGGTAGCGCTGTGCTGACCGATGCGGCCTACATGGAGCGCGCGCTCGTTCTGGCCGGCCGCGCCCGCGGCCGGACCACGCCGAACCCGCTCGTGGGCGCCGTCGTGGTCACAGAGGACGGCGTGGTCGCCGGCGCCGGATATCACGAGCGCGCGGGAGAGCCTCACGCCGAGGTCCACGCCTTGAGGGAAGCCGGCACCGCCAGCCGCGGCGCGACACTCTACTGCACGCTCGAGCCGTGCAGCCACACCGGGCGCACGCCGCCCTGCGTGGATCGGATCCTCGAGTCCGGCGTCGCCCGCGTCGTGGCCGCCGTCGAGGATCCCAATCCGCTGGTGGCCGGCCGCGGCTTCCTGCGGCTGCGCCAGGCCGGGGTACGCGTCGATGTGGGCACCTGCGAATCGGCGGCGCGGCGGCTGAACCGGCCCTTCTTCAGCGCGATGCGGCGCGGCCGGCCGTACGTGACGGTGAAGGCCGCGACGAGCCTCGACGGGCGGGTGGCAGCCGCGCCGGGCGCCTCCACGCGGCTCAGCGGCCCGGCGGCCGACCGGCAGACGCACGCGATCCGCGCCGAGGTGGACGCGGTGGCGATCGGATCGGGCACGCTGCTGGCGGACGACCCGCTCCTCACCGCGCGCGGCGTGTATCGCAGCCGCCCTCTCGCGCGGGTGATTTTCGATCGCCGCCTGCGGACGCCGGTGTCGGCAAGCGTGCTCACGACGCTCGGGGCGGGCCCGGTGATCATCGTGACGGCGCCCGGCGCGCCCGACGGGGCCGCGCGCGCGCTCGAATCGGCCGGGGCATTGGTGGTGCCTGTGGCCGGAGGGCTGACCGACGCGCTGCGCCTGCTCGTGTCCATGCGCATCCAGTCCGTGCTCGCCGAAGGCGGGCCGACGCTGCAGGAAGCGCTCTGGCGCGAAGGCGCTGTCGATGCGGTCCGCCTGGTCGTGGCCCCTCGCGCGCTGGGCGAAGCCGGAGTACCATGGGTGGAGCGTGGGGTGGCGCCGTTCGCCTCCTGGCGGCTTGTCTCTGTGCAGCCCTGCGGGGCCGACATCATCATCGAAGCCGATGTTCACTGGACTGATTGAGCAGACGGGCCGGGTCGAGGCCCTTGAACCCATCGAAGGCGGCTACCGGCTCCTGGTTGAAACGGCCATCGCCGGCGACGTGCACGACGGCGACAGCATCGCGGTCAATGGCGTCTGCCTGACGGTGGTCGGCCAGGACGCGCGCCGCTTCGTCACCGAGATCGGGCCGGAAACCGCGCGCGTCACGACGCTTGGCGATCTCGCCCCGGGCGCGCTGGTCAACCTGGAGCGGCCGCTGCGGCCCGACGGGCGGATGGGCGGCCACTTCGTCCTCGGTCATGTCGACTGCAAGGGCGTGCTCGAGGCCGTCCGCGTCGACGGCGAGTTCTGGTGGATCACCGTCGGCTTCGATGCCGGCCTGGCGCCGTACTTCATACCGAAAGGATCCGTCGCCGTCGACGGCATCAGCCTGACGGTCGCCACCCTGCGCGAGGCCGAATTCGACGTGCAGATCATTCCCTTCACCTGGGAGCACACCAATCTCCAGGCGAGTCGCCCCGGCGACGGGGTCAATCTCGAAGTGGACGTCATCGGAAAGTACGTCGTCCGCGTCGCCCAACTGACCGGCATGTGGCCGGACGGCGGCCGCGCGCCGCTTCCGCTGCCATGAGCGGCCGTCCGGTGCACCGTCGGCGTCCGTCGAGGCCGGCCCATGTCTTCGCCCGGGTCGAAGACGCCGTCGAGGCCATCCGCGCCGGGCGCATGATCATCGTGGTCGACGACGAGGACCGGGAGAACGAGGGGGACCTGACCATTGCCGCCTCGGCCGTCACGCCGGACGTCATCAACTTCATGGCGCGCCACGGCCGGGGCCTCATCTGCATGCCCATGACCGGCACCCGCCTCGATGCACTCGAAGTGCCGCTCATGGTGACGCAGAACACCGCGCGGTTCGAGACGGCGTTCTGCGTGTCGATCGAGGCGAGGCACCACACGAGCACGGGTATCTCCGCGGCGGATCGGGCCGCGACGGTGGCGGCGGCCATCGACCCGGCGACCACGGCGGCCGACCTGGCGCGCCCCGGGCACATGTTCCCGCTGCGCGCGCGAGATGGCGGCGTGCTCGTCCGCGCCGGCCAGACCGAGGCCGCCGTCGACCTGGCGTGCATCGCGGGGCTGTACCCGGCGGGCGTCATCTGCGAGATCATGAACGAAGACGGATCCATGGCGCGCGTGCCCCAACTGGCCCGCTTCGCGAAGCGCCACGGGATCCTGATGATCACGATCGCGGATCTCATCAAGTACCGGATGCGCACCGAGCGCATGGTGCGGCGCATCGGGGAAGCCGATCTGCCCACGCGGTACGGCCGGTTCCGCGTGTTCGCGTACGAGAGCGTGACCGACCGCGACACACACGTCGCGCTGGTCCGCGGGGACCTCGGCGAGGGGCACGACGTGCTGGTCCGGGTCCACTCCCGGTGCCTGACCGGCGACGTGTTTCATTCAGCCCGGTGCGACTGCGGAGACCAGCTCGAGGCGGCGCTCCGGCGAATCGATGCCGAGGAGCGGGGCGTGCTGCTCTACCTCAACCAGGAGGGGCGGGGCATCGGCATGTCGAACAAGATCCTCGCGTACGCGCTGCAGGAACAGGGTCTCGACACGGTCGAGGCCAACGAGCAACTCGGTTTCAAGCCGGACCAGCGCGATTACGGCATCGGCGCCCAGATCCTGAGCGACCTCGGCGTCCGTTCGATGCGCCTGCTGACGAACAACCCCCGGAAGTTCGTCGGGCTCGAGGGCTACGGCCTCTCGGTATCGACGACGGTGCCCATCGAAATCCCGGCCACCGACTCGAACCGCCGCTACCTGAAGACCAAGAAGGATAAGCTCGGGCACCGGCTGACGTCGGTGTGAAAAGGGGACAGGCTCTTTTTTCGCCGAAATAGGGGCCTGTCCCCGTATTTGACTCCTCCGCACAAACAACGCTACCATAAGGGTTTGCGCCATAGCGCGTGATGCCGGCCAGCCCGTCTGGACCGCTTCAGGCGGCCCGCCGGCGCCGGCGGCATCCGGGCGCAGTACGACTGTACTTATGTTCGATTCGCTCAGTGAACGGCTCCAGGGGGTGTTCCGGACGCTTCGCGGTGAAGCGCGGCTGTCGGAGCCTGTCGTGGAGTCGGCGCTCCGCGAGATCCGGATGGCGCTGCTCGAGGCCGACGTCAACTTCAAGGTCGTCAAGGCGTTCATCGATCGCGTCCGCGAGCGCGCCGTCGGACAGGACGTGGCGCGGAGCCTGACGCCGGGCCAGCACGTCGTCAAGATCGTGCGCGACGAACTGATTGCGCTGTTCGGAGACGCGCAGGGCGGCTTGCGCCCGTCGAAGTCGAGCCCGCAGGCCATCCTGCTGCTCGGCCTGCAGGGCGCCGGCAAGACGACGGCGGCGGCCAAGCTCGGGAAGTGGCTCGTGCGTCAAGGCCGGCATCCGCTGCTCGTGTCGACCGATGTGCGGCGGCCGGCCGCCATCGAGCAGCTCAACGTCCTGGGACGGCAGGCCGGCCTGCGCGTGTTCGACCCGGCGGGGGAGCCGGACCCCGTGGCGCGCGCGACCGGCGCGCTCACCGAGGCCCGGCAGCTCGGCTTCGACCTCGTCATTGTCGACACCGCCGGCCGCCTGCACATCGACGACACGCTGATGCAGGAGCTCACGGCCATCCGCGACGCCGTCGAGCCGGCCAACGCCCTCTACGTCGCCGACGCGATGACGGGGCAGGACGCGATCAAGAGCGCGGGCGAGTTCAACCGCCGCGTGGGCGTGACGGGCGTCGTGCTGACGAAGCTCGACGGCGATGCGCGCGGCGGCGCGGCGCTGTCCGTCGTGGCGGTGGTCGGCGTGCCGATCGCGTTTGTCGGCGTCGGCGAGCGCCTCGACGACCTCGAGCCGTTCCAGGCCGACCGCCTCGTGTCGCGGCTGCTCGGCATGGGCGACGTGCTGTCGCTCATCGAACGCGCCGAGCAGGTGGTGGATCGCGACGAAGCCGAGCGGCTCGGGCAGAAGCTGCGGGCCGACGACTTCACGCTGGAGGACTTCCTCGCCCAGCTGAAGACGCTGCGCAGGATGGGCCCGCTCGAGCAGGTGCTGGGCATGCTGCCCGGGATGGGCAACCTGAAGCAGCTCGGCGACGCGAAGCCGGACGAGGCGCAACTGGACGGGCTCGAGGCGATCATCGGCTCGATGACGCCCGCCGAGCGGCGCAGCTTCAAGATCATCGACGGCAGCCGCCGGCGGCGGATCGCGAAGGGGAGCGGCACGACCGTCGAGGACGTCAATCGCCTGATTCGGCAGTTCCAGCAGATGCGGAAGATGCTGAAGGCAGTCGGCGGCGTCGGTGCCGGCGGCGGCGGCCGCAAGCGCATGCGGCAAGCGATGGCCATGCTCAAGGGGCGCGGCCTGGGGGCCTGAAGGCCCGGGAGACGGGGCCTGACGGCCCTGCGGTGAAGGAGTGACATGCTGGTAATCCGTCTGACGAGGATCGGAGCGAAGAAGCAGCCCACGTACCGCGTCGTGGTGACCGAGGCGCGGACGCCGCGCGATGGCCGCGAACTCGAGCGCCTCGGGTACTACAACCCGAAGACGCAGCCCGCGACGCTGAAGGTGAACCGCGAGCGCGTCGCCCACTGGTTGCAGGCGGGGGCGCAGCCGAGCGCCACCGTGAAGAGCCTGCTCAAGAAGCACAAGGAGCCGGCGGCCGACGCGAGCGCTGCGGCCGCCGTCGCCACCCAGTGAGCCGCGCGCGCGACGTGGCCGAGACCGTGACGCGCGCGCTGGTGGACCGGCCCGAGGCGGTGCGCGTGACGGAGTCGGAGCGCCGGGACGGCGCGGTCATCGACGTGGCCGTGGCGGGCGATGACCTCGGGCGCGTCATCGGCCGGCAGGGCCGCACGGCCACGGCGATTCGCACGCTGGTCGCTGCCACGGCCGAGCGGGACGGGATGCGCGCGAGCGTCGAGTTCCGCGACGAGCACGGTCAGCGCTAGATGGAGGCCTGGGACGATCTCGTCGTGGTGGCGCGCGTTGCGCGCCCCCACGGCCGGCGCGGGGACGTGATCCTGAACGTGGAAACCGACTTCCCCGAGCAGCGATTCGCCCCGGGCAACCGCGTGTTCGTGCGCCGGAGCGCGGAGATTGGGTCGCTGGCGGTCCGGTCGGTCTTCTTCATGAAGGCCCGGCCGGTGGTTGGCTTCGAGGGGTTCGCGTCGATTGACGACGCCGAAACCCTGGTGGGGCTCGAATTGCGGATCCCCGCCGGTGAACTGGCCGGCCTGCCGCCGGGCATGTTCTACCACCACGACCTCGTCGGCTGCCGGGTCGAGACCCCGGGCGGCGACGCGGTCGGTGAGGTGGTGAGGGTCGAGGGCAGCGGGGAGGCGAGCCGGCTCGTGGTGGAGACGCCGCGCGGCGAGGAACTGATTCCGCTGGCGAGCGAGATGGTGCCGGTCATCGACACCGCCGCCCGGCGCATCGTGGTCACGGCGCCCGATGGCCTGCTGGGACTGAACGACACGGCCCGTTCGCGGCGCGCGCGCGGGGAGGGGCCGGCGTGAGATTCGACCTGGTCACGATCTTCCCGCGCCTGTGCGAGGGTCCGCTCGGCGAGGGCATCGTGCGGCGGGCGATCGATCGGGGCCTCGTGGACGTCCGGGTGCACGACCTGCGCGACTACACGACGGATCGGCACCGGTCGGTCGACGATGTGTCGTACGGCGGCGGGCCCGGCATGGTGTTCAAGCCGGAGCCGCTGTTCAGGGCCGTGGACGCGATCAGGGGCGACGACCGGGTGGATGCCGTCGTCCTGACGTCGCCGCAGGGCCGTCGCTTCACGCAGCGCGAGGCGGAGCGGCTCGCGGGCCTCCGGCGCGTCGTGGTGCTGTGCGGCCGCTACGAGGGCGTCGATGACCGCGTGCGGTCGGCGCTGGCGACGGAAGAGTTGTCGGTGGGCGACTACGTGCTGTCCGGCGGCGAGCTGCCGGCGCTGGTGATCGTCGACGCGGTGGTCAGGCTGCTGCCGGGGGCGGTGGGCGACGAGGCGTCGGTCGAGCTGGACTCGTTCAGCCGGGGCCTGCTGGACTACCCGCATTTCACCCGGCCGGCCGAGTTCCGGGGGTTGCGGGTGCCGGACGCGCTGCTGTCGGGCAACCATGCCGACATCCGGCGTTGGAGAAAGCGGGAGTCGCTGGCGCGGACGCTGGCCTTGCGGCCCGAGCTGCTGTTGTCGGCGGAACTGGATGACGAAGAGCGCGAGATCCTGCGCGCGTTGAAGGACGAGAGAGGAGCGGACGATGGGCGCGATTGAGACAATCGAGGGAGCGCAGCTGGCCGAGCGGCCCGCGATGCGGACGGGCGACACGGTTCGGGTGCACGTCAAGGTGCGCGAGGGCGACAAGGAGCGCATCCAGATATTCGAGGGCATCGTGATCGGCCAGCACCGCGGCGCGGCCCGCGCGACCTTCACAGTGCGCAAGGTGTCGTTCAGCCAGGGCGTGGAGCGCATCTTCCCGCTGCACTCGCCGATCATCGACCGGATCGAGGTCGTCCGGTCGGCCAAGGTGCGGCGTGCGAAGCTGTACTTCCTGCGCAAGCTCAAGGGCAAGGCCGCCCGCATGAAGGAAGCCAGGCGCCCGGCCTAGCCTCACGCGGAACGGCACGTATCCCATGGGGCGGGTGGAGGCCACGCGGCACTTCGAGGATGCCCTCGGGCGCGCCGGATTCGTCCACCTCGCCGGCGTCGACGAGGTGGGCCGGGGCTGCCTCGCGGGCCCGGTCGTGGCCGCCGCGGTCATGCTCATGGCGGACCGCCCGATTCGCGGGCTCGCCGACTCGAAGCTCGTGCCTCCGGCCGAGCGCGAGCGCCTCGCGGAGCTGATTCGCGGAGGCGCGCTCGCATGGGCCGTCGGGGAGGTGGGGCCGGGCGATATCGACCGACTCGCGATTCACCGGGCGTCGCTCGAATCCATGCGGCGCGCGGTGATGCGCCTCTCGCCCCAGCCGGACGTCGTGCTCGTCGACGCGTTCAGGATTCCCGGCCTGACCGTCGCCCAGCGCGGCATCGTTCACGGCGACCGCCTGTGCGCGTCGATCGCCGCCGCCTCGATTCTCGCCAAGGTCCACCGCGACCGGCTGATGGTGGAGCTCGACGGGCAGGACGGCCGCTACGGGTACGCGCGGCACAAAGGTTACGCCACGCCCGAACACCTGGCCGCGGTCGAGCGCTTCGGGTACTCGTGCCATCACCGCCGCTCGTTCCGGCCCGCATCGCTGTTTGATAAGATCGCGTCGGGCGGCGAGCCGCCGCCCGGATTCTGATCGGCCGGCCCATGGACCGCGACGAGACCCTCAGGAGAGCCGAGAAGCTGCTGCGCCAGGGTCGTCTGGACGCGGCCATCGCCGAGTACGCCCGCCTGGCCGAGGAACAGCCGGGGGACTGGGCCATGGCGAACCTGCTGGGCGATCTCCACGTCAGGGCAGGCCAGATCGAGCAGGCGGTGGCCCAATACGCGCGCATCGCCGAACACCTGGCGCGCGAGGGCTTCGTGGCGAAGGCCTCGGCGCTCTACAAGAAAATCGTCAAGATCCAGCCGGATGACGACGCGGCATTGCGCCGCACGGCGGAGCTTTCGGCGCAACAGGGCCTGACGGCCGATGCACGGATGCAGCTCCAGGCGCTGTTCCAGCAGAGGCTCCGGCGCGGCGACGCGGCCGCCGCGGCCGAGGCGGCCCGCGCCTACGCGAACATCGACCCCGCCGACCCCGCCGGCCGGTTCGAGAGCGCCCGGATGTTCGCCGACCTCGGTGATCCGGCCGGAGCCGCGGGGCAGTGGCGCGCGGCCGGCGAGACGTTCCTCGGCGCGGGCAAGGTAGCCGACGCCGTGCGCTGCTGGCGGGCCGCGCTCGAACAGGACCCCAGCGACGCGGCCTCCCGCGACCTGCTGGTGAAAACCCTCGTCGACACCGGCGACCTGGACGCGGCTCGCGAGGCGGCACGAAGCGCCGAGCATTGGCGTGCCGTCGCGGGCGGGCTCACGCGCGCCGGGCGCGACCGCGACGCGCTCGACGCGCTCGATCAGGCGATCGCCGCCGACCCGGGCGACCTCGAGGCACGCGTGCAGCTCGCGAGGGCAGCCATGGCCCGTCAGCATCTCGAGCGCGCGCGCGAGGTGCTGGCCCCCGTGGCCTCAACTGCCGAGCCGGCCGTGCAGTTCGCGCTGGCGGAAATCGAGTTCCGGACGGGCGACTTCGCGTCGGGGCGCGATGCGCTCCGCCGCTGTCTCGCGGGCCGCGACGATCTGGTGGCGCCGGGAATCGAACTCGGGTGCGACATCGGCCCCGGGTCGCCCGAGATCGGATTCGCCGTGGTGGAGACGGTGGTCCGATTCGCCGAAGCCGGCGGGGACAGCGACCTCGCGCTCGACGCCCTCGAGCGGTTCCTGGCCGTGGTGCCCGGGCATGTCGCCGCCCTCGAAGCGCTCATCGACGTCTGCGGCCAGACCTTCTACGAACACCAGCGTTATCGCGCCCAGGTCCAGCTGGCCGACGCGCATCTCGCCCTTGGCAACTTCGAGCGCGCGCGCCTGCTCGCCGAGCAGTTGATTGTGGCGCGCCCGGACGACCCCAGCCACGTACAGCGCCTCGGTCGCGCGATGGCAGGCCTCGGGTTCGCCGGCGGCGAGGACGAGGTCCGCTCGCGCGTCCGGCGCCTCACCTCGCCGGAAGACGCCGGCGACTTCGGTCTCGTCAAGGCGCCTCCCGCGCTGCTGGCGGAAGATCTGTCGGAGGCGGACATGCCGGCAGAGCCGTCGGCGTGGGCCACGCCCGTTCCGTCGAGTAATGTCGCCGTGACGCCGCCGGATGACGTCGGCCTCGGGCCGGAGCCGGCGGGCGCGCCGGCCGTGAGCGGCGCGGCGCCGCCGGAGTCAGCACGGGACGCGGCGACAGGGGGAGGTTCGACGGGAGCCGCGCTGCCGGATCGCGAGGTGTTCGAGATTGACCTCAGCGGGGACCTCGACGACCTGCTCGGCCAATCCGGCGGCCATGTACGAGGGCCGGCCGCGCAGGCACCCCGGGAGCATCCAGAGGGGCTCGACGGCTTCTTCGAGGATCTGCGGGAGGAACGCGGGCGGGGCCTCGAGGGGATCGGCGCCGCGCTGGCCTACGATCAGGCGAGCGAGCACTTCAACCGCGGCGAGATTGAGTCCGCCGCCGCGTGCCTCAGGACGGCGGCGCGAGACCCCCTGTTCCGTTTCCGGGCGGCGTCGATGCTGTCGCGGATCGCGCGCGACGAAGGGCGCCTCCCCGAGGCGGTCGAGTGGCTGGAGCGGGCGGCTGAGGCGCCGGCGCCGACGGCCGAGGCCTCGCACGGACTGCTCTACGAGCTTGGCGACGTGCTCGACGCATCGGATGAAGACGCCCGGGCGCTGGCCGTGTTCATCGAGTTGCTGGCGGCGTCGCCGGGCTACCGCGACGTCGCGGAGAGGATCGCCGGCCTGTCGCGGCGGCAATCCGGCCCCGCCGGCCCGGAGAAGGGCCGCACGTGAGCGTCCTGGGCCGCCTGCTCTTTCTGGCGTACTTCATCGAGGTGGGGCTCGTGCTGCTCGTCGTGCCGTGGTCGCCGTTCTGGGACCGCAACTACTTCCTCGATCTCTGGCCGGCGCTCGCCGAGGTGACGCGCAGCAACCTCGTGCGGGGCGCGGTGTCCGGCCTCGGGATCATCAACCTGTGGGCCGCCATGGCGGAGCTGGCCGCGCTGTTCGGCTTGCGGCCCCGGTAACGCGCGGCGCGCAAAGCCCGGCGGGTGGTGTTTGACAGCGGCCCGAGCGGTTCCCTAACATGAGGCCCGATGTCACGGGACGAGCGACCGAAGAACAGACTGGCGATGACCATGGCTGAGGACCGTCCGGTCGACTTCGGCACGTTTCTGCGGCAGGCGCGTGAGCATCGCGGCGTGACCCTGCAGGAACTTGCCGAAACGACGAAGATCTCGGCGCGGGTGCTCGAGTGCCTCGAACGCAACGACCCGAGCAAACTCCCGGGCGGGATCTTCTCCCGCGCGTTCGTGCGGGCCTACGCCCACGAGGTCGGCCTCGACCCCGACGTGGCGGTGGCCAACTTCGTGTCCGCGTTCCCGGACGAATCGGGTGCCGACGAGATGCCTTCCACGACTCGCGCCGTCGAGGTGGAGAGCTTCGAACAGCGGCGGCGCGTGGTGCGCGTGCTCGTGCGGCTGCTCGGCGTGGCCCTGCTCGTGGCCATTCTCGCGTTCCTCTACTACTCGCGCTTCAGGGCGGGATCCCCCGCGGCGGAACCCGACGCCAGCAAGGCGCCGGCGGGTGCGGCGAGTTCGGCGCTTCCAGTCTTCCCGCAGCACCAGGCGGCGGTGACCGAGCCGGCTCCGCCGGCGGCGGCGATCGAGCCGGCCAGGACTGAAGTGCCGTTGGCGCCGGCCGGGCCGGAGGCGGCCCGGCAGGTGCCCCTGGTGGTCCAGCTGACGTTCGACGACGCGTGCTGGATCTCGGTGAGCGTCGACGGCTCGCGCACGCCGTCGCGGACGGCTGCCGCCGGCGAGCGGATCGAGTTCGCCGTCCAGCGGTCGATCACGTTGACGGCCGGCAACGCCGGCGCCCTCTCGATGACGCTCAACGGCCGGCCTGCCCGCGCGCTCGGCGCCACCGGAGAGGTCGTGACCCAGTCGATCCCCGTCTCCGGCTTCGAGAGCTTTCTCCGCTAGGCCTTCATGGAGTCGCTCTACCGCACCCCGCTGCTCGACTGCTTCAGGCGGGGAGAGGTCGCGCCCGACATCCGCATGATGGCGGCGCAAGGCGTGCTCGCGCCGCGGGCCCACGAGCAGCTCGGCCTCCTCGTGCTCCTCTCGACCGACGGCGATCCGGCGATTCGCGCCGCGGCAGAAGCCACCATCGCGCGGATCCCTGTGCTGGACCTCGCGCGCTTCATCGGCCGGCCCGACGTCGCGCGCGAGATCCGGGACTTCTTCGAGGGCCGCGGAATCACGCCTGTTCTCGAGGAGATCCCGATCTCGGACGAGCCGCTGCTTGACGTCGAGGCGGAGCACGACGCCGGCGGCGCAGAGGACGGGGAGAGCGGAGAGGCCAGGCGGCTCGCCACCATTCAGCGCCTCGCGCTGATGACCGTGTCGGAGAAGATCAAGGCGGCGATGCGCGGGGCCCGCGAGGAGCGCACGATCCTGATCCGCGATCCCAATAAGCTGGTGTCGCTCGCCGTGCTCAGCAGCCCGAAGGTCAACGAACGGGAGATCGAGTCCTACGCGAAGATGGCCAACGTGTCCGAGGACGTGCTGCGCGTGATCGGCACGACCCGCGCCTGGACCAAGAGCTACGCGGTTGTCCGATCGCTCGCGTTCAACCCCAAGGCGCCGATTGCCGTGTCGCTGACACTGGTGAGCCGCCTCGTCGAGAAGGACGTGCGCATGCTGTCGCTTGATCGCAACATCGCGGAGCCGGTGAAGATCCTGGCCCGCAAGGCCCTTCAGGCCGGCAAGAGCCGGCGGGGCTAGCGTTTCGGCTTGCTGCCGGAGGTTCGCGGAGCTTTCCGGCGATCCGGCTGCTTACGCGTGGTGACCGGGTCGCCTTTCGCCGGACGAACGCCCCACTCGGACCGCATCTGCGACAGCCCGTCCATGAACACCGAGACGCGCTCGCGCTCCTCTTCGGTCTTCAGCGTCTTGAGCAGCGCGACGGCCTTCTCGAGGTCGCGCTGCACGGTGACACGCGTCGTAGCGTAATAGAGGCGCTTGATCTCGGCGACAGGGTCCATGCGCGTCATTATAATGGGATTCCCATGTCCTCTTTGGGGTTCCGCCGCCAGCTCGGCCAGCTCGTCATGCTCGGGTTCGACGGGTTCGCGATTCCGCCTGAACTGCGCTCGCTCGCACGGGAATTCGACATCGGCGGCATCGTGCTGTTCAGGCGCAACGTCGAGAGTCCCGAGCAGGTGGCCGGCCTCGCCTTCGACGGCGCCCGCCTCTGCGAGTCCGTGCCGGCCTGGGTGGCCGTGGACCAGGAGGGCGGGCGGGTGGCCCGAATGCGGCGGCCGTTCACTGAGTGGCCGCCGATGGCCGCCCTCGGGCGTTCCGGAGACGACGCGCTGGCGGCGCGGTTCGCGCGGGCGATGGCCCGGGAGCTCGCCTCGGTGGGCGTCACCTTCGACTTCGCGCCGGTGCTCGACGTGCTGACCTGTGCCGACAACCCGGCGATCGGCGACCGCGCCTTCGGGGCCGGAGCGGAACTGGTGGCCCGCATGGGCGCCGTCATCATCGAGGCGCTCCAGGGCGAGGGGCTCGCCGCCTGCGGGAAGCATTTCCCAGGCCACGGCGACGCTTCGGTCGATTCGCACCACGGTCTGCCGGTGCTCGACCTGCCGCCGGATCGCTTCGAGGCAGTGGACTGGGTGCCGTTCAGGGCCGCCATCGACAAGGACGTGGCCGCCGTGATGGTCGCGCACGTCCTCGTGCCAGCGTTCGACGACAAGGAGCCCGCGAGCCTCTCGCGCCCAATCGTCACGGGTCTGCTGCGGGAGCGTCTGCACTTCGGCAACCTCATCCTGACCGACGACCTGAGCATGAAGGGGTGTTCGGCTCGCTATCCGCTGCCGGAGGCCACGGTCAGGGCCATTGCCGCGGGCCACGACGCGGCGCTCTTGTGCGAGCCGGATCACGACGAACAGGCGGCGGCGCTCGAGGCGCTGGTTCACGCGTACGAGGACGGCACGCTCCCGTTCGCGCAGGCCGAGGCCTCGGTGGCCCGCCACGCGCGTCTCAAGGCCATCTACGCGGCAGGCCCGCACCGGGCCGGGCGCCCGTCGAACGCCTGGCGCGAGATGATCGGCTGCGAGGCCCACCAGGCGATTGCGGAGGAGATGCGGCAGTATGCGTGATGCGCCGACGCTGAAGCCTCCGGCCGTCCGGCCCGGTGATCGCCTGGCGGTCATCGCGCCCGCGAGCCCGTTTCCCCGCGAGGCGTTCGAGGCTGGCGTCGGCGAAGTGCGCCGGCTGGGCTTCGAGCCGGTGTTCGACCCCGCGGTCTTCGACAGGCGCGGGTACGTCGCTGGTGACGCGGCGGCGCGGGCCCGGGTGCTGATGACGGCGTGGCTGGACCCTGGCATCTCGGCCATCCTGACGGTCCGGGGCGGATACGGCAGCGTGGAGCTGCTGCCGTACCTGCCGGTCGACGCGATGCGGCGCTCCCCGAAACTGCTGGTCGGCTACAGCGACATCACCTCGCTGCTCGCGTTCCTGACGACGCGCTGCGGCATCGCGGCGCTGCATGGGCCGTGCGTCGCCGCCGGCCTTGACGGCGGACCAGCCGGGTACGACGAGTCGACGTTCGTGCGCGCGCTCACCCGGGGCGAGCCGCTCGGCTTGCTTGCGGCGCCGGCGCTCGAGGTGCTCTCGGCCGGCGAGGCCGTCGGGCCTCTGTACGGCGGGAACCTCACGCAACTGGCGGCGTCGATGGGGACGCCGTACGCGTTCGATCCGCCGAGCGGCTGCGTGCTCTTCCTCGAGGAAATTGGCGAGCGCCCCTACCGCATCGACCGTCTGTTGACGCAGCTCGCGTTTTCAGGTGTGGTCGGGCGCGCGTGCGCGGTGGTCGCCGGGCAGTTTCCAGGCTGTGACGAACCGGACGGTTCCGCGACGGCCCGCGACGTCGTGGCCGCCGCCCTGCGCGGCTTCCCCGGGCCGGTGCTCTGGGGCCTTCCGGCCGGCCACACCATTGGTCCCGCGCTGACGCTGCCGCTCGGCGTCCGCACGCGCGTAGCCGCCGGTCCGGCACCGTCGGTCGAAATCCTGGAGTCGGCTGTCGTCGTGAGCCCCGAGCCCCGAGATAGGTCGCACCTGTGACACGAGTCCACCTCATCGGCATCTGCGGCACGGCCATGGCGACGCTGGCGGCGATGCTGAAACGCAAGGGCCTGGCCGTGAGAGGCTCGGACGAGCACGTCTATCCCCCGATGAGCACGTTCCTCGAGCAGGAGGGGATCCCGATTCTCAGCGGGTATGACGCCGCGCACATCACGAACGACCTCGACCTGGTTGTCGTGGGGAATGCGATCTCGCGAGGCAACCCCGAGGTCGAAGAGGTGCTCGATCGCAAGATCCGGTACTGCTCGCTCCCCGAAGCCGTGCGGGAGCAGTTCCTGTGGGGGGCGCGGTCGATTGTCGTCGCCGGCACCCACGGCAAGACGACAACGACCGCGCTGGCCGGGTGGCTGCTGGTGCACGCCGGACTGGACCCGAGCGTGCTCGTCGGCGGCATCGCCGCCAACCTGGGCGAACGGGGCGCGAGCTACCGGCTTGGGCGGGGCCGCGACTTCGTCATCGAGGGCGACGAGTACGACAGCGCGTTCTTCGACAAGACCGCGAAGTTCCTGAAGTACCTCCCGGACATCGCCGTCATCGCGAACATCGAGTTCGACCACGCCGACATCTACGAGGATCTCGGGGCCGTGCGCCTGGCGTTCCGCCGGCTGGCCAACCTGGTGCCCAGGAGCGGGCTGCTGCTCCTCGGCGCCGACAGCCCGGACGCCGCCGCACTGGCGGCGATTGCGCGTTCGCGCGTCGAGACGTTCGGCGTGGCGGCCGGGGCCGACTGGTTCGCGTACGATCTCGAGTCGTCGGCCGGGGGGATGGCATTCCGCGTCCAGCACCACGGGACGGCCCTTGGCATGTTCAGAATCGGGATGGCCGGCGAGCACAACGTGAAGAATGCCCTGGCGGCCATGGCCATTGCCACGGCCGTGGGCGTGGATGCCGACACGATGCGTGAGGGCCTTGCGGCGTTTTCCGGCGTGAAGCGCCGGCTCGAGACCGTGGGTTCGGCGCGCGGCGTCACCGTGCTCGATGACTTCGCGCATCACCCGACGGCGGTGCGCGAGACGCTGGCCGCCGTGAGGGCCTCGCATCCGGGCGCGCGGATCTGGGCAATCTTCGAGCCGCGCTCAGCGTCGTCATGCCGCCGGGTGTTCCAGGAGGCGTTCGCCGCCTCGTTCGCGGCCGCCGACGAGATCGTCATCGCGCAGGTCTACCGCGGGCAGCTGCCGGCCGGCGAGCGCCTGTCGCCGGAGCGACTCGTCGAAGACCTCGCGGCGTCCGGCCGGCACGCCCGTTTCGTGCCGGATGTCGCGGGCATCGTCGAATTGCTCGCGCGCGAGGTTGGCGATGGCGACATCGTCGTCGTGATGTCGAACGGCGGCTTCGGCGGCATTCACGCGAAGCTGCTCGCCGCCCTTCAAAGGTAGGGGCTGGGTACTGGGCGCTAGGGGCTAGTGGGACGCGGCTGTCGCCGCGTGGGTGAGAAGCCAGCTTGACGCCGAAACTGACTAGCGCCGAGCGCCTAGCCCCGAGCCCCTTCTATTTGATGATGGGCTTCGGCAGCGCGACCGGCTGCGGGTCCCTGACCGGCTCGAGGAGATCGAGGATCGGGCCGCCCGTGTCGCGTCCCACCCGGAACGGCCGCAGATCAACTTCCGTCAGGTCGAGAACCCGCACGATATGCGGCGTCAGCGTGATGATGATGTCCGACTCTTTGCGCTCCGAGGAGTTGTACGCGAAGAGCCGGCCGATGAGCGGGATGTCGCTCAACCCGGGGATGCCGGACATCGTCGTCCGCTCCTCCTCGCGGATGAGCCCCGCCAGCACGCTGGTTTCGCCGTCGCGGAGGCGGATGATGGTGTTGACCGAGCGGCTGCCGAACGTCGGCAGGCCGCCGAACCCTTCGCCCGAGATCGCGCTGACCTCCACTTTGAGCGCCAGCGACACCTCGTCGTTGTGATGGGTCCTCGGGGTGATGTCGATGTTCACGCCGATGTTCTCGTACGTGTACGAGGTGACCGGCTGCTGGTTCACGCCGCCTGTCGCGATCGGCTGGAACGTGGTGTTCGGCACCGGGACCCGCTCGCCGAACCGTGCCTGTGCCGCTGTGCCCTCAACCGTCCGGAGCTGCGGATTCGCCAGCATGCGGGCGCTGTCGTCGGTCTTGAGCAGGCGGTAGAAGAGCGCAGGAAACGTCGTCAGGAAGACGTCGGCGGAGGTGAGCGTCTGCAGGTCGCGCAGGGTGAGCTCCGGCCGATTGATGCTCACGGCGCCGTCGATGCCCGGGGAGCCGGGGGAGGCGATCTGCAGGCCGAATTCCTTCAGCCGCCCGCGGTCCACTTCGAGCACGTCCACCTCGATCATCACCTCGGGCCGGGCCTTGTCGATGGCGGCGATGAGCTTGCCGGCCGCTGCGACCCGCTCGGGCGTGTCCTTGAGGGCGATCGCGTTCGTGCCGGCGACCGACGAAATCTTCCGGGCGTCGATCACGATGCGGAGCAGGTCGATCGTCTCCTTCAGGTCGGCGTTCGACAGGTAGAAGGTGCGGACCACCTCCTCCTCGTACTCCCGCCGCTTGGCCGGCGTGTCGGGCACGATCGTCAGGGTCCGCGGCGCGCTGATGCGGTAGAAATTGCGGGTGCCGGCGGAGACCGATGTGAGCGCCTGCTCCAGCGTGACCTTGCGCAAGTCGACGGTGAGCGTCGCGTCGCGGAAGGCGGGATCGAAGACAACGCTGACGCCGGCGAAGCGCGCGAGCGCCGTGTAGATGTCCCGGGTGCTGGCCTCGCGGAACACGAGCGAGTCGGGAAGCTTCGCGTCCGCCGGCAGATCCAGGCCGGCGGGCGGCAGGTCGCGCGTGCGCTCGATGAGGGACTGCAGCTGCGTCTTGCCGTCGGTGGTCACCGCCACGCGGGTTCGCAGGGCTCCCCGCAGGCTCCGGAGCGCGTCGTCGATCTCCGTGCTCGCCGGCGAGAGCTGCGACGCGATCTGGTACTCGACGAGGGCCTCGTCCAGCTTGCCGACCGACGCGTGGCGTCGTCCGTTCGAGACGTGCACCTGGGTGGCCCGCAGCTTGGCGCGCTCGAGAGCCAGGCGTGTCTCCTGGTCCTGCGGGTTGGCCTTCGCGGCCGCCGTGTACTCGACAACGGCCCGGTCCCAATCCTCGAGGCGCTCGGCTTGCCGCCCCGCCTCCCGCATGCTTCCGGTCGTGGCGCACGCCGAGAGCGCGGCGACGGCGGCCCCCGCGGCCAGCATGCACCAGAGGCGGGCCCAAGCCAGGCGCGATGACCTACCGGCGAACTTGTTCATGGGTGACCACATCGACGCCCCGGGGGATCGTAAACCGGAACGCGCTCGCCGGGATCCCCTCGTTCTCTCGGATATCGGAAAAGGTGAACGTCGACTGCCCGCCCTGCGCGTCTGCGGTGATGAGCTTACGCAGGCGGTAGGTCCCGCGGTCGACAACGAGCATCAGCCAATCGTACTCGGCCTCCCGGCGGTGCGGGACGAACTTCAGGGAGTATGTGCCAGGCAGGGGATCGGCCTCCGGCGCGAACGATGCGTCGAAGTCCCGGGGCAGGCTGCCGTGGCCGGATAGGAACAGGGCCGGCGTCGTCGCCTCGGTTTCCGCCGGCATCGGCGCCACGACGACCTGCTTGTCCTCGGGAAAGTACGAATAAATCCGGGTGCCATCCGCCACGAACACCTTGCGCTCCGGCGACTCGTAGGTCCAGCGCATCCGGGATGGCTTTTTGACCTGCATCGTGCCGCGCTCGAGGGCTTCCTTCCGAAGGACCCCGCCGCGATAGCGGTGCTCGAACGACGCGGAGAAGTCGCGAATCGTGTCGTATTTCTGCTGGATCGATCGGGCAAGGTCGGCCGGGGTCGGCGCGGGCGCGACCTGAAGCGGCGCGGCGAACACCGCGGCGGCGGAGGCGGCTAGCAGGCAGGTGCGCACGGTTTCAAACAGCATCCCACCCACCACGATAGCATAGGCCCGCTACGGGCTAGGATTTGGGGGCGGCGGGCTGGCCGGCAGGCGCCGGCGGAGCAGGGGGCGCCGGAGGCGGCACCGCCCGGACGGCGTCTTTGGTGTCCGCCGGCAGGTTGGCCGCCACCCATTCCGGCAGGCCGCCCTTCAGGACCTCGACGCGGAATCCGGCGGCCGCCAGTCCGGACGCGACCTCGACGCTGGTGATCTCGTCGGGATCGGAGCAGTACACCACCAGGTCACGGTCCTTCGGCAGACCGGCCGCCGACGGGGCCTTCGGGTCGAGGCGGATCGCACCGGGCAGTTTCAGCGTGCTGTGATCCCACGCGTACTTCCGCCGGACATCGGCGAGGACGGGACGGCCCGCCTCGTCACCATCGAGCCGCGGCTTCAGGTCTTCCTTGCTGATGCGGGAAACGGCCATGCCCCGTATTGTCCTCGGCCCGATCACGGAGTGTCAACTGGAGCGCCGCATGACCGAACGGCCCGGCTGAACCCGGGCCGTTCGGCGCGGGCTGCGCTACCGCAGCGGCTTAATCGCCAGGCGTTCGGCGATCATGATTCCCTCGCCGCCCCAGTCCGTTGTTTCCCCAGCAAGCCAGTCCCAGTAGGTGAACCTGGCGCCCCATTTGTTGCCCGCTTTGTCCATCAACAGTATTCCGCGAATCTCGCCGTAAGTGCTGTCCCAGGCCTGGTCGTACAGACACCGCAACGTGAAGTCGTATTCCCTGGCCTCGGGTCCTGGCCGCTTTCTGTATTCGCCCATGCAGCCGACACGAGTGTCTTCTTCGTTCTGCCCCGGCCCGAACGGAAGGAGCAACGTGGTTCGACCATCTGAGGTGAAGTTCTGGAGGTAAGACAGCTCCATCGTCTTCTCAAACAGCACTTTCACATACCAAGTCCCTTCCGGCTTTTGGTTGTCCTGCGCCATCACCGGCGAACCC
>JAWOGY010000170.1:0-58330 GCA_046496425.1 Vicinamibacterales bacterium
TATGCGGCTACGCTGGATCGGGAGGAGCGGGTAATGGAGTTGAAGAAGGAAGTGGACGAGTTGCTCAGGCGCCACGGCGAAAAGCCGAGATATGGGATTGGTTGATTGGGGATTGGGTCGCCCCCCGGCGCGATCCCGTCCGGGTCGCGTTCAGCCAGGCTCGCGTAGATGGACCCCAGCACGCGATTGGCCTCGCCGTGTCCCGGGTTGAGCGCGAGCGCCGCGTCGGCCGCGTCGATGGACTCGCGCACGCGGCTCTGCCGCGCGTACAGCGCCGCGAGCTCGGCCGGAAGATCCGCCGACGCCGGGTCCAGCGTCATCGCCCGCCGGAGCGCGGCGATGGCCCCGTCGATGTCGCCCCGGTCCTCGAGCTGGCGGGCGCGCATGAACTCGTAGTACGCCCCAGCCACCGGGTCGGCGGCCCCGGAAGCGCCCGGCGTCTGGCGAGGCCCGGCCGGAGCCGGGATTGGCAGAGCGGCAGGTGCAGCGGACTGAAGGGACGGCGATTCCGGGGAGAGCACGCACGCGGGAGCGGGCGGTGCTGCCGCACCGATCACCGCGGCCAGAATCAAATGGGTCACCTGTCGATTGTTTCACAATCCCCCGGGCCTGTCAGCTGGCCGCGGCGCACCTCTGCTATAGTGCTCCCAGGCGTTTCACAGCCCGTTCGAGCGGCGGGATCCGGCCGTCGCGCGCGGGTGGGAGAAACGACTTGTTGGCGTGAAGGAGGCCCTGAATGGCCGTCAGCCCTGAACTGCTCGAGATCCTCGTCTGCCCGGCCTGCAAAGACGTGCCGGTGGTGCTCGTCAACAACGACACGGGGCTCAAGTGCAGCCGCTGCCGCCGCGTCTACCCCATCAAGGACGACATCCCGGTGATGCTCATCGACGAGGCCACGATCGATTCGTCGCCGGACGGGGACTGAGGCGGGCCTCCTGAAGATCCTGCTCATCCGCCTGCGTTTGATTGGCGACGTCGTGCTGACGACCCCGGTCATCCGCGCGATCCGGCGCGCGCGGCCCGACGCCCACCTCTCGTATCTGGTCGAGTCGCAGGCCGCCCCGGTCGTTGCCGGGAACCCGCACCTCGACGAGGTGATCGTGACGCCGCTTCTCCGCGGCGCCGCACGGCTGCGAGAAGACGCCAGGCTGGCCCTGCGGCTGCGCCGGTCCCGTTTCGACGCGGTCATCGACTTTCACGGCGGCCCCCGCAGCTCGCTGCTCGCGCTCGCCACCGGCGCGCGCGAGCGCGTCGGCTACACGATCGCCGGCCGGAACTGGATGTACACGACACGGGTGCCGAGGCCGCGCGGTCACCGCGAGCGCCACTCGGTCGAGAATCAGTGGGACCTCGCCCGGGCGCTCGTGCCCGATCTCGGCTCTCCGGCGCTGGCGAGCGACCCGGTGGAGATGCACGAGGACGAGGAAGCCCTGCGCCGGACCGACGCGCGATGCCGCGCAATGGGCATCGGCCCGTCCCATGAGCTCATCGTCGTGAACGTAGGCGCCGGCAACGAGTTCCGGCGATGGCCGGAAGCGTCGTTCGCCGAGGTGGCCGCGGCTCTGGCGGCCGGGCGGCCGAATCGGCGTATCATCCTCACGACCGGGCCGGCGCAGGCTCCGCGGGCCGAAGCGGTGCGGCGCATGGCGATCGGAGGCGGGACCGACGAGGCAGCCATCTCGGTGGCGTGCGACCTCGGGCTCGGCGAATTGCGCGGCCTTGTTGCGCGCGCGAGGCTGTTCCTCGGCGGCGACAGCGGGCCGGCGCACATCGCCGCCACGACCGCCACACCGATGGTCGTCCTCTTCGGGCCGACGACGCCCGCCGTGTGGGGACCGTGGAGGGACGCGCGGGTGGCCACGGAAGCCGTCGAGGCCGGCGATCTGCCGTGCCGGCCGTGCGACCAGCGGGTGTGCGAGCCCGGCGACTTCCGGTGCCTCCGCGGCATCAGCCCGGAGGCGGTACTGATGGCTGCGGAGCGCGCCATGGCGCGGGGCCGGGCGTCCGGCGCGGATCCTGTATGAAGCAAGTGCCCGTCACTCGCATCGCCCTGTGGTCGCTGTTCGGCTTCGTCGCGGCGCTGCAGATCTCGATTGTCGCCGCCCAGGCGCTGCTGGCGGTGGTCCTCCTGTCATGGCTGGCGATGCTCGCCTCGGGCCGCTCCCGCTTCGCCGCGCCGCCGTTTTTCCGCCCGCTGATGCTGTACGCCGTGCTCACGCTGGCGGCGACGGCGTTTTCGGTCGATCCGCGTGCGAGCTTCGTGGACGGCAAGCAGTTGCTGCTGTTCCTCATTGTCCCGGCGGTGTACGAAATCGCCCGCGGCGCGCACGCCCGCACGGTGGTGCACGTCATCATCACCGTCGGCGCCCTTACGGCCGCGTACGGCATCGTCCAGTACGGCATCCTGCACTACGACAATCTCGGGCAGCGGCCCCAGGGGTCGATGGGCCACTACATGACGTACTCGGGCCTGCTGATGCTGGCGGCCACGGCGTCGGCGGCGCGCCTGCTGTTCGAGACGCGGGACCGCGTCTGGCCCGCGCTCGTGATGCCCGCGCTGCTCGTCGCGCTGGCGCTCACCTTCACCCGGAGCGCGTGGGTCGGGGCGAGCGTCGGCATCGCGTCCCTGCTCCTGCTGAAGGATTTCCGCCTGATCGGCGCGCTCCCGGTGCTGCTGGCCGTCGGGATTGCCGTGGCGCCCCCGCAGGTCACCCAGCGCTTCTACTCGATGTTCAACCTGAACGATCCCACCAGCCGCGACCGCGTCGCGATGATGCGCGAAGGCGTCCGCATGATCGCGGCCGACCCGCTCACCGGAATGGGTCCGAACATGGTCGAGCGCCAGTACATCCGGTTCCGCGACCCCGAGGCGGTGGAGCGCGTCAACCCGCACCTGCACAACGTGCCGCTCCAGATTGCGGCCGAGCGGGGGCTCCCGGCGCTCGGCGCCTGGCTCTGGTTCGTCGGGAGCGCGATTGCAGGCCTGTGGGCGCTGCGGCGGCGCGCCGGGCGACATCGGTTCCTGGCCGCGTGCGGCCTCGGCGCCGTCGCGGCCATGCTGGCGGCGGGGCTCTTCGAGCACAACTTCGGCGATTCGGAGTTCCTGATGCTGTTTCTGATCCTGATCACGCTGCCGTTCGCGTCCGAACGCGACGCGGCCGCCGAGGCGGCCGCCGCCTGACCCGAGGAGTGCGACAATGACGCTCTCACCCACCCTGTCGCCCGAGCGGGCGCGCGCGCTGGTCGCACGGTTCCACTCGATCTCGGTGCTCGTCGCCGGCGACCTGATGCTCGACCATTTCGTCTTCGGCCGCGTGAGCCGGATCTCGCCCGAAGCGCCCGTGCCCGTGGTCGAGCACGACCACGACGAGTATCGCGTTGGCGGCGCGGGCAACGTGGCGCACAACATCAGGGCTCTCGGCGGGCGTGTGGAACTGGTGGGGCTCATCGGCCGCGACGCACCGGCCGGCCGGCTGCGCGGAGAGCTCGTCACGGGCGGCATGGGCGCGGAAGGCCTCGTCGTCGACCCCGCCCGGCCGACGACGACCAAACAGCGCATCGTGACGACGCGGAACCAGCAGGTGGCGCGGGTGGATTTCGAAGACGACACGGAGGCCGCCGGCGAGGTCGAACGCGCGCTGATCGAACGCGCGCTGCACGTGCTCGCGCATGCGGACGTGGCGGTCGTGTCCGACTACCTCAAGGGCGCGGTGACACGGGGGCTGGTGGCGGCCGTTGTCGGCGCCGCGAAAGCCCGCAACGTGCCGGTGCTGGTCGACCCGAAGATTCCGCACATCGACTACTACGCCGGCGCGACCGTGGTGACGCCGAATCACCACGAGGCGGAGATGGCCACCCACATGCGGATCCGCAACGACGGCGACGCCCGGAGAGCCGCGAAAATCTTCATCGACCGCGCGGGCTGCCAGGGCGTGCTGATCACGCGCGGGGAGCACGGGATGTCGATGCTGGACCCGGCCGGCGAGGCGCACTACCCCGCGGTCGCCCGGGAGGTCGCCGACGTGACCGGCGCCGGCGACACCGTTATCGCGGCGCTCGCCCTCGGCATGGCCGCCGGGGCGTCGCTGGCCGAGGCCGCTCAGCTGGCCAACCATGCCGCCGGCATCGTCGTCGGGCGATTCGGCCCCGCGACGGTCTCGCCCGCCGAGTTGATGGACGCGTTCCCCGATCAGGGCACGCGGGCCTGAGCCGGCGCTCAGTTGAGTCGACCGCGCGCCGGATGGAGCCCGCAGGCTTTAACCTGCGTGAGCCCGGAGCGAACGGGTTCAACCGATGTGAGCTCCGGGATTAATGTCTGAAGTGGCGGCGGCGGGTGAAGACCATCGCGATGCCGTGCTCGTCGGCCGCCGCGATGACCTCCGCGTCGCGCACGGAGCCCCCGGGCTGAACGACCGCCGTCGCGCCGGCTGCGACGACCGCGTCGAGGCCGTCGCGGAACGGGAAGAAGGCGTCCGAGGCCGCCACCGCCCCGGCAAGCGATACGGCTCCTGACTCGGCCTTCATGCGCGCGACGTTGACGGCGTCGACACGGCTCATCTGCCCGGCGCCGACGGCGAGCGTCCGGTCGGCCGCGGTGAAAATCACCGTGTTGGATTTCACGTGCGCGCACACCCGCCACGCGAAGCGCAGGGCCTTCCACTCGGCCGCTGACGGCGCGCGTTTCGTGACCACCTCCGGCCCGCCCTCGCGCGGCCACTCCTCCCACGCCTCGGCGACGCGATCGGCTTCCTGGACGAGCACACCGCCAAGCGCCGTCCGCAGGTCCAGGCGCCCGAGGCCCGGCGCGCGGCCCGCGTCCTCGCCGAACAGGCGCGGTGCGACGACCACGCGGAGGTTCTTCTTCGCCCCGAGGACACCGAGCGCCGCATCGGTCGCGGCGGGTCCGATGACGGCCTCGATGAAGGTCGAGGCGATGGCCCGGGCCGTCGCCTCGTCAATCTCTCGGTTGCAGCCGACGATGCCCCCGAACGCGGAAAGCGGATCGGCGTCGCGCGCGCGCGTATAGCCGTCCTCCAGCGAGGTGCCGGTCGCGACGCCGCACGGATTCGTGTGCTTGATGACCACCGCCGCCGGTTCCGCGAACTCCGAGGCGATGCGCGCGGCCGCGTCGAGATCCAGCAGGTTCGTGAACGAGAGTTCCTTCCCCTGGAGGACGGCGGGAAGGCCGGCCGGCGGAACGCCCGCCGGCACGTACCAGCCGGCCCGCTGGTGCGGGTTCTCGCCGTACCGGAGCGTGCGGTGCCTGTCGGTGGCGACAACGAGCCTCGAGGGCAGCAGGTCGCGCTCGGCCGCCCGGCGACACTCGCGCTCGTGCACGGTGACAGCCTCGAGTTCGACGGCGATGGCCGTGTCGTAGCTCGCCGTGTGCGCGAAGGCCTCCCGGGCCAGATCGAACCGGACCGTCAGCGGCGGGCCGCCCGGCTCGTCGAGCGCGGCGAGCACGCGGAGGTAGTCGTCCGGTGAGGTCACCACGAGCACGTCCTTGAAATTCTTCGCCGCCGCCCGGATCATGGACGGCCCGCCGATGTCGATATCCTCGATCAGGGCGTCGAAGGTCGTGCCCGGCTTCGCGGCCGTTTCGCGGAAGGGGTAGAGGTTGACGACCACCATGTCGATGGGCGTGATGCCGTGGCGCGCCAGCGCCTCGCAATCGCCGGCGTGATCGCGCCGAGCCAGAATGCCGCCATGCACGAAGGGGTGCAGCGTCTTGACGCGGCCGTCCATCATCTCGGGCGCCCCGGTGACGGCGGCCACCTGGAGGACCGGCAGGCCGGCCTCCGCAAGGGCCTTCGCCGTGCCGCCGGTGGACACGATGTCGAATCCCCGGCTGACGAGGCCGCGCGCGAATTCGACGAGGCCGCTCTTGTTGGACACGCTGATCAGTGCACGCATGGTCGCTCCCGCGGGCTGTGCCGGGCCGGCGCCGGGCTGGCGCGGCCGCCACAGAGTATAAGCCGTTCCCGCGCCTTGACACCCTTCAAAGTCGGCCGGTAACATGCCGTCAGGCGCGGTCGGGCCCGCGCCGTCCGCTTTTTACGAGCGGCGTTTCGGTAATTCCTCCGTCTTCACGACGGGGGCTGGCAAGACGCGCGGCGCAAGCGGCGCCGCACAAGAGGCAAGGCAGGGTCAGCATGCGCATTACAGGCAAGGTGAAGTGGTTCAACAACGCGAAGGGGTTCGGATTCATCGAGCGTGAGGGCGGCAGCGACGTCTTCGTCCACTACTCCGCCATCACCGGGAACGGCTTCCGCTCGCTCGAAGAGGGCCAGGCGGTCGAGTTCGAGATCGTCGACGGCCCGAAGGGTCCCCAGGCCGGCAACGTCGTGAAGATCTAGCGACCCCTTCCTGACTTCGCCCGGGGCGGCCTGCCCGCCCCGGGCTCGTTCCCCGGCTTCCCCGCACAGAGACGAGCCCCGCCGCTGCCCTGCCGGCGGCGATCCGCTACCCGCCCGGCGTGCCCTTCAGGCCTCGCGCCGAGAAGGTGATCTTGGCATCCTGGACGGTCACCCTGAATGCGACCTCCGGCGCGCCGCGCTTCTTGAGCGTGGCGACCTTGTCGCGGATGAGTCCGGCGAACTTGTGGAACGGCACCTGCGCCTCGCCGAGTTCCTGGCGCACGTCGGTGATGCGCTCGTACAGCTCGCGGAGGCGATCCAGTTCGTGCACCGGATCCGAGAACACGGTGACGTACACGACGCGATCGCCGTGAGGCTTCGCCGCAGGCTCGCTGCGGCCCTTGCGTGAGAAGGGGCCCGGCCGCCCTTCCTCGCGCGCGCGGAGGCCGCGATCCCAGAGGTCCACGAAGGTGGCGAATCTCGACTGCAGCGTGTGCAGCCTGAAGCGCTCAGCGTACGTGCCCGAGATGGTCCCCGTCCGCTCGAGGCGCTTGACTGTCTGCTCGACGTGGGCGCGCGTCTCCCATGGCGGCCGCGGCAGCTGGCCGGCGAAGAACATGTTGTACTCGGCCTCGAGCTTGCGCAGATCGGCTTCGAGAGAGCGGAGCGCCTGGTCGAGCTCGGATCCGCGGAGCACTAGCGTGGGAGGAGATGCCAGAAGAGGGGCAGCCAGAGCTCGCGCGCGTACGGGACGGGCCTGTCGTCGATGAGCACCTCGCTTGTGTCGAAGCGCCCGACGATCCGCCACAGGTCCCGGAGCGCCGGCACCTGGCCGGGCGTGAACCGGGCGCGGTGGCGAAGCCCGTCGCCGCTGCCGGTTTCGAGATAGTCGCCGGCGGCCTTCGAGAGCGCCAGCGACGCGGCGTAGTCGGGTCCGTCGAACGGCGCGAACACCACCGTGCAGGAAAACGCGCGGTCGGGCGGGTGCTCGAGCAGCGCGGCCTGGAGGTCGGGATCGAGCGCGGCCAGTTCCTGTTCCGACGGCTCCTCTTCGAGGTCGGCGTACGGCCAGAACTGATCGCGGGGCCTGAACCTGGGCTCCGCGGCGCCCGGCACGTCCGGCGGCCGGGGGCCTGTCGTCGCGCGGCTTGAGCTGTCGGCCATCTGGAAGTCGGGACCGGCCATGACCATCACGGCGCGGAAAGTCAGCTGATGGTATCCTGAGTGCGCGAAGGCGGGCAACAGGAAGAAGTCAGTCACCGTCATGATCGACTACCGCCTCATTCCCTCCATCGAACTGCTTCGCCAGCGCCCGCGCGTCGCGGCGCTGCAGGAGCGGTACGGCCATGCGGCGCTCGTCGAGGCCCTCCGGGCCGCGGCGGCCGCCCTGCGGCAGCAGCTCGCCGCCGGCGCGCCGCCGGAGAGAGAGGCCCTCCAGGAGTGGCCGACGACGGCCGACGAGGCGGCCGCACTGATCGAATCGGGGCTCGACGCGCGGCTGCAGGCGATGTTCCAGTCCAGCCTGCGCCCCGTGATCAACGCCACCGGCGTCATCGTGCACACCAATCTCGGCAGGGCCCCGCTGAGCCCGGCGGCTTTGGGCCAGGTCGTGACGGTCGGACAGCGCTACAGCACGCTCGAGTACGACCTCGCCGAGGGAGGCCGCGGCCACCGCGACGCGCATGCCGCGCAGCTGCTGTGCCGGCTCACCGGCGCCGAGGCGGCGGTCGTGGTCAACAACAACGCCGCCGCAACCATGCTGATTCTCGCCGCGCTCGCCGCCGAGCGCGAGGTCGTCGTCTCGCGGGGGGAACTGGTCGAGATCGGCGGCGGATTCCGCGTGCCGGAGGTGATGGCGCAGTCCGGGGCGATCCTGAAGGAGGTCGGCACCACCAACCGCACACGCGCGTCGGACTACGCGGCCGCCATCACCGGTCAGACGGCGCTCATCCTGCGGGTACACCGCTCGAATTTCACCATCGAGGGATTCACCGAGCAGCCCACGCTCGCCGAGCTGGTCGAGGTCGGCAGGCAGCATCGCGTGACCGTCGCCGAGGATCTGGGCAGCGGCAACCTCGCCGGCGGCGTCGCCGTGGCGGCCGAGCTCGCCGGGCTTCGGGCGGCGGGGCTGGCATGGCTCGACGGGTTCCTCAAGGACGAGCCGACGATCCAGGCGAGCCTCGCCTCCGGCGTCGACGTGGTTTGCGTGAGCGGGGACAAGCTGCTGGGCGGGCCGCAGGCGGGCATCATTCTGGGACGCCAGGAGCCGCTCGCGCGCATCCGGCGGCATCCCCTGATGCGGGCGTTCCGCGCCGACAAGATGACCTACGCCGCGCTGACTGGCACGCTCATGGAGTACGCGGCAGGCCGCGCGCTGGAGACGGTGCCGGTGTTGCGGATGATGACGCGCACGCCGGAGTCCATCGAGGCGCGGGCTGCGGCGGTGGCCGCGGCCCTGGAGTCATCGGGGCTGTACGACTGCGAAATCGTGGACGGCCGGTCGACGATTGGCGGCGGCACGACGCCTGGCGTGACGCTGCCCACGAGGCTGCTCGCCCTGGGCCGACGGGACTTTTCCGCCTCGGCCCTCGAGGCCGCGCTGCGCAGGCTCGAACCGCCGATCATCGCCCGGATCGAGCGGGATCGTCTCGTGCTCGACCTGCGCACGGTCTTCGACGACGAGGAAGCCGCACTGGTTCACGGGCTCAGAACAGTGGCGTAGGCCGTCATGGCTCAGCTTTCTGACCCTCGCGACAGCGACGCCCCAGGGCAGCTCCACGGCTGGAAAGACATCTCCACCTATTTCGGGCGCAGCGTGCGCACGGTGCAGCGGTGGGAGCGCGACTTCGGCCTCCCCATCCGCCGCTTCGGCATGGGTCGCGCCGAACTTGTTCACGCCTACCTCGAGGAGCTCGATCGCTGGAAGGCCACCGCGGAGGCCGAGGCGGCACGGCGGGCGGGAGACCCCGGTACGGAGAACGGCACGGACGCGCCGTCTGGCGGGGCGGCGCCGCCGGCCTCCGGAGAGCGACGACTCACCATCCGGCTCACGATTCCCGCCGCGTTGCTGGTGGTGTCGGCCCTGGCGCTGGTGATCGCCTGGCTGGCACGCGGCCGCGTCGGCGGCCTCGCGGACCGTGAAGTGGCCGTCTGGGGAGCGGTGGCGAACCGGCTCATCGTGAAGAATGCGTCGGGCGAGATGTTGTGGGACTATGAGTTCCCGTTCACCATCAGCAACAGGCCTGAACCGCTCCTGACCGACAGTCCCGAAGCCTCGGTCCGGATCGACGACGTCGACGGCGACGGGCGCAATGAGGTCCTGGTCCGCACCATTCCGGCGGACGGCCGGAAAGAGGATTACCGCTTCTACTGTTTCGACTCGGCGGGCGACCTGCGGTGGACCTTTGCGGTCTCGACGCCGCGCGCCTTCGGCGGCACCGTGTTCGCGCCGCCGTTCCCGGCCTCCCGGATCCTGCTGGTCCCGCGTCCCCGGCCCGGGAGAGACGTCTGGCTCGTCTCGGTCCACAGCCCCTGGTTTCCAAGCGTCATGACGCGCCTCGAACCGGACGGGCGGGTGTCGGCGGAGTACTGGAGCAACGGGTACATCACCGTGGCGGCCTCCGCGGTGCTCGACGGCCGCCGGGTGCTGCTTGTCGGTGCGAGAAGCAACGAGTCCGGAGGCGCGAGCCTCGCGCTGCTCGATGCGGCCGATCCCTCGAGCGCGGCGCCCTCCGCCTCCGCCCGCTACCGTTGCGACGACTGCCCTCCGGGCCGCCCCGATCGCTTCGTTCAATTCGTCAAGCCCGCGCGGCTGCGGGCGCTTCGCGGCACGAGCGCCATCACGCGGGTTCACGTCGACGGATTCTCGCGGGTGGTGGTGTGGATCAATCACGGCCACGACGTCGGGGAGTACCAGGGCGAAGTCATCTACACGCTGGACTCACAACTGAGGCCGCTCGAGGCCGCACTGAACGACGGCTTCCAGGCGGCCACCGACGCGCTGGTGCGGAGGAAGCTGATTTCCGCCCCGCCCTCGTCGCCGGCGATTGACGAGGTCAGGACGGTTCGCTGGTGGGACGGCACGCGGTTCATTGACGCGTCCGTTCCCGCCGGGGGCCAGTAGCAGTGGGACACCGTGCAGCGCGTCCGTGTTCGTCTACTGAATACTGAATACTGACTACTGGCTACTTCTTCTGTCTCCTGTCTTCTTCCTCAGAACATGCCCGCGACCGAGCGCGCGGCCAGCTCGATCACGCGCGCCGGGAGCACGCCCAGATAGAAGAGGACAGCCGCCGACAGCGAGAGCGCGGCCAGGGCCGGCCGCGGCACCTGCGGCAAAGCGGCCGTGTCCTGCTTCTCCGACATGTACATCATCACGACGATGCGCAGGTAGAAGAAGACCGACACGACGCTGGTCAGCACGCCGATGATGGCGAGGCTGAACTGGCCGGCGCCGACGGCGGCGCTGAACACGTACCATTTCGCGACGAACCCCGCCGTGGGCGGGAAGCCGCCGAGCGACAGCAGGAAGACGGTGAGCAACCCCGCGATGGCCGGGTTCGAATGCCACAGCCCCCGGTAGTCGTCGAGGTGCTCCATGGGCGCTTCCCGGGAGCTGAGCAGCGCGAGCACGGCGAAGGCGCCCACGTTGGTGACGGCGTAGACCACCAGGTAGAACAGGATCGAGGCCCGGCCGATCTCGCCGCCCGCGATGAGCGCCACCAGCAGGTACCCGCCGTGCGCGATGCTCGAGTACGCCAGCATGCGCTTCAGGTTCGTCTGGGCCACCCCGACGACGGACCCGAGGATCATCGTGCAGATGGCCAGCACCCAGACGACGGGCGTCCACTCGGCCCGCAGCGGTTCGAAGGCCAGCAGGATCACGCGCACGAAGACGGCGAAGCCCGCGGCCTTGACGGCCGTCGACATGAAGCCCGTGATGATGGTGGGCGCCGCCTCATAGGCGTCGGGCGTCCACATGTGAAACGGCACGGCGGCCACCTTGAAGGCCAGCCCCACGATGAGCAGGCCCATCGCCACGAGCAGCAGCGGGTTGCCCGTGAGCGCCTGCGCCTGGACGGCCGACGCCACCCGGTCGATGTGCGTGCTGCCGGCGAGCCCGAAGGTGAAGGCGATGCCGTACAGGAAGAAGGCGCTTGCGAACCCGCCGAGGACGAAGTACTTGAACGCGCCCTCCGCGCTCGAGTACTCGTGGCGGCGCAGGCCAGTCAGCACGTAGAGGGCCAGCGAGAATACCTCCAGCGCGAGGAAGATCACGAGCAGGTCCGTCGCCACCGCCATGAGCATCATGCCCGCAATGGCGAACAGCATGAGTGCGTAATACTCCCCCGCGGGCAGGTTGTCGCGTTCGATGGCCTTCGGCGAGAACACGATCGTCAGCAAACCGACGCCGAGGAGCACCATCTGCACGAACAGCCCGAAATCGTCGGCCATGACGACGCCGAAGCTCTCGGCGCGCCGCCCCCAGAGCAGCACCACGGCGGCGGCGGCGCCGACGAGGCCGATGGCGCCGAGTCCGCCGATGGGCATGCGCTCGCCGCGCTGGCGGAACGCCTCGGCCAGCATGCAGGCCAGGCCGGCCAGCGTCACACAGATGACGGGGATGATGCCGTTCAGAGCCGGGCCGATGATGGACACGCTGCTCACCTGCTCGAAGAGGTGCCGGGCACCTGCTGTTCAGTCACGGCTCCGGCGACGGCGCCAGGCACCGTCACGGGCGAGGCGACCTCCACGATCCTCGAGGGCTCGGCCTCGGCCATTCGCTCGAGGATGCGGTTCACGGCGGGCGTCATCGGCTCGAGGAACACCCACGGCGCCACGCCCATGAACACGGCCATCGCGATGGCGGGCCAGAGCACCCACTTCTCTCTCGTGTCGAGGTCCTGCATCCCCTCGTTCTTCGGGTTGGTGACGGCGCCGTAGTTCACGCGCTGGAACATCCACAGCATGTAGACCGCCGAGAGGATCACGCCGCTCGCGGCCACCGCCGTCAGCGCCGGGTTCCACCTGAACGCGCCGAACAGGATCAGGAACTCGCCCACGAAGCCGTTGAGGCCCGGCAGTCCGATCGACGCCAGCGTGATGACGAAGAACGCCGCCACGAGTTTGGGCGCCACGTGCTTCAATCCGCCGAACTCCGCGATCAGGCGCGTGTGGCGCCGGTCCGACAGCATGCCGACGATGAGGAAGAGCGCGCCGGTCGACACGCCGTGGCTCAGCATCTGGTACAGGGCGCCCTGGACGCCCTGGATGTTCATGGCCGTGATGCCGAGCACGACGAAGCCGAGGTGGCTCACGCTGGAGTACGCCACCAGTTTCTTCATGTCGGGCTGCACCATCGCCACCAGCGCCCCGTACACGATGCCGATGACGGCCAGCACCGCAAGCGCCGGCGAGAAGTACGCGGCGGCGTCCGGGAAGAGCGGGAACGCGAAGCGCAGCAGGCCGTAGGTGCCCATCTTCAGGAGCACGCCGGCCAGGATGACGGAGCCGGCCGTGGGCGCCTCGACGTGGGCGTCGGGCAGCCACGTGTGGAACGGGAACAGCGGCACCTTGATGGCGAAGGCCACGGCGAACGCCAGGAAAAGCCACACCTGCGTCTCGCGCGGCACGGCCAGGCTCAGCCAGGCTTCGTAATCGAAGCTGTACGCGCCCGTTGCCGCGCTGTGCAGGTAGGCGACCGTCAGGATCGCGACCAGCATCAGCACGCTACCCGCCATCGTGTACAGGATGAACTTCACGGCCGCGTAGATGCGCCGCTCGTAGCCCCAGATCCCGATGAGGAAGTACATCGGAATGAGCATCGCGTCCCAGAACACGTAGAAGAGGAACATGTCCAGGGACAGGAAGACGCCGACCATCGCGCTCTCGAGGGCGAGCATGAAGAAGGAGAACTCACGCACCTTCGTGTGCACCGACCGCCACGATCCGAGCAGGGCGAGGGGCGTGAGGAACCCCGTGAGAACGACGAGGAACAGGCTGATGCCGTCGACGCCGACGGCGTACTGGATGCCGAACGACGGGATCCAGTCGGCGCGCTCCACCAGCTGGAAGTCGGCGCTGGACGGGTCGAACCGGCCCCACATCCAGAGCGAGAGCGCGAACTCGACCAGCGACACGCCCAGGGCGAACCGCTGGATGAACGCGTCGCGCTCGTGCCCGCGGTTGCGCACGAGGAGCAGCAGCACCGCCCCGGCGAGCGGCAGCACAATGAGCGCGGAGAGGATGGGCACTACCGCCATACGTAGTATCCAAGGATCAGGACGACGCCCACGAAGACCGACAGCGCGTAGGCCCGCATCGACCCCGTCTGCAGCCGGCGCAGGATTGCGCTGGCGCCGTTCACGAAGGACCCGGCGCCGTTGACGGCGCCGTCGACGACACCCGCGTCGAAGACCCGCCACAGCGCGCGTTCGGACGTCCGCCTGATCGGCTGCACGATGACGGCGTCGTAGAACTCGTCGACGTAGTACTTGTTCAGCAGCACGCGGTGCGCCCCGGCGAAGCGCGCCGCGACGCGGTCCGCGGCCTCGCGCCTCCGCAGGAAGAAGTAGGCCGCGATCCCGATGCCCGAGAGCGCGATGCCGCTCGAGAACGCCATCAGGCCGAGTTCCGCGGCGTGATCTTCGTGTCCGCCTTCGGCCTCTGCTGCGGCAGTGAGTCCGCCTTCGCCCTTCGGCTCGCTCCCAGGAACCATCTCGCCTCGGGCTTCGGCGAGACTCTCGCTCGCTTTCGCGCGCGGTTCAAGCCCCGGCGCGCGGAAGCTCGGCTCGAGAAAGTGCTCGATGTGATTGCTGCCGCCCAGTACCGCCGGCACGCCGACGTATCCCGCCAGCACCGAGCCGGCCGCCAGGAGCACGAGGACGATGGCCATGGCGGGAGGAGCATCATGAAGATGGGCGCCATGTCCGCCTGCGCCGCCGTGAGCGTGCGCGGCTTCGGCGAGACCATGGCCGGCCTGCGTCGCACGCCGGCCATGGAAGGTGAGGAAGACGAGCCGGAACATGTAGATCGCCGTCAGGAGCGACGCGGCCACCGCCACGCCCCAGACCAGCGTGTGCCCGCCGGCGTAGCTTTTCCAGAGGATCTCGTCCTTGCTGAAGAACCCCGACAGGAGCGGCACGCCCGAGATGGCCAGCGCGCCGACGAGGAACGTCCAGTAGGTGACGGGGAGTTTTTTCCTGAGGCCGCCCATCCGCCGGATGTCCTGCTCGCCGGCCAGGGCGTGGATGACGGCGCCGGATCCGAGGAAGAGCAGCGCCTTGAAGAAGGCGTGCGTGTAGAGGTGGAAGATGCCGGCCGCGAACGCGCCCACGCCCATCGCCACGAACATCAGGCCGAGCTGCGACACGGTCGAGTACGCGAGGACGCGCTTGATGTCGTTCTGCACGAGGCCGATCGTGCCGGCCATGAGCGCCGTCGCGACGCCAATGCCGGCCACGATGGCGAGCGTCTCCGGCGCGTGGCTGAACAGCACGGCGTTGCGCCCGATCATGTACACTCCCGCCGTCACCATCGTCGCGGCGTGGATGAGGGCGGAGACCGGCGTGGGGCCCTCCATGGCATCCGGCAGCCAGACATACAGCGGGATCTGGGCCGACTTGCCCGTGGCGCCCACAAACAGGAGCAGCGTCGCCAGGGAGAGCGCGCCGAAGGTCGCCTCGGGCGGCAGCTGGCCGGCCTGCCTCGCGACCTCCTGGAAATCCAGGCTGCCGAACTGGCTCCAGACCACGAAGATGCCGAGCAGGAACCCGAAGTCGCCGATGCGGTTGACGACGAAGGCCTTCTTGCCCGCGTCCGACGCCGACTGCTTGGTGAACCAGAAGCCGATGAGCAGGTACGAGCAGAGGCCCACGCCCTCCCAGCCCACGAACATGACCGGGAAATTCGCGCCGAGCACGAGCAGGAGCATGAACGCCGCGAACAGGTTGAGGTAGGAGAAGTACCGCGCGTACTCGCTCCCCCGCTCCTCGTGCATGTAGGCGGTCGAGTAGACGTGAATCAGGAACCCGACGAAGGTCACCACCAGCGCCATCACGGCCCCGAGGGGGTCGAGGCGCAGCGTGAAGGGCACCGACAGCGAGCCCGACTCCATCCACGGCGCCACCTGCTGGACGATGCCGCGGGCGTCCGGCGGCAGCTGCAGGAGCGCCCGGAACGACCAGGCCGCCGCCAGGAAGGCTCCCAGCATGGCCGCGCAGGCCAGGCCGCCGGAAACCGCCTTGGACAGGCGCCTCCCGAGCGCGAGGTTGATCAGGAACCCGAGGAACGGCAGCAACGGAATGAGGAGCAGCACTGGTCCCCTCACCACTTCAGGCTGGTAAACACGTCGGGGTTGAGCGATTCGCGGTGCCGGAAGAGCGCGATGACCAGCGCCAGCCCCACCGCCGCCTCGGCCGCCGCCACCGTGACGACGAAGAACATGATGACCTGGCCGTCCACCGACCCCTGGGTGCGGCCGAAGGCGATGAACGCGAGGTTGACGGCGTTCAGCATGACTTCGATCGACAGGAGCACCGTGATGACGTTCCGTCGCAGGAAGACGCCCATGGTCCCCGTTGCGAACAGGAGGCCCGACAGGATGAGGTAGTGTCCCAGAGGCACCATCGCGTTACGACTCCCGCCTGGCCAGGACGACGGCGCCGACCATGGCGACGATAATCAGGATCGAGGTCACTTCGAACGCCAGCGAGTACTCGGTGAACAGCACGTTGCCGAGCGCGCGGACCGACTGCAGGGCGGCCGCGTCGGCGCCGGGGCCGGCGGCGAGCAGGTCCTCGCCGCCCCGGGCGGAGCGCGTCAGGGCCCAGCCCAGCTCGGCCACCAGGACGAGCGCCAGCACCGCCCCGGCCCGGAGGGGGCCGTGCGCCAGCCGCGGTCCGCCGCCCGCCTCGTCCTCGCGGTGCGCGTTGAGCAGCATCACGACGAAGAGGAAGAGCACCATGATGGCGCCGGCGTAGATGATGATCTGGACCACCGCCGCGAACGGCGCCTCGAGTCCGACGTACAGCCCCGCGAGCGCGGCGAACGACACGATGAGCAGCAGCACGCTGTGCATCGGGTTGCGGCCCAGCACCACGAGCAGCGACGCGCCGACGGCGATGGCGCCGAAGAGGTAGAAGAGCAGCACGTCAGTTGCCAAAGTAGATCACCCCCGCTGCCGTGACGATCAGATTGAGCGCCGCGAGCGGCAGCAGCACCTTCCATCCGAACTGCATCAGCTGGTCGTAGCGCAGCCGCGGCAGGGTCCACCGCATCCAGATGTAGAAGAACAGAATCGCGCCCATCTTGACGAGGAACCAGATCCAGCCCAGGTACTCGGGCAGGAACGGGCCGTGCCAGCCGCCGAGGAACAGGTCCGTGGCCACCGCGGCGGCCGTCACCATGTTGATGTACTCCGCGAGGAAGAACATCATGAACGCCGTGCTGCTGTACTCGGTGTGGTAGCCGGCGACCAGTTCCTGCTCGGCCTCGGGAAAATCGAACGGCGCGCGGTTGGTCTCGGCGACGCTGGCAATCATGAAGATGACGAAGCCGAGGGGCTGCACGAACACGAACCAGCGCGGGATCACGCCGAACCACGCCCCCTGCTGGGCGTTGACGATGTCGGTCAGCGAGAGCGAATTCGCGAGCACGAGCACGGAGGCCAGGGCCATGCCGTACGAGAGCTCGTAGCTGATCATCTGCGAGGCCGAGCGCAGGGCCCCGAGGAGGGAGTACTTGCTGTTCGAGCTCCAGCCGGCGAGCACGATGCCGTAGACGCTGATGGAGGTGATCGCGAAGACCACCAGCACCGCGACGTTGACGTCGGCCACCTGGAGCTTGATCGGCTCGTCGAGCAGCCCGAAGAAGGTGGACTCCGCGCCGAAGGGGACGACCGCGAAGGCCGCGAAGGCCGCCGTGGCGGAGAGGATGGGCGCGAGGATGAAGATGACCTTGTCGGCGGCGACGGGCCGAAGCGGCTCCTTGAACATCAGCTTGATCACGTCGGCGATCGGCTGAAGCAGGCCCTTCGGCCCGACCAGGTAGGGGCCGTACCGCTGCTGGATGAAGGCGGCCACCTTGCGCTCGGAGTAGACCATCACCGCCGCCGACAGGAGCAGCATGACGAAGACGGCGAGCACCATCCCGAGTTGCGCGACGTAGGCGGGGATCATGCGCCGCGCCTCCAGTCCGCGTGCAGCGGGCAGCGGCCTTCGCGGATGTGCGCCTCGTACTCGTGGCGGAAGTGCTGGAGCGTGCTCAGCACCGGCGCCACCTCGGCCTCGCCGAACGGGCACAGCGTCTTGCCGTTGATGTTGCGCGCCACGCTCTCGAGCAGGTCGAGGTCGCCCAGTTCGCCGTCGCCGCGCTCGATCTTGCGGAGGATCTGCAGCATCCAGTCGGCGCCCTCGCGGCACGGGGTGCACTTCCCGCACGACTCGTGGCGGTAGAAGTGGATGAGGTTCTCGGCGGCCCACACCATGCACGTCGTCTCGTCCATCACGATCATGGCGGCGGAGCCCAGCATCGAGCCCGCCTTCGCGACGCCGTCGAAACTGGCCGGCGCGTCGATCGCCGAGGGCAGCAGCACGGGCGTCGACGACCCGCCGGGGATCACCGCCTTCAGTGCGCGTCCGCCGCGAATCCCGCCCGCGTAGTCGTAAATGAGCTGCCGCAGCGTCGTGTCCATCGACGCCTCGTAGACGCCCGGCTTGTTCACGTGGCCGCTGACGCAGAAGAGCTTCGGCCCGGTGTTCTTCTCCGGGCCGATGCCGGCGAACCATTCCGGGCCGTTCACGATGATGAGCGGGACGTTGGCCAGCGTCTCGACGTTGTTGATGATCGTCGGGCAGCCGTAAAGGCCGACCACCGCCGGGAACGGCGGCCGCAGCCGGGGCTGGGCGCGCTTGCCCTCCAGCGACTCGAGCAGCGCCGACTCTTCCCCCGCCTCGTACGCCCCGGCCCCCCGGTGCACGTGAATTTCGCAGTCGACGCCGCTGCCGAAGATGTTCTTCCCGAGGCAGCCCCGCGCGCGCGCCTCGGCGATGGCGCCCTCGAGGACGGCCGCCACGTGCCAGAATTCGCCGCGGATGTAGATGTAGCCCGTCGTCGCGCCGATGGCGTAGCAGGCGATCGCCACGCCCTCGAGCACGAGGTGCGGGTTCCGCTCCATCAGCACGTGGTCCTTGAAGGTGCCGGGCTCGCTCTCGTCGGCGTTGCAGCACACGTACTTGGGCTTCGGTGAATCCCGGGGGACGAAGCCCCACTTCATGCCCGTCGGGAATCCGGCCCCGCCGCGGCCCCGCAGGCCAGACGCCTTCACGGCGTCGATCACCTGGCCGGGCTCCATCGTGAGCGCCTTCTTCAGCCCCTCGTAGGCGCCGTGCCTGAGCGACACGTCGAGCGTGAAGCTGTTCGGCTCGCGGACGAATCTGGTCAGTACGGGTTCGAACATGTTCAGCACTGCCATCGGTCAGTCGCCAGTAGTCAGTAGCCAGTAGCCAGTAGAAAGGCCACTGAACCGCTGCTGCCAGCCACCGGAGGTTTCACGCCGGTTTATCGTGCTCCAGCCTACTGCTACTGACTACTGTCTCCTGCACTACTGTGGTTCTCCACACACAGGTGACACCCGCTCAGCGCCTCGGGGCCTCGCGTCCGCAGGTCGTCGACGAGCCGCTCGGCCGACTCGGGCGTGACCAGTTCGTGCCAGTGCTCGTTCACCGCGACGACGGGAGCGCGGTCGCACGCGCCGAGGCACTCGACCTCCATCAGGGTGAACATGCCCGACGCATCGGTCTCGCCCGGCTTGATGCCCAGCTTGCGCGACAGCACGTCGACGACGCGCTCGGCGCCGTTCAGCGCGCACGAGAGGGTGCGGCAGACCTGCAGCAGGTAGGTCCCGACCGGCTGCGCGTGGAACATCTCGTAGAACGTCACGACGTCCTCAACCTCGATGGGCGTCACGCCGATCACCTCGGCCACGTGCTCCATGGCCCGCGCGCTCACGTAGCCCTGCTGGTGCTGCACGAGATACAGGGCCGGCAGCAGCGCCGACCGCCGCCGCTCGGGCGGGTAGCGCGCCGCGATCTCCTCGAGGCGCGCGCGCCGCTCGGGCGTGAAGGCAAAGGGCTCGCCCGGGTCGGGCAGGGGCCGGGCCGACTGGTGCAGCCCCGTCTCGTAGGGCATCTTCGGGTGGAAGGTCACCGGTCCACGTCTCCCATGATGACGTCGCTCGATCCGATCACCGCCACGACGTCCGCGAGAAGCCCCCCCCGGGCCATCTTCTCGAGCGCCTGGCACGCCATCAGCGACGGCGAGCGCATTTTCACCCGCACGGGCCGATTGCCGCCGTCCGAGATGACGTGGCAGCCGTGCTCGCCGCGAGGCCCCTCGACCGGCACGTAGGCCTCGCCGGAGGGCACCGTGAATCCCTGCGAGAAGATCAGGAAGTGCTGGATGAGCGCTTCCATCTCCGTGTAGACCCTGTCCTTCGGCGGCGGCACCACGCGGGGGTCGTCGGCCCCCCAGGCGCCCATCGGCGAGATCCGGTCAAGCGCCTGCCGGCAGATGCGGATGCTCTGGCGCATCTCGTCGACCCGCACCAGGTAGCGGTCGAAGACGTCGCCGGCGGAGCCAATCGGCACGTCGAAATCGAACGTCTCGTAGCCGCAGTACGGGAACGCCTTCCGGACGTCGTACGGCACGCCCGAGCCCCTGGCGATCGGGCCGACCAGCCCGTACGCGAGGGCGTCGGCCCGGGACAGGACGCCGACGCCGCGGGTCCGCTGGACGAAGATCTCGTTCTTCGTCAGCAAATCCTCGTACTTGTCGATCTGGCCCGGCAGCCGCTCGAGGATGTCGCTGACGGCCTGGTGGAAGCCGGCCGGCAGGTCCTCGCGAAGCCCGCCGACGCGGATGTAGCTCGGGAACATCCGGAAGCCGGCGATGAGCTCGTTCACGTTCAGGATGCGCTCGCGCTCGTTGAACGTGTACAGCATCACGGTGATGGCGCCGAGGTCCATCACGTGGGTCCCGAGCCACACCAGATGGCTGTTGAGCCGCTGCAGTTCGGTCAGCAGCACACGGATCCACGTGACGCGATCCGGAATCTCGGTCCCCAGGAGCTTCTCCACGGCGAGCACGTAGCCCAGGGTGTTCGAATGCGAGCTGAGGTAGTCCATCCGCTCGACCAGCGGAATGACCTGCTGCCACTTCTTCTGTTCCGCGGTCTTCTCGATGCCGGTGTGCAGGTAGCCGATCGTCGGCGAGATCGAGAGCACCGTCTCGCCGTCCAGTTCGAGCACCAGCCGCAGGACGCCGTGCGTGCTGGGGTGCTGGGGCCCCATGTTGACGGTCAGCACTTCGGTGCGCAGCTCAGGCATACAGCTCCCGTTCGATCAGGGCGCACACGGCGTGCAGCAGCGTGCGGTGCACCTCCTGCACGCGCGCGGTCGAGGCCGCCGGCACGTTGACGTGGATGTCGGCCGCCGCGCCGACGCGCCCCCCGTCGCGCCCGGTCAGCGCCACTGTCGTCACGCCGGCCGCCTTCGCGGCCTCGAACGCCGCGAGGACGTTGGCCGATGCGCCGCTGGTCGAGATGCCGAGCAGGACGTCGCCGGGGCGGCCGAGCGCCTCCACCTGCCGCGCGAACACCCTGGCGAAATCATAGTCGTTCGCCACTGCCGTCATAATCGACGTGTCCGTCGTCAGGGCGATGGCGGCAAGCGCGGCGCGCTCGCGCTCGAAGCGCCCGACCAGCTCGGCCGCGAAGTGCTGCGCGTCCGCCGCGCTCCCGCCGTTGCCGCAGGCCAGGATGCGCCCGCCCCCGCGAAGCCCCGCCACCATCGCCTCCGCGGCGGCGGCTGCCGGCCCGGCCGCGGACATGGATTCGCCGTGGAGGCGCGCAGCCTCGGCGAGCATCGCCGCGACAACGTCGGCATGCGCCCGGGACATCAGCGGCCCTCTTTCCGCAGGCGCCGATCCTTCTCCATCGTCGCCCGGAACTGCTCCTCGGTGACCTGCGTCGGGGCGTCGAACGTGACCGGTGTATCGACCTGCACCGGATAGTCCTTGCGCAGGGGGTGCCCCTCCCAGTCCTCGGGGGTCAGGAGCCGCCGCATGTCCGGGTTCCCCTCGAACTCGACGCCGAACAGATCCCACACTTCCCGTTCGAGGAATCCGGCCGACGGCCAGACGCCGACCACCGACGGCACGCGCGGAGACTCGCCGCCCGCGCGAACCTTGATCCGAAGGCGCGCCGGCACGTCCACGGCCACGAGGCTGTAGTTCATCTCGAAGCGGGGCTCGCTCGGGAGGATGTCGACGCCGACGATGTCGACCAGGGCGGTGAACAGGAACGCCGGGTCGTCGCGCAGCGCGACCGACACCTCGCGCAACCGGCCGGCGGGCACCACGATCGTGGGCTGGTCGATGCTGGCGACCGCCTGCGCGCCGGTCCCCGGCACGAGCGTCTCCAGCGCGGCGATGATGGCGGATGCGTCCATGGTTCGGCCGGGCTAGCTGCGGGCGTACCCGAAGGCCCGCTGTTGGTCGATCTTCCGCTGCAGCGAGATGATGCCGTAGAGGAGAGCCTCGGGCCGGGGCGGACAGCCCGGCACGAAGACGTCGACCGGCAGCACCTGGTCGCAGCCCTGGACGATCGCGTAGTTGTCGAACACGCCGCCGCAGGAGGCGCACGCGCCCATCGAGATCACCCATTTGGGCTCCGGCATCTGGTCGTAGATGCGGCGCACGGCGGGGGCCATCTTCCTCGACAGCCGCCCCGCCACGATCATCAGGTCCGCCTGGCGCGGCGAGGCGCGGAAGACTTCGGCGCCGAACCGGGAGATGTCGTACCGGGACGCCGCCATCGACATCATCTCGATGGCGCAGCACGCCAGGCCGAGCGTCACCGGCCAGATCGAGGAGCGGCGGGCCCACTGCGCCATCTTCTCGACGGTGGTTGTCAGAACCGGGATTTCGAAGTCAGGTGCCATCTCTCATCCGTCCGGGACACGCGCCATCCGCACGCCGCACGCAGGCCCTGCGGCCGCCCCTATGCAGTCCGGTTCCAGTCCAGCACGCCCTTCTTCCACACGTACGCGTAGCCGGCCACCAGGATCAGGAAGAACACCAGCACCTGCACGAACCCGATCCACCGGAGATCCCGGATGGCCATGGCCCACGGATAGAGGAAGGCCACCTCGATGTCGAACAGCAGGAAGATCATCGCCACCAGGTAGAACTTCACCGAGTGGCGCTCGCGGGCGTCGCCGACCGGGGGCATGCCGCACTCGTAGGGCGCCTCCTTCTCGACCGTCCGCTTCCTCGGCCCGAGGAAGAACGCCATGACAATGGACCCGGCGGCGAAGGCGACACCGAGGAGGGTCAGCAGGAAGATCGAAAGCCAGCCTTGCATAGGTGACGTTCATGCTAACGGACGAGGGGGAGAGGGGGCAAGCCAAAGTAGTTGTGGTACGGTGATAGGGCCCATGCGGATTGCCTGGTTCAGCCCGCTGCCCCCGCACCGATCGGGCATTGCCGCGTACAGCGCCGAACTTCTGCCCCGCCTCGCGGGGCACGACATCGAGGCGTTCGTCGACGACACCTGCGGGGACGGCGCGGCCGGGCGGGTGTCTCCCGCTGACGGGGCGGTCATCCGCGGCGCCCACGACTTCCCCTGGCGCCACGCGCGCCGGCCGTTCGACGTGGTCGTCTACCACGTCGGCAACAGCGCGGCGCACGACTACCTGTGGCCCTACATGGTCCGGTATCCCGGCCTCGTCGTGCTGCACGACGGGCAGCTGCACCAGGCGCGGGCGCAGGCGCTCATCCGGCAGAAGCGCGAAGCCGACTTCCGGGCGGAGTTCGCCTGGTGCTATCCGGATGTGTCGCCCCTGCTGGCGGATCTTGTCGTGGCCGGCCTCGGCGGCACGCTGTGCTACTTCTGGCCGATGGTCCACGTCCCCGTGCAGGCGGCGCGCGTCGTGGCGGTCCACAGCGGGATCCTCGCGCGCGACCTGGCCGAAGCGTTTCCCGGCGCCGACATCAGGCGCGTCCACATGGGCGTGGCCGACCCCCTCGCCCCGGCGGCGGCGCCGGCCCGGGAAGTCAGGCGGCGCCACGCCATCCCCGACGACGCGGTGGTATTCGCCTCGTTCGGCCGGGTCACGCCCGAGAAGGGCCTGAGCGGCGTCCTGCGCGCCCTGGCGCAGCTCGGGCCCTCCCTGCCTGCCATCCGGCTCCTCGTTGTCGGCGAGGCGGCGGATTACTTCGACCTCATGGCGGAGGCGCGCGAACTCGGGGTCGCGGATCGGGTGATTGAGACCGGCTACGTCCGGGATGCGGCACTGCCGGAGTACTTGGCGGCGTCGGACGTCTGCCTCAACCTCAGGTGGCCGACCGGGCGCGAAACCTCCGCCGCCTGGCTCCGCTGCCTGGCGGCGGGCAAACCGACCGTGACAACGGACCTCGTGCACACCGCAGAGGTGCCTGGCCTGGACCTGCGTTCGATGACGGTGGCCAGCACGCTTCCGGGGGGGCATGAGGCCGTGTGCGTCCATGTCGAACTCATCGACGAGGTGAACACGCTGAGGCTCGCGCTGCGGCGGCTCACCGAGGACGCGGCCTTGCGCGCGCGGATCGGCAGCGCCGCGCGCCGGTACTGGGAGCGC
Source organism: Vicinamibacterales bacterium (assembly GCA_046496425.1). Classification (GTDB taxonomy): domain Bacteria; phylum Acidobacteriota; class Vicinamibacteria; order Vicinamibacterales; family JAKQTR01; genus JAKQTR01. The sequence continues at coordinate 24,032 of JAWOGY010000170.1, forward strand.
CACGGCACACTGGAGCTGATGGCGCGCGACTACGAGGGCCTGCTGAATGCCGCAAGGGCCGCAGCGGTCCCGGTGGCTCCCGCGGGATGGCCGGCGCATCTCCGTGCGGACGGCACCGGGCTGGCGCGGGCCCTGACGTCGGAGATCGGCGTGCCCTTTCCGTTCGATGCGCCCGCAGCCGGGCGCCTGTAACGCAGGGGACCAGACGCATGTTTGCCGAAGACGACATCCAGCGCCGCCGCGTCGAACGCTTGGCCGCCGACCGCGCCTACAACGAGGCGCTCACCGCGCTGGACCGGGCGGTTCCGAGGCTGCCGGACCTGCCGCACCCGCCCGTGGAGTACGACGAGAGCCAGCTGCCCCTCCTGAACGAGCGCTGGCGCATCGCCGCCGTCGATCCGGCGGCGGGCCTGACCGGATGGCGCCGGCGCGTGGCGCTGGCCATCTGGCGGGTGGCCGGCCCGGGGTTCGAACGCCAGCAGGCCTTCAACGCGGCGCTGGTGGATCACCTGAACCGCAACGTCGCGGCGCACCGGGCGAACCGCCAGTCCATCGAGGCGACCATCGGCGCGATGCGCGGCGAGCTCGGGAAGCTCGAGACGTTCCACACGACGCTCCTGCTCTACCTGCAGACGATCACCAGGCTTGTCGACACCAAGGACCGCAGCGAGCACATCGCGACGCTGGCGAACCTGACCAACGCGGGGCTCGCCGGGGTGGCCGACCAGTTCCGCCGGCACTCGGAGTCGATGCTCGCCCGCGAGCAGCGCTACGTGGCGGCTGTGGACGAGCTGCGGACGAGCATCGCCAGCGTCCAGCAGACGGGGCTGATGCTCAAACGCGAGCTCGAGCGCGGGCTGGCCGCGGGAGCCGCGCCGGCCGCGTCAGCCGGAGGCGCAGGCGGAAAGGCGGCGGCAGTCCCCGCGGCGGCACCGCCTCGGCCGCCGGCGCCCGCCATCGACCCGGTCAACGCGTACAAGTACGTGGCCTTCGAGAACAAGTTCCGCGGCGTGGAGGCCGACATTCGCGCGCGGCTGCTGCAGTATGTCGAGCTGTTCGACGGCGCGGACAACGTCCTGGATCTCGGCTGCGGACGTGGCGAGTTTCTGGGCCTGCTGCGCGAGCGGGGCATCCGGGCGCACGGCCTCGACATCAACCACGAGATGATCGAAGCGTGCCGCGCCGCCGGCCTGGACGCGCGGGAAGGCGACGCCCTCGCCTACCTCGAGAATCTCCCGGACGCGTCGCTCGGGGGACTGATCGCGGTGCAGGTGGTCGAGCATTTCCAGCCGTCGTACCTGACCAGGCTCCTCGATGTTGCATACTACAAGCTGAAGCCCGGCTCCAGGCTCGTGCTCGAAACGCTCAATCCCTCGTGCTGGTTCGCGTTCTTCGAGGCGTACATCAGGGACATCACGCACGCGTGGCCGCTGCACCCGGAGACGCTGAAGTTCCTGACCGTCGCGTCCGGTTTTCAGCGCGTCGACCTGCGGTGGCTGTCGCCCTATCCGGACGACGCGAAGCTCCAGCACGTCGAGTTGCCGCCGGACCATCGGACGGCCGGCATGGCGGCCCTCGCCCAGGCCTTCAACGAGAACGTCGACAAGGCCAATGCCGTGATGTTCTCGTACCTGGATTACGCGGTGGTAGGGGAGAGACTGTAGTTCGGGGCTCGGGATTCGGGCCTCGGGATTCGGGGAAGGAGCAAGAAGCCAGAAGGGCCCACTGACGCTCGTCAGAAGCCAGAAGAAAGACCTGTTCAGCTGAACACCCGTCTTCTGGCTTCTGTCTTCTGGCTTCTGTCTTCTTCCTACAGCCTGTGAATGTGCTGGCCGGAGAAGCTCCGCAGCGCGTTGCGCGCGTCCAAGATGAGCGGCGCCTTCTCGACCAGTTCCGCGTAGTCGAACACGTCGTGATCGGTGGTGATCACCACGCAGTCCGGCTTGCTCGCCAGCGCCTCGGCCGTGCCGACCGCCGAGAAGGTGTGGCCGTCCGTCTTCAGCGCCGGCACGTACGGGTCGCTGTAGGAGACAACCGCGCCGCGCCGGATGAGGTGCTCGATGACGTCCAGCGCGGGCGATTCGCGCATGTCGCCGACGTTCTTCTTGTAGGCCACCCCGTACACGTGGACCCGCGATCCGTTCACCGCCTTCCTGACGGTGTTGAGGGCGTCGGCGATCCGCGTCACCACCCACTCCGGCATCGAGCTGTTCACCTGGCCGGCCAGTTCGATGAAGCGCGCCTCGAACCCGCTCTGCCGCGCCTTCCAGGACAGGTAGAAGGGGTCGATCGGGATGCAGTGGCCACCGAGCCCGGGCCCGGGGTAGAACGGCATGAACCCGAAGGGCTTGGTCCTGGCCGCGTCGATCACCTCCCAGACGTCGATGTTCATCCGGTGGCACATCAGGGCCAGCTCGTTGACCATGCCGATGTTCACCGACCGGAACGTGTTCTCGAGCAGCTTCGCCATCTCGGCCACGACGGTCGAGCTGACGGGCACGGTCTTCGTGACGACCGCCCCGTACAGGGCGCAGGCGATGTCCGTGCTGGCCTTGTCGAACCCGCCGACGACTTTCGGGATGTCCTTCGTCAGGTATTGCGGGTTGGCGGGATCCACGCGCTCGGGCGAGAACGCGAGGTAGAAGTCCTCGCCGGCCCTGAGCCCCGTCTCCTCGAGCATCGGCTTCACGAGTTCGTCGGTCGTACCGGGGTAGGTCGTCGACTCGAGGCTGACCAGCTGGCCTTTCCTGAGGTGCTTCCGGACCGCCTCCACCGCCTGGACGACATAGGACATGTCGGGGTCCTTCGTCTTCCGCAGCGGCGTCGGCACGGCGATGTCGATGCAGTCCATCTCCGCCAGGGCGGACATGTCGGTGGTCGCCTTGAAGTGACCGGACGCCACCACCTTCGCGAGGTCCCCGGCCTTCACGTCCGGGATATAGCTGCGCCCGGCGTTCAGCTCGGCCACCTTCCAGGCGTCCACGTCGAACCCTGTGACATGGAACCGTCCGAGGGCCAGCTCCACCGCGAGCGGCAAGCCGACGTAACCCAGGCCGATGATGCCGACGGTGCAGTCCCTGTTCCTGACGCGATCGAGCAGACTCATACGCAACCTCTAGCGGGGCTTTGCAGGCTTCATCCCGGACAACCGTTCGATGTCGCTCGCGACCATCATGCCGACCAGGCCGGCGAAGTCGACCGAGGGCGCCCAGCCGAGAATCTGGCGCGCCTTGGCGGCGTTCCCAATCAGGTGGTCGACCTCGGCGGGCCTGAGGAACCGGGGGTCGACCTCGACGTGCTGCGTCCAGTCGAGGCCCGCGTGGCCGAAGGCCACCTCGACGAGGTCGCGGACCGAGTGGCTCTCGCCGGTCGCCACGACGTAGTCGTCGGCGGTCGGCTGCTGCAGCATCAGCCACATCGCGCGGACGTAATCCCCGGCGAAGCCCCAGTCGCGGTGCGCTTCGAGGTTGCCGAGGTAGAGTTTCCGCTCGAGCCCGAGCTTGATGCGGGCCACCCCGTCCGACACCTTGCGCGTGACGAACTCGAGGCCCCGCCGCGGCGACTCGTGGTTGAACAGGATGCCCGAGCAGGCGTACAGCCCGTAGCTCTCCCGGTAGTTGACGGTGATGTAGTGCCCGAACACCTTCGACACGCCATAGGGGCTGCGCGGGTAGAACGGCGTCATCTCCGTCTGCGGCACCTCGCGCACCTTGCCGAACATCTCGCTCGACGAGGCCTGGTAGATCCGGATCTTCGGATTGACGCGCCGCACGGCGTTCAGCACGCGCGTCACGCCCTGGGCGTTGAACTCGCCGGTCAGCAGCGGCTGATCCCACGACGCGGGGACGAACGACATCGCCGCCAGGTTGTAGAACTCGTCGGGCTCGTTGTCCTCGATGGCCCGGATGAGCGACAGTTCGTCGAGCAGATCGGCCGGGTGGAGTTTGATACGATCCAGCAGGTGGGCGATCCGGTCGAAGTTGGGATAGCTCAGGCGGCGGATGATTCCGGTGACCTCGTACCCCTGCTCGAGCAGCAGTTCGGCCAGGTACGATCCATCCTGCCCCGTGATGCCGGTGATGATGGCGCGCTTCGACATACGTTCGTCCCCTTATCGGCTCGAATCCTTTATCGTAGTAGGTTCCCGAGGAGGGAGGCAAGGCGCCGGCCGGCTTCCCTGGCCGGTGCGCGAGGCCGATGATGGAAACCATCGATGTCGTCGTCGTCGGAGGCGGGGTGACCGGCCTCGCGGCCGCGGCGGCCATCGCGCGCGCGGGCCGCGAGGTGTGCGTGCTGGAGCGCCATACCCGGCCCGGGATGGACACGAGCACCCGCAACAGCGGCGTCATCCATGCGGGCCTCCACTACCCGCCGGGTTCGCTGAAGGCGAGACTCTGCGTGGAGGGCGCCCGGGAACTGTACGACTTCTGCGCGCGCCACCGCGTGCCCCACGCCCGCTGCGGCAAGCTCGTGGTCGCCCTCGATGACGGCGAAGTGGCCGGGCTCGAGGCGCTCCGGGCGCAGGGGGAAGCCAACGGCGCGGAAGGACTCGACATTGTCGGCGCGGCCGGCATCCGCCGCCGCGAACCTCATGCGGCCGGCGTCGCGGCGCTGGTGTCGCCGAACACGGGCGTCGTCGAACCCGAGTCGCTCGTGCACGCGCTCGCGCGCGCCCTGGAGGAGGCGGGCGGCTACCTGCTGCGGGGAACGCGCCTCGTCGGCGCCGACCGCACGGCCGGCGGTCTCCTGCTCCATACCGAACGCGAGTCGATCATGGCTCGCGTCGCCGTCAACGCCAGCGGGCTCTTCGCGGATCACGTGTCGGCGATGCTCGGCGGCGAATCGTTCGGCATCTTCCCGTGCCGCGGCGAGTACGCCGAACTCGCGCCCGCGCGGGCCCACCTGGTGAAGGCGCTGGTGTATCCGCTCCCGAACGCGTCCGGACACGGGCTCGGGGTGCACCTCACGAGGACCACCCGCGGCACCGTGCTCATCGGTCCGACCGTCCGTCATCAGGACAGCCGCCACGACTACGAGTCATCCAGGGCGCCGTTCCAGAGCTTCCTCGAGCCGGCGCGACGGCTGCTCCCGGAGCTCGGGCCGGGGGACCTCCGGCTCGGCGGGAGCGGGATCCGGCCGAACCTGAACACGGCCGACGAGCGGTTCGCCGACTTCCTGATCCGGCGCGACCGGGTGAACCCCCGTGTCGTGCACGCGGCGGGCATCAATTCGCCCGGGCTCACGGCCTGCCTGGCCGTCGGCAGGCTCGTCACGACGCTCGTCTACGACGCGCTGTAGAAACCGAGGTAGCGGGCAAGCGCGTCCTGCCACGTCGGCATGGTGATGCCGGCCGCCGGGAGGCGCGTGCTCTCGAGCGCGGAGTACCTCGGGCGCTTCGCACGGAGCGGGACCGTCTCGAGCGTGATCGGTCGGAGGCGCGCGGGCCTGCCGAGCAGCCGCGCAATCTCGACGGCGATGTCGTGCCAGCTGCACGCCCCGGCATTCACGCAGTGATAGAGGCCGGACGCTGTGCCCGACGCGACCAGTGCGCGGGTCGCCTCGGCGACGTCGACCACGTAGGACGGCGAAACCGTGCGGTCCACGAACACCGGCACCTCGCGGCCGGCCTGGATGCCCTCCACCAGCGCGCTGAGACTCCCCCGCCGGCCGGCCTCCCCGGGGGGCGCGCCGAACAGGCTCTCGACCCGCAGCACCGCCGCCCGGCCCGCCTCGAGGGCGAACCACTCCCCGAGCAGCTTCGACGCCGCGTACACCCCCTGCGGGTTCGGCGTGTCGTCTTCGACGTACGGGCGCGAGGCGTTCCCGTCGAAGACGAAGTCGCTGGAGTAGTGGACGAGCATGATGCCGGCGGCGGAGGCGGCCCGGGCGAGGCCCCGCACCGCGAACGCGTTCACGTCGAGGGCCGCGGCGGGCTCGGACTCGGCGCCATCCACGTCGTTGTACGCCGCGCAGTTGATGACGAGATCGGGACGGTGTGCCGCCACCGCGTCGCCAATGGCGCGATCGTCGGTGATGTCCAGCGCGGCCCGGGCCAGCGCCGTGACATCCGAGTCGCGCCCGAACACGGTGGCGATCGCACCGGCCAGTCGGCCCGAGGCGCCGGTCACGAGCACCCGCCGCCGCATCAGGCGGCCCGGTTCGTTCCGGCCACGAAGGCCTTCATCTTCTCGTCGTCGAAGACGCCCTCCCAGCGGGCGACCACCGCCGTGGAAATGCAGTTGCCCATCACGTTCACCGCCGTGCGGCCCATATCCATCACCTGATCGATGCCGAGCAGGATCGCGGCGCCTTCGATCGGCAGGTTGAACTGGCCCAGCGTGGCGGTGAGCACCACCAGGGCGGCGCGGGGAACCCCCGCCACGCCCTTGCTGGTCAGCATCAGCGTCAGCATCATGATGAGCTGCTGCCCGAACGTCATCTCGACGCCCGCCAGCTGCGCCACGAAGACGCTCGACAGCGACAGGTAGAGCGTCGTCCCGTCGAGGTTGAAGCTGTACCCGGTCGGCAGCACGAAGCCGACAATGTTCTTCGGCACGCCGAAGCGCTCCATCACCTCGAGCGCCTTGGGCAGGGCGGCCTCGCTGCTGGCCGTGGTGAACGCGATCAGGAACGGCTCGCGGATCGCGCTCGCGAACTTGAGGAACGGCACGCGGATGAGCCACGCCACGCCGCCGATGACGACGATGGCGAAGACGAAGAGGCCGCCGTACATGAGCAGGACGAGCTTGCCGAGCGTGTAAAGGATGCCCAGGCCCTTCCCCCCCACCGTCGCGGCAATGGCCGCCATCACCCCGATGGGCGCGAAGCGCATGACGTGGCCGGTGAACTTGAACATCACCTGCGCCGTGCTCTCGAGCACCTCGACGACGGGCTTGCCCTTCTCGCCGATGGCCGCGAGCGCAATGCCGAAGAACGTCGAGAAGACGACCAGCTGCAGGATATCGCCCTTCGCCGCCGCGTCGACGACCGACGTGGGGAACAGGTGCAGGAAGATGTCCCACGCGTGCTGCTGCTTCTGCGCGAGGGCCACGAGTTCGCCGGTGTCGGCGCCGATCGGCACCGCGAGGCCGGCGCCAGGCTGGAACCAGTTGACCAGCGCCAGGCCCCAGAAGAGCGCGATTGTCGTCGCCACCTCGAAGTAGATGATCGCCTTGAGGCCGATGCGCCCCATGGCCTTCAGGTCGCCCGTCCCGGCGATGCCGACCACGAGGGTCGAGAAGAGCAGCGGGGCGATGATCATCTTGATCATCCGCAGGAACGCGTCGGCCAGCGGCTTGATGCTCACGCCGAAGGCGGGCCAGAAGTACCCGATCGCGACCCCGAGGAACAGGCCGATGAAGATCTGCGTCGTCACACTCGGGATGCGGCTCCGGCCGGCGGGCGGGGCGGGCGGGGCGTCTGGGCTCGCTACCTTCACGGATCGGGCTCCTTCCGGGGCACCCGCGCACGGGTGCCGGCACTCACGCGGTCCGGCCGAGCGCCTCCGCGATGACGGAGACGACGTACCCCTGCTGCTCGGTGGAGAGCTCGCCGTAGATCGGCAGGGCGAGCGTCTCGCGGGCGGCCCGCTCGGCGTGCGGGAACTGGCCCGCCCGGTAGCCGAGGTACGCGAAGCAGGCCTGCTCGTGGAACGGAACGGGATAGTAGATCGCGCACCCGACCTGGCGCGATTCCAGGTGGGCCTTGACCGCGTCGCGGTCCGGGACGCGGACGACGTACTGGTTGAAGATGTGATACCGGTCGGGGTCGGTCGCCGGCACTGTCACAGCCCCGGCCAGGCCGGCGTCGGCGAACAACCGGTCGTACCGGGCGGCATTGCGGCGCCGCGCCTCGGTCCAGGCCGCCAGGTGGGGCAGTTTGATGCGGAGGACCGCGGCCTGCAGCGCGTCGAGGCGGAAGTTTCCGCCGATCACCTGGTGGTAGTACTGGCGATCGGCGCCGTGCACCCGCATGCGGCGGAGCCCGGCGGACAGCGCCTCGTCGTTCGTCGTGACGAGCCCGCCGTCGCCGAACGCGCCCAGGTTCTTGCTCGGAAAGAACGAGAAGCAGCCCGCCCGCCCGAACCCGCCTACCATGCGGCCCTTGTAGGTGGCCCCGATGGCCTGGGCGGCGTCCTCGATGACGGGCACGCCCGCGCGCGCCCCGATTTCCAGCAGCGGATCGAGGTCCGCGCTCTGCCCGTAGAGGTGCACCGGCAGGATGGCCCGCGTCCGCGGCGTGACGGCGTTCGCGGCGGCGGCAGGATCGATGTTGTACGTCGCCGGATCGATGTCGACCAGGACCGGCGTCGCACCCAGACGCGCCACGCAGCCCGCGGTGGCGAAGAACGAATACGTGCTGGTGACGACCTCGTCGCCGGGCCCGATGCCGAGCGCCATCATGGCGAGCAGCAGGGCGTCGGTGCCGGACGATACCCCGACCGCATGCGCGACGCCCAGGTAGGCGGCCATCTCGCGCTCCATCCCCTCGATTTCGGGGCCCATGATGAATCGCTGGCTGTCGCAGACGCGGGTGACCGCGTCGACGACGGCGTCGCGGATGGGACGGTACTGCGCCTGCAGATCGAGCATCGGCACCTGCATGGTTGCCGCCGCCTGATTGGTGCCTGATGCCGACATGGGATCGCGTCTCCTCGAGCGGGTGCCGTCAGTGGCCGATGATGCGGGGCTCGCCCCACAGCGCGAAGTCGTTCCGCCGGTCCTGGTCGTCGCGCGGAGGGCCGGGATCGGTGTTGAAATTGATCTCGACAAGCTGGCCCTCGTAGGCGGAGAGGTCGATTGTCGCCGACAGCCACCGCCGGTCGCGATCGCGGTCCTTCGGGTTGACGACCTCCTTCAGGTATTCCTCGTAGCTGCGGCCGTCGGAGACCCCGACGCGGAACTGGACGCCGTTGCCCTCGCCGGTCCAGGCGTCGTCACGGACGCCGTAGAAGATCTCCAGCGTGCCGCGGCGCGGCACCTCCATCCTCCAGCGGATCCGCGAGAACGGCGGCGCGAAAATCGCCTGCCGGGTCTCGCCGGCCAGCGTGACGGCGGCGACGGTGAACGGCTCGCCGCCGGGCCCGTCCCAGGTGCTCGCCTTCTGCGCGTCCGGCAGCAGGCTGATGAGGTCGGTGGCGGCGGCCGGGCCGCCTTTCCTGAGCGTCCAGAAGGCCACCACCGCCACCAGGACGGCCAGGCCAGCCAGCGCGGCCACGACGTTCTTGTTGTTCAGCACGGGAGACATTCCTCCTTCGATGCGTCCGGGGCGCGAAATTTTTGCATGCTAGCATCCGGCCGAAGCGGGCCGCAAGCAGGCCTGATTGCCGGCTAGCGGCCCCTCTCCTTGATTGCCGCGCGGGTTTCCCGGTCGATCTCGCGGCGCTTGATGGTCTCGCGCCGGTCGTAGTCCTTTTTCCCCTTCGCGAGGCTGATGGCGATTTTGACGCGGCCGTTCTTGAAGTACAGCCGCACCGGCACGAGCGTCATGCCTCGCTCGGTCGTCTTCCCGATGAGTTTCCGGATCTCCTGCCGGTGCAGGAGCAGCTTGCGCGGCCGGAGCGGCTCGTGGTCGGCGTAGCCCCGGCTGCTGTACGCCCCGATGTGGACGTTGTGGACGTAGACCTCGCCGCCCTCGACCTTTGCGAAGCTGTCGCGCAGGTTGGCCCGCCCTTCGCGGATCGCCTTGACCTCGGTGCCGACCAGGGCCATGCCCGCCTCGAACGTCTCGAGGAGGTGATAGTCGTGGAAGGCCTTGCGGTTCTCGGCGATGATGCGTTCGGCCTTCTTCCGATCGACCTTGTCGCGCGCGGTTTTGGTGCTCACAACCGGTCCTTCGCGTCGCCAGGCGCGGGCCCGCCCCGCGCCTGGCCGGCAAGCCTGGCGGCCAGCCGCACGGCCTCAATCATGCTGCCGGGGTCGGCCGCGTTCCGGCCGGCGATGTCGAAGGCGGTGCCGTGGTCTACCGACGTCCGGATCATCGGCAGCCCGAGCGTGACGTTGACGGCCTTGCCGAACGCCAGCAGTTTCACCGGAATCAGCCCCTGGTCGTGATAGCAGGCGATGATGGCGTCGAACTCGCCGCGGGACGCGCGGACAAACAGCGTGTCGGCGGGATGCGGCCCCGCAACGCGAATCCCGTCGCGCGCGCACGCCGCGATGGCCGGCTCGATGACGCGCTGCTCCTCTCGGCCGAGCACGCCGTTCTCGCCCGCATGGGGGTTGAGGCCGCACACCCCGAGCCGGGGCTCGCTGAACCCGAAACGCGGAAGCTCGCGCGCCGCCAGCCGGATCACGCCTTCAATCGCCTCGCGGGTGATGAGACGAGGCACGTCGGCCAGCGGCTCGTGCACCGTCGCCAGCACGACGCGCAGCGCGTCTGCGTAAAACATCATCGCGACGGACGGCGCGCCCGTCAGGTGCGCGAGCAGCTCTGTGTGGCCCTTCCACGGCAGGCCCGCGAGCGCGAAGGCTTCCTTGTTGATCGGCGCCGTCGCGACGGCGTCGACCACGCCGGACATCGCGTCGGCAACCGCCGCGACGATGGCCTCGTGCGCGGCGCGCCCGGCTTCCGCCGAGAGCCTGCCGGCCTCGATGCCCGGCGTGTGGATCCTGCCGTAGAGCACGGGGATGCAGACGCCGGTCACGCGCGGGTCCGCCGCGGCCTTGGCGGCAATCTCGGGACCAATCCCGGCCGGGTCGCCAACCGTGATCGCGACGCGCGGGAGGCTCATCGGCACCCGCCGCCCCCGCAGCCGCCGCAGCCGCCCGCGCCCGCCGGGCCGTCGCCGGAACCGCCCGGGGAGGCCTCCTCGCGGGGCGCCCGCGGAGCGCCGTGGTTCAGCTCGTAGCGCAGGCAGCACTTCAGGCGTCCGCACAGGCCCGAGAGCCTCGACGGGTTCAGGGCGAGGTCCTGCTGTTTGGCCATCTTGATCGACACCGGCTCGAACGATTTCAGCCAGGTGCTGCAGCAGAGCGGCCGGCCGCACGTGCCGTAGCCGGAAAGCAGCCGCGCTTCGTCGCGCACGCCGATCTGGCGCAGTTCGATGCGCGTCTTGAACTCGGAGGCGAGTTCCCGCACCAGCTCGCGGAAATCGACGCGTTCCTCCGACGTGAAGAAGAACACGAGCCGGGACCCGTCGAACAGCTGCTCGACGCGGGCGAGTTTCATCGCCAGGCCGCGCTCCCGGATCTTCATCACGCACAGGCGGACCGCCTCGCGCTCGCGCTGTTCGTGCCTGGCACGCAGTGCCCGGTCCTGGCCGGACGCGCGCCGCAGCACGCGCGGCGACTGGTCCGTCTGGGGATGGTGATTCAGGATCGCCAACGGCCTGGCCAGCACCGACGCCAGCGCCGGGCCCGAGTCGGTCTGGACGACGACGAGGTCGCCGTCGGCGAGGGGCGGCTCCGCGGGGCACGCCAGCACCGTCCGGACCCAGCCGCCGGAGATGGCCTTGACCGCCACGAAGGCGCCGGGCACTCCAGCGCTCATAGGGTTCCGCATCTATCGCCGCCGCGACGCGCCGCTAGAGCTGCAGCACGAGCCAGTCCGCCACGATCTTGGGGCTGGCATTGCGCTCCAGCGCAGCGAGCGAACGTCCGACGGCAGAAAACGCGCGCGCGAGCCGGTCGCGGTCGTAGTGCCTCGCCAGGGATTCGAGATCCGCCCTGAGGTCGAGGTTGACCAGCGCCGTTTCGGGCGCGCGGGTTGTGACGACAGCCAGGTCCCGCAGAAGCGAGCCCAGCGCACGCAGGCGCCCGGCCACCGAATCGCGGTCGGCGGCGGCGCCTTTCCCGTCCTTCTCCGAGTCCCTGCCCTTCCGCGCAGCAGACTTCAAAAGCGCCGATGACACCGCCAGGCGCGCGCGGACATCGCTCACCCGCGCGGTCTCCATGAGCACCGCCGCGGCCACGGCCCTCGCCTGGGCCTCCTCGCCAGCCCCCGAGCCGATGGCCCGCGCGAAACTCCCGCCCGAGAGAGCCGCCGCCGCCCTGGCGTCGCCGGCCGAGAACCCGTGCGACGCCTCGAGCGAGCCGGCAATCTCGGCGGCCGCGACCGGCGCGAATCGCAGCACGCAGCATCGGGACCGGACCGTCGTCGACAGGAGGTTCGGACGCGAGGTCACCAGCACGAAGACGTTGCGCGCCGGCGGCTCCTCGAGCGTCTTGAGCAGCGCGTCCTGCGAATCCGAGCCGAGTTGGTCCGCGCCGTCGATAATGACCACGCGCGAGCGGCCCTCGAAGGGCCGGTAGCCGACCTGCCGAATCAACTCCCTCGCCTGGGCGATCACGATCTCGCTCTTGTCGTCGGCGCGTTTGACGACGAGCACGTCCGGATGCAGGCCCCGGGCGATCCGGCTGCAGGACGCGCACGTTCCGCACGCATCCTGTTCGCCCGTCGCCCCGCCGACCGGCTCCAGGCAGTTCAGCGCCTGCGCAAGCGCCAGGGCCGCCCGCTTCTTCCCCACCCCCTCGGGGCCTGCGAACACGAGGCTGGGAGGCAGCGTGCCGGACCGTGCGGCCCGAGCCAGCAACTGCTTCAGCCGACGATGTCCGACGATTTCGCGGAAGCTCATGGGTGCCAGCGAGTTACGGGGATGGTATCACAGTAGGGGCTAGGCGCTAGGGGCTGGGGCTAGGCGCTGGGCGCTAGTCGGACGCGGCTCACGCCGCGCGAGGAGGGTGCCAGCGTGGCAGGGAGACTGACTAGCCCCTAGCGCCTAGTCCCTAGCCCCTGGCTAAGAACGCCTTCAAGGCGAGGATGGCGAAAACGGCGCCCATGCCGAGGATGGCCCTGTACTCGCGGTTGCGCCACGCGCGCTCGAGGCTGAATGGCCGGTCGGGCGCGCGGTTAGCGCCGCGGCAGTACTCGTCGTACTCCGGCCCGAACTTCTCCCGGAGAAACGCCTCCTCGGTACGGATGGCCGCCGTCATCGTCACGACGAGGTAAAGGCCGATGGCCGCCGCCGCCATCGCGCTGCCGCCCGCAACGGCGACCCCGATGCCCATCAGTGCCGACCCGACGTAGAGCGGATGCCTCGTCCACCGGTAGGGTCCCGAACGGGTCACCTCCCGGCTCTTCTCGAGGTGCCCGGCGGCCCACACCCGGACGCCCTCTCCCGCCATCGCGATCACGGTCCCCAACGCAAGCAGGCCCCAGGTCGGCCTGGCCAGCCACAGGACCAGCACGCCCGCGGCAAAGCCGAGTGGCACGCGCAATCGGGCGAGCCGGCGCCACGCCTCAGCCACGCTGGCCTCGCAGCCCGAGGCGGCGGTCCACGGCGTTGGCCACCTCGTCGACCGTAATCGTGTGGATGCAGGGCACCTCGCGGCGGCACCTCCGCTTGTGATGGCACTCGCAGTCGTCAAAGCGCGAGACCCACCCGTCATCGGCGTTCCACGGCCCGTTCCGCAAGGGGCTTGTCGGCCCGAACAGGCCGACGACGGGCGTCCCGACGGCGGCGGCGAGCTGCATCGGACCCGTGTCGCCGGCCACGAAGATCGCCGCCGCCCTGGCCAGCTCGACCAGATCCGCGACGGACGTGGCCGGGGCGACCTCCGCAGCGCCGCTCGACGCGGCCGCCACGATTCCCGCCAGCGGCTGGTCTCCCGGCCCCCACGTCACGATCGTCGGCAGGCCATGCCGGGCACGCAGATGGGCGGCGATCGCGCCGAAGCGATCTGCGGGCCACTGCTTGTTCGGCCAGCCGGCCCCAGGATTGATGATCGCGAAGCGCCCCCCGGCTGCGATCTTCAGCAACTGGCGGACCTGGCCGGGCACAATCGAGGGTGTTGTCCTCAGCGGGGACGCGACTTCGCCCGCGCCTGCGCCAAGCGCCTCGACGAGCGAGAGGTTCTTGCGCACGACGTGGCCGCTGTCGTCACCCGGAACCCGCCGTGTGTAGAACACGCCGGCGAGGGGTTCGCGCAACTGGCCCCGAATGAAGCCGGCGGTCTGCGTGGCGCCGGCCAGCCTGGCGATGACCGCGGACTTCAGCAACCCCTGGAAGTCGATGGCCAGGTCGTAGCGCGCACGCCGCAACGCGCGCACCACCGGGACGAGCGGCCCGCCTGCCCCGCCGAGGATGATGCGCCGATTGATGACGGGCACCAGATCGAGAAACGCGGCATACCGGCCGTCGACGAGCCAGTCGATGCTCGCGTCGGGCCACGCGGCGCGGAGCGCCGCCGCCGCGGGCACCGCGTGCACCAGGTCGCCGAGGGCGCCGAGGCGGACGATGAGGATCGACCGGGCCATTCAGGGCGACGTCAGCCGCGACACCAGGTCGCGCGTGGAATGGTCTTTCGCATCGCCCACGATCGCGGTGCGGCCGCCGTACGACTCGACAACCGGCCGCTCCGGCACGGTGTCGACGGTGTAGTCGGTGCCCTTGCAGTGCACGTCGGGCTCGAGGCGGAGCAGGACCTCGGTGACGGTGCGTCCCGTGAACACGACGACGTAGTCGACCGAGCGGAGCGCGGCGATGAGTTCGGCCCGATCTGCCTGCGTCATGACGGGCCGCCCCTCCCCCTTCAGCTCCCGCACCGACGCATCGTCGTTGATGGCGACCACGAGCCGATCGGCCTCGGCCTTCGCCCCGTCGAGATAGCGGATGTGGCCGACGTGCAGGAGGTCGAAGACGCCGTTGGCAAGCGCGATGGTCCGCCCGGCCGCGCGGTCGGCGGCGACGGCCTCCGCCAGTTCATCGAGCGTCAGCATCAGGGCCATGGCGTCAGGGCACCGGGTGATCGAGCAGCCAGACGGCGGCGCCGATGAGGTCGTCGCAGATGGCATCGGCCGAGACGCCCGGCTGCGGCCTTGCCGCCTCGGTGGCGCCGTAGCCGGTCTTGACCAGAATGCCGCGGCAGCCGACCGCACTGGCCACCGCGAGGTCGCGCCACCGGTCGCCGATCACGACCGATCGCCGCAGGTCGATGCCCAGTTCTTCTGCCGCCCTCAAGGCCATGCCGGGCTTCGGCTTGCGGCACTCGCAGTCGACCCGGTATCGCGGCACCGCCGCGTCGGGCGAGTGCGGACAGTAATAGTGACCATCGATCTGCCCGCCGCCGGCCCTTGCCCTGTCCGCCACGAACCCGGCGAGCGTGGCCACGAAGTCCTCGTCGTACATGCCCTGCGCCACGCCGGCCTGGTTCGTGAGGATGACCACGAGGTAGCCTGCCTGTTTGAACAGCCGGATGGCATCGATGGCGAAGGGGTAGAGCTCGAAGCGTTCGAGGCGCTCGATGTACCCCGCGTCGAGGTTGATCGTGCCGTCCCGATCGAGGAAGACGGCCGGCCGCTTGTCGGTCACAGGAACTCCTCTGCCGCCCGGGCCACGGTGCCGGCATCGATGCCGTTCATGCACCGGTGATCGAGCGGGCATTCGCGCAGCAGGCAGGGCCGGCACCACGCGTCGGCTGTCAGCACCCGCGCACGACGGGCCACCGGGGCCGTCACGCGCTCGTCGGTCGGCCCGAACAGCGCCACCACCGGCGCGCCGACCGCCGCCGCCAGGTGCATCGCCCCCGAATCGTTCGACACGAACGCCGCGCACAGCGCCAGCACGCCGGCCAGTTGCGGCACGTCGGTCTGGCCGGCGAGGTTCATCACCGGGGACGGCACACCCGCGCAGGCGATCTTACCGAGTTCGGCCTCGATTGCGCACGCGGCGGGACGATCGGCCTCGGCGCCGACCAGCACGGGCCGCAGCGCATGCGCGCGCGCCAGGCCGGCGGCGACCGCGGCGAACCGCTCGGGCGGCCATCGTTTTGCTCCGCCGTACGCGGCGCCGGGCGCGATGCCCAGCAGGCCCGTGCCGGGCGTCCAACCGGCGGCAGCCAGCATCGCGCGCGCCGCCTCGACGACGGCGGACGGCACCTCCAGCCGCGGCTCCCGCTCACCGCTGCCGATGCCGAGCCCGGCCACCAGGTGCCGGTAGAAGTCCGCCTGATGGACCACGCCTCGCGGCCGGGGCAGGGCGCGCGTGAGCAGCCATCCTCTGAGGTTCCCGCGGTATCCCCAGCGCTCCGGGATGCCGGCACGCCGCGCCATGAGCGCGGTCTGCGTCGAGCTCGGCAGCAGTACGGCGGCGTCGGCCGCGGCGAGGCGGAGCGCGTCGGCGTTCTGGCGGAGCGTGCGCCATCGGGCCATGCCCTTCGCGTGGGGGATGACGACGACCTCGTCGACACCCGCCACGATCTTCCACAGACCGGCCACGCCCGGCCGTGCCGCCACGGCCAGCCGCTGTACCGGCGGGTGGCGCCTGATGTCGGCGACGGCGGGCAGGGCCATCACCGCGTCGCCGAGCCAGTTCGGCGAAAAGACGATGACCTTCATGCTCCATCTCTCGACTCGTCGGCCCCGTCGTCGCGGGCAGCCGGCGGAAACATGCCCGGGTCGCCTGGATCAAACGCGTCCGAATCGCGCCAGCGGCGGTGCATCCAGAGCCACAGATCCGGATGCCGCCGCACGTGCATCTCGAGGACGTCGGTGCAACGCTGGGTGAAGTCGCGGATGGCCTCCGGCGAATCGTCGGCCGGCGGATCGACCGGGCGCTCGTAGACCAGCCGGTAGCGCCCGACGCCGGATGGCAGCGCGAACACCGGGATCACGGGGGCGCCGGTCCGGAGCGCGAGCACGCCGAGCGCCAGCGTGGTGGCCGCCGGCCGATCGAAGAAATTCACCGTGACCGCGTCGGGCGCCTGGATGTGCTGGTCGATCAGGATGGCCACGCCGTCGTTGCCGGCCAGGGCCTTGAGCACCCTTCGAAGCGCGCCCCGCCGGTAGATCACGTAGTTCCCCAGGCAGCCGCGCATCCGCTCGAGCAGGTCGTGAAGCCTGCGGTTGTCGAGCGGGCGGGCGAGCACGCCGATCGGCGCGAACGCCGCGGCGTGGGCGATGGCGTTGATCTCCCAGTAGCCGAAGTGCCCGGTGAACAGCAGCGCCCCGCGCCCCTTCGCCCGCGCGTCGCGAATCCGGTCGCCGCCCTCGATCTCGACCCTCGCGAGCACTTCCTCCCTGGTCAGGCCGCTGAACTTCAGCAGTTCGAACAGGAGCCGGCCGAAGTGGCCGAACACCCGGCGGACAATCGCCCGTCGCTCGGCCTCCGGCTTGCGCGGAAACGCCTCCGCGAGGTTCTGCATCGCGGTGCGCCGGTGCCGCCGGTCGACCGCGTAGAACAGGAACCCCAGCCCGGAACCCATCGCGCGGACGGCCCGCCACGGCAGCAGCCGCGCGACGCGCATCGTGAGGACGACCAGGACGTATTCGAGCGGGTACCGCACGGCCTTCATGCGGGCACTCCCCGGGGCTGCGACCGTTCGGCGGCAAGCCGCCCCGCGAGCCACGCGCGGAACGCCGGCGCGGGGTCGATCCGGACCGTGAGCGGCAGCCACATCAGGGGCAGCGGGATCGGCCTGAATGGCAGGAGCCGGACAAGGTCCTTCTCGGTGGTCATGATGGCGCGCGCGCCGGACGATCGCGCGGTGTCGGCGAGGCTCGCGGCATCGGCGCGGGTGTAGCGATGGTGGTCCGGAAACGCCACCGTCTGCTTCACGTCCCAGCCGGCCGAGCGCAGTTCCTCGAAGAACCGCTCCGGCCGCGCCACGCCCGCGACCGCCAGTACCGACACGGTTCTCTGCGCCGGTGCGCTCGCGGCGAGCAGGTCCAGGCGCCGCGGCTCGCCCGGTTCGCGCACGAGTTGGAACGACGACGCGACGCCCAGGCTCGCGGCCACCGTGCGGGCCTGCCCGCGGGTGCCGGACACCACCAGCACGGCGTGCGCGTTCGACGCGGCGGCCAGCGGCTCGCGAAGCTGACCGGCCGGCAGCGTGCGCGCGTCGGCGAGGTCGTCCTCGCCCACGATGAGGAGATCGGTCCCCCTCGCGAGTGTCAGGTGCTGGAATCCGTCGTCGAGCACATGGACGGTGGCGCCGAGCCGGGTCTCGGCCAGCCGCCCTGCGAGGTAGCGGTCGGAGGCCACCAGCACGCGCGCGCCTTCGACGCCACGGGCGAGCATCAGCGGCTCGTCGCCGCTGCGATCGAGATCGGCCGAGAGCCGCCGGCCGTCGGAGACGACCACCACCCCGTCAGGCGCGGACCTGCGCCTGTAGCCCCGGCTGAGAATCGCCGGCTGCTCCCCCATCTCCAGCAGGATGCGCGCCACGTGCGCGACGGCCGGCGTCTTGCCCGTGCCACCGACGCGCAGGTTCCCGACACTGATGACCGGCCGCTCGAGGCGGCGCTGTCTCCCCGGGGCCTGGTAGTACGCGCGCCGCGCGGATGCCGCCGCCGCGTAGAGGGTTGCCAGCATGATCATCGGCCTCAGCGGGTCGCCGGAAACGCCAGGACATTGCCCGCGGCCGCCGGCAGGGGCAGCAGCCTGGCGAGCGCGTCGAGGCTGCGCTCCCGCGCGCCCCGGTTGGCTTCCACGAGGGCCCGGGCCCGGTCGCCGAGGCGTCCGCGCGTCTCGGGCTCCGACAGGAGCGCGATGAGCGTGTCCTCCAGCTCGCGGCCGGTCTTCACCTGCACGGCCGCCCGGCCCGCGAGAAACGTCTCCGCGATCTCCGCGAAGTTCTGCATGTGCGGGCCGAAGACGATGGGCTTTCCGTAGACGGCGGGCTCGAGGATGTTGTGCCCGCCGACGGTCACCAGGCTCCCGCCGACGAAGACGACGGTGGCCGCCTGGTACACCTGCGCCAGTTCTCCAATCGTGTCGAGCACGACCACGTCCGCCCTGACCTCCTCGTCGATGGCGAGCTCGGAGCGGAGTACGGTCCGAAACCCCGACTGCCGCGCGAGCGACGCGGCCTCGGCGAAGTGCTCGGGCTTGCGCGGCGCGAGGATCAGGAGCGGATTGTGCGCGAGGGTGCGAATGCGCTCGAACGCCCGCAGCACGATCTCGTGCTCGCCCGGCATCGTGCTGCCCGCGACGATGACCGCCCGCCCGGCGGCGACCGTGAAGTAGCGCAGCACGCGCTCCGCGCCCCGCGAGGTGCCGGGGGCGCCGGCAGCCTGCAGGGCATCGAATTTCAGGCTGCCGGTCACGGTGATCCGGTCGCGCGGCGCGCCGAGTTCGACCAGCCTGCCGGCCGTTTCTTCGCCCTGCACGCAGAACAGATCGACGAAGGTCAGCACGCGCCTGAAGAGCGGCTTGATGAGCCGGTAGCGGGGAAACGACCGCGCCGAGATGCGGCCGTTGAGCACGGCGGTCTTCACCCCGCGCGCGCGGCACTCCCGGAGGATGTTCGGCCAGATCTCCGTTTCCATCATCACGAAGAGGCTGGGCCGGACCACGTCGAGCACGCGGCGGACGATGGTGCGCTGGTCGATGGGGAAGAAGAACACCCCGTCGGCCGACTGAAAGCTCTGCTTCGCCACCCGCTGGCCGGTGATGGTCGTGGTCGACACGAACAGGCGCAGGTGGGGATACCGCGCCTTGAGGTCGCCCGCGATGGCCCGCGCCGTGAGCGCCTCCCCCACCGACACCGCCTGGATCCAGATCGACGCCTCGCGGTCCAGGTTTAGCGCCGCCGGCAGGAAGCCCAGGCGTTCCGGGAGGTTGATCGCGTATTTCCCGTGGCGAATCATGTGGTACAGGAAGTACGGGGACCCCACCACGAACACCACCAGCATGAGAAGGCTGTAGAACAGGTACATGGGCCGCACCAAGATACCACGCGGGTTTGACCCCTCCGCAACCGGTTCACTACAATCATCTTTTGCGGTGAAGGAGCACAGCATGGCAATCAAGGTCGGCATCAACGGGTTCGGGCGAATCGGCCGCAACATCATGCGGGCGGCCATGGGCAGCGGGGCCATCGACTTCGTGGCCGTCAACGACATCACCGACACGAAGACCCTGGCGCACCTCCTCAAGTACGACTCGATCCTCGGCAACCTCGAGGCCGCCATCGAGGCCGGCGAGGGGTGGATCAGCGTGAACGGCGACAAATTCCAGGTGCTGTCACAGAAGGACCCCGCCCAGCTGCCGTGGAAGGACCTCGGCGTGGACGTGGTCTTCGAGGGCACGGGCAAGTTCACCAAGCGCGACGACGCGGCCAAGCACATCGCGGCCGGCGCGAAGCGGGTCATCATCACGGCGCCCGCGACGGGGCCTGATGCCACGATGGTCGTCGGGGTCAACCACGAGATGTACGATCCCGCGAAGCACGTCATCGTCTCCAATGCGTCGTGCACGACGAATTGCCTCGCGCCGCTCGCCAAAGTGCTGAACGATTCGTTCGGCATCAAGAAGGGCTGGATGACCACCATCCACTCCTACACGAACGACCAGAACGTCCTCGACTTCCCGCACAAAGACCTGCGGCGCGCCCGCGCGGCGGCGCTGTCGATGATCCCCACGACGACCGGAGCCGCCAAGTCCGTCGGCGAGGTGCTGCCGGCGCTCAAAGGCAAGCTCGACGGCTTCTCGATGCGCGTGCCGACGCCGAACGTCTCGGTGGTGGACCTGGCGGTCATCGTCGACAAGAAGACGACCGGCGACGAGGTGAACGCGGCGTTCCGCGCGGCAGCGGCCGGCCCCCTGAAGGGCATCCTCGCCGTCGAGGACGCGCCGCTGGTGTCGATCGACTTCCGCGGCAACCCCAACTCCTCGATCGTGGACTCGGCGTACACGAAGGTGATGGACTCGGACTTCGTGAAAGTCCTCTCGTGGTACGACAACGAGTGGGGCTATTCGAAGCGCTGCGTCGATCTCATGCTGTACATGGCGACCAAGGGGATCTAGGGACTAGGGGCTGGGGGCTAGGGGCTAGGGCTGGGGGTTCTGCCGTGGCGAAGCTGTCGATTCGAGATCTCGATGTGCGCGGGAAGCGGGTCTTCATCCGCGTCGACTTCAACGTGCCCATCAAGGAAGGGCGCATCAAGGACGACACGCGCGTCCGGGCGTCGCTCCCGACGATTACGTACGCCCTGGAGCACGGGGCGACCGTGATTGTGGCCTCGCACCTCGGGCGGCCGAAGGGCGGGCCGAGCCCGGAGTTCTCGCTCGAGCCGGTCGCGGCGCACCTTGCCCGGCTGCTCGACCGGGCCGTCAGCTTCGCCACCGACTGCGTCGGCGAGCCGGCACGCAAGGCCATCGAGCAGGCGCAGGCCCAGGGCCACCATCTCGTCGTGCTCGAGAACGTCCGCTTCCACAAGGAAGAGGAGAAGAACGACCCGGCGTTCGCGGCACAGCTGGCGGCGCTCGCCGACCTCTACGTGAACGATGCGTTCGGCTCGAGCCACCGCGCGCACGCCTCGACCGAGGGGATGGCGAAGCTGCTGCCGCAGGCGGCCGCGGGCTTCCTCATGGAAGACGAGCTCAAGTACCTCGGCCACGCGCTGCTATCGCCCGAGCGGCCATTCGTCGCCGTGCTCGGCGGCGCGAAGGTGTCGGACAAAATCGAGGTCATCGAGAACTTCCTCGGACGCGTCGACGCGCTGCTCATCGGCGGAGCAATGGCCTACACGTTCTTCAAGGCGAAGGGCCTGCCGGTCGGCAGGTCGCTCGTCGAGGACGACAAACTCGACGCCGCGCGGGCCGTCGTGGCGAAGGCGGCGCAGCGGGGCGTGCGCCTCGAACTCCCGGTCGACCACGTCGTCGCCGAGCGGATCGAAGCCGGCATCGCCAGCGAGGTCCTCGGCGTCGAAGATCCGGCCATCGGCGAGCGGATGGGACTCGACATCGGGCCAAAGACCGCCGCGAAGTACGCTGAGATTCTCGGCGGCGCGAAGACGGTGGTGTGGAACGGCCCGATGGGCGTGTTCGAGATCAGCCCGTTCGACGCCGGCACCACAGCCGTCGCGCGGGCGGTGGCCGGCGTCAAGGGCACGACGATCATCGGCGGCGGCGACTCGGTGTCGGCCGTGGCCAAGGCCGGCGTGACCGACAGGATCACGCACATCTCGACCGGCGGCGGCGCGTCGCTGGAGTTCCTCGGCGGCGCGGTGCTGCCCGGCGTGGCAGCCCTGACTGACAAATAGACTTCGGGACATGGGACATGGGATAGGGGCCACGACCCAAGCCCCACGCCCCATGCCCCAAGAGAATTTCCCATGCGTACTCCCTTTCTCGCCGCCAACTGGAAGATGTTCAAGACCGTGGACGAAACGGTCGCCTACCTCCGCGAATTCTGCGTCTTGACGGCCGGCGTCAGGGGCGCGGAAATCGTGGTCGCGCCGCCTTTCACGGCGCTGCGCGCTGCCGCCGAGGCCGCAAACGGCAGCAACGTCGGCATCGCGGCTCAGGACTGCTACTTCGAGCGCGAGGGCGCCTTCACGGGCGAAGTCAGCGTCGCGATGATCAGGGACGCCGGCGCCGGGTACGTGATCATCGGCCACTCGGAGCGGCGCCGCCTGTTTGGCGACACTGACGAATTGGTCGGCCGCAAGCTCACGGCCGTCCTCGCCGGCGATCTCACGCCCATTGTCTGCATCGGCGAGACGCTCGAGGAGCGCGACGCCAGCCGGACGCTGGCCGTGCTCGACCGCCAGATCGACGCGGCGCTGGCCGGGTTGACGCCGACCCAGATCCGCTCGCTGGTGATTGCCTATGAGCCGGTGTGGGCCATCGGGACCGGCCGCAACGCCACCCCCGCCCAGGCGGGCGAAGCCCACGCGCACATCCGGGCCAGGCTTCGCGGGGCCTTCGGCCGGGAGGCGGCCGAGGCGTGCCATATCCTGTATGGCGGAAGCGTTAAACCCGACAATATCAGGGACTTGATGGCCCTCGAGGACGTGGACGGCGCGCTGGTTGGCGGGGCCAGCCTGAATGTGCCGTCGTTTTTCGCGATCGTGACAGGCGCCGTGACTGCTGTATAATGAGGTGATGTTCTACTATCTGCTCGTTGCCCTGTACGTGCTGGTGTGCCTCCTCCTCCTCGTGACCATCCTGCTGCAGCAGGGGCGCGCGGGCGACATCGCGAGCGCATTCGGCGGCAGCAGCAGTCAGACCGCGTTCGGCGCCCGGACCGGGGCGACCATGCTGACGCGGGCCACGACCATCCTGGCCGCGCTCTTCATGATCGGATCGATCGGGCTCGCCATCGCGTGGCAGAAGGGTCCGAGTTCGGTGGTGAGCGGGGTGAAGACGCCCGCCGCGCCCGCGACGCCGCCTGCCGCGCCGGCCAAGTAGCAGCGCTTCGTCGGCTCGCCCTCTTTGCGGAAGTGGCGGAACTGGCAGACGCACCAGCTTGAGGGGCTGGCACTCGCAAGAGTGTGGGGGTTCGAATCCCCCCTTCCGCACCAGACTTCGCGCGCTTGCCCTACCTGTGGGCGCGAGCTACGTCTGGGCAAGCCCGATGAAGTCTGTCCCGCCGAAGCAACGCGAGGAACGCGGCAATCCGAAGCGTTGCGAAGGCGGACCAGTTCACTGCTCGAGCCAGGCCGCCAGCTTCGGTCCCAGCTCCTCGGTTCCCCGGACTGGCCGGATGTCCAGAGCGCGGGAGGCGCCGGGGATGGCTGCGTACGCCGCGCGCGCGGGCGCGAACTCCGCGTCAATCGATGCTGACGGGGCCGGCTTGCCCATCTCGTCCACCGGGCCGAGGGCGAGCAGTTTGCGGGGCGCCAGCACGCCCGCAAGGTCAGCGAGGTCGTAGCGGCCCAGCGAGCCGGCCACGGCGTGCGGCACGAACTTCGGCGCGTAATACTCGTTCAGCACGATCGACGACCATGACACCAGCGGGTCCACCAGGGCCACCTGCCTGATCGATTCGTCCAGCGCCGCAGCGTGGAGGAGCACGGCATTCATCTCGCCGCGGGACACGGCAGCGAGGCGCGTCACGTCGGCATCGGCCCTTCCCTTGAGGTAGTTGACGGTGCGAACGAGGTCCCCGGCCCGGATACCCGTCAGGCTCCGGCCGATCTGGATTGCGGCAAACCAGTAGTTGTAGTTGGCACGGCCCAGCTTGAAATTGGAGGCGTCACCCTGGAACGTTCCCGGGCCCATCTCGCCGAGGCCGACGAGGTCGGGGGCAAGCACCAGATACCCCCGCCTGACGAGGCCCTCGATGGTTCCGCCGGGCTGCGCGTCTGCCGCCTTGCCGTCCGGGTGCAGGTAGATGACGGCAGGATGGGGTCCGCCGACGCCCGGCACGAACACCAGGAACGGAACGACGTAGCGACCCTCCCCCTGAATGAAGTACATCTCCACCGAATAGCCGTCGCGCTGCCATCGCCCGGTGAAGACCGCCTCATGGCCAGCCTCTGGTGCGCGGTAGCCTGAGAGCTGCCGTGCAGACGCCAGGACTGCGCTTCGGTGTGATTCCTGCCTGGAACGCGACCGCTCCAGTTCGCCCAGCCGCTTCCGAGCCTCAGCGCGGTTCAGGCTGAAAACCGTCTCGCCCTTCAAGGATGTCGCCACCTGCCCCGTGGGAGTCACGTTGAGTTCCTCGAAGGGCATGATCTCGACCTGCTCGTCCCCTGTCGGGCCAGGCAGGTCCAGGGCTTCTCGAAAGAAGGCGTACAGCGCCTCCCGGTTCTTCGGCGTCGACGCGTGCGGCGCGTCGTCTTCGACCATCAGGAAGTTGCCGGCTTCTCCGCAGGCCGTGAACGCTCGCGCCACCTCGTCGCGCGCTTCCCGCGCGCCCTGGATGCTGAACATGTCGCGGGTCGTCGTGATCATCAGGGTCGGCCGTGGCGCCCTGGCGACGAGCAGATCGGGAAGATCGATGGCGCTGGCAATCCCGGAGAGGAAGTTCTGCTCGGCGTCCTGGACGCCGCGGGACTCGATCAATCGGCGGAATGTCGTGATGTAGTTCTCGGGGGCCGCCGCCTTGATCCTGGCGTCCATCGCCCCGAGATAGGCCGCCTGGGTTCCGCCGCCCGACCTGCCGGTCACTCCCAGCCGGGATGGATCCACCTCCGGGCGGCTGACCAGGTAGTCGATCGCCCGCATGCCGTCCCAGATCATGTACCTCGCGAGGGACGACCCGGTGATGAAGGACTGCGCGCCCGGGTACGAATGCTCGAGCGTGGGCTCGCCGACACGCGACGCTTGCCGTTCCGGATCCCAGTACTGAGAGCGCTCGCCCTGCCCGACTGGATCCACCGCGAACACGACGAAGCCCTTCCTGACCAGGTTGAGAATCACCGTCATGTAGGGGACATTGCGGAACCCCGACGCTGAATGCCCGCATACATAGAGAATCGCGGGTGCCCTGTCCTTCACGCTTTCAGGCACGAACAGCACGCCGGTGACGAAGAAGTTCGGCACCGATTCGAACACGACCTTCTCGAATCGGTACCCTTCCTTGCGGCCGACACCAGTCACTTTCGCGTTGAGCGGCGTCCTCTCGGGAAACGGGCCGACAATCCTGTTCAGCGTCGCCCTGATCTCCTCCTGACGCGCCCGCCACTGCGATTCGGTGTTCAGCCGTGCGACCTTGTCCCGGCGCGCGTCGAGGAACGCGAAGGCCTCATCCGCGAGATGGTGGTAGAGGGCGTTCGGCGCGTCCGAGAACCGCATCCACCCGCCGAGCACCGAGAGGTCCTCTTGCGGCTGCCGTGCGAGGAGTCCGAGGGGGGCGAGCAGCAGACCAAGCGTGAGGAGGGAGGCGGCGCGTCTCATCTGTTTCCTATCCTCGCTTCGCGAGCTCCGCGCCGTGGGCCTGCATCTTCCGGATGGCCGCGGGGATGTGGTCGACGTCAGCGCGACTGGCCAGCAGCATGTTCTGCCCGAACGCCACCGTCGTCGCGCAGACCTCGCGGTTGCCCTTCAGCTCCTGGAAGCTCTCGCGGTACGCTTTCAGCCGCCCGGCGCCGAAGAGGCGTGTGAACCCGCGCGACGCGATCGCTTCGTCCAGGAGCCCGTCGTAGTACTGCTCCTGGTAGCCGGTCGAGCACGGAATCCCCTCGGCGCGCATCGCTTTGAGGAAGGTCTCGCGGGGCAGCCCCTGGAAGGCGTTCGCGTCGTACCGGAACGGGTACAGGTGCCAGACGGCCCGGCTGTCCTCGGGCAGGCGCACCGGCCTGATGCCGGGGATCTCCTTCAAAGAGGCAGTCAGCCGGTCGGCGTTCTCGCGCCGCCGGGCGGTGTCCTGCCTCAATTTCTCGAGTTGCTGCAGGAGCATCGCGGCCTGGACGTGCTGCATCCGGAAGTTGCCGCCGCGCGTGAAGTTGGGACGCGCGCCCTTGAAACCACCATAGGGCCGTCCGCAGTCGTGGAACGAGCTGGCCCGATCCAGCAGGTCGTCGCTCATGCCGGTGATAGCCCCGCCCTCGCCGGACGGGAGGTGCTTGGAGTTCTGGAAACTGAAGCAGCCCAGGTCGCCGATCGTCCCGCACATGCGGCCCTTGTATTCAGCCAGCCAGGCCTGACAGGCGTCCTCGACGACTGCGACACTGCGTTTCCTGGCCGTCGCCATGACAGGGTCCATGTCGCAGGGCATCCCGTAGATGTGCACCGGCATGATGGCCCTGGTCCGCCCGGTGATCCGGGATTCGATGGAGTCCGTGTCCATCGTCAAGGTCGCAGGATCCGTGTCGGCAAGCACGGGCAGGGCCTTGCAGATCAGGATGGCGTTGTAGCTGGCGATGAAGGTGAAGGGCGACACGATGACTTCGTCGCCGGCGTCGACGTCGAGCACGTGCATGGCCACGATGAGCGCCGTCGTCCCGCTCGCCGTCGCCAGGCAGCGGTTCGCCCCGAGCAGTTTCGCGTACGCCGTCTCGAACTGCTGCACCGTCCCGCCGGAGGCGCGATACCACTTGCCGCTGCGCAGGATCTCGAGGATCGACGGCTCCCAATCCTGGCGCCACTCCGGCCACGCCGGCCAGCTGCCCTTGTGCACCGGCGTGCCCCCAAGCAGCGCCGGCACGTCGGCGGCCGATTGGCCGACGGCGCTCCTGCCATACAGGCTCGCGCCCGCGACGGCGGCAGCGGCGATGCCAAGGAATTCACGGCGGCTGTTCCTGGCACTCATGGGATCCTCCTCGCCGCGTCCGGCGGAACCCCGGCCGACAGCCCGCCCGGAGGAGCGACCGCCCGCCAGGAAGAACGCTCGCACAGAGCGCGGCGCTGATTATAGCGTGCGAACGCTCGGTCGGCTTCCGGCTCGGCCCGCCGTCCTCCAGCGCCGGCCTGGCATCCTGTCCCTGGAAGAAAACCCCGCCGCCGGGCGCCAGCGGATCTATGATCTCGGCCGTCGGCCCAGGACAGGTCCTCCAGGAGGTTCCGCCATGCAGAAATCCCTCCACATCGACCCCAACAAGTGCACGGGGTGTCTCCAGTGCGAGATGGCGTGCACGTGGGAGAACTACCGGAGCTTCACCACGGCCAAGTCGCGCATCAAGGTGTTCGCCTTCCACCACGAAGGGCGCTTCGTCCCCTATACCTGCACCCAGTGCGACGAAGCCTGGTGCATGATCGCCTGCCCGGTGGACGCCATCCAGGTGGACCGTGCGACCGGCGCGAAGATCGTGCTCGACGCCACGTGCGTCGGCTGCAAGGTCTGCACGATCGCCTGCCCCTTCGGCACGATCAACTACGTGGCCCAGACGGGCAAGGTCCAGAAGTGCGACCTCTGCGACGGGAAGCCCGCGTGCGCGGCGGCCTGCCCCACGGGCGCCATCACCTACGTCGACGCGGACTGGACCGGCCTCGGGAAGATGCGCCAGTGGGCCGGCAAAACCGACACGTACGTGGCGACGGTGTAAGGAGCGACTGCCATGGCCTGGACCAGAAACGTCCTTCGCGTGAACCTCGCGGCCGGCACCTGCACGCCCGAGCCGCTGAACATGGCGCGGGCCCACGATTATCTCGGCCAGCGCGGCCTCGCCACCAAGTACTTCGTGTCGGAAGTGGACCCGACGATCGATCCGTTCTCGCCGGAGAACAAACTTCTGTTCGTAACCGGCCCGCTCACGGGCACGATGGCCGCCACCGGCGGCCGGTACTCCGTGGTCACCAAGGGCCCGCTCACGGGCGCCATCGCCTGCTCCAATTCCGGCGGGTACTTCGGCGCCGAGCTGAAGTTCGCCGGCTGGGACATGGTGATCTTCGAGGGCGCATCGCCCAGGCCGGTCTACCTGCTCATCACCGACGGGGGCGCCGAACTCGTGGACGCCGGCCACCTGTGGGGCAAGACGGTGTGGGCAACCGAGGAGCACATCAAGAAGGCCCACCAGGACCCGCAGATCCGCGTGGCGGCGATCGGCCGCGCTGGCGAGAACCGCGTGCTCTATGCCGCCATCGTCAACGACCTGCACCGGGCGGCCGGGAGGTCGGGCGTTGGCGCGGTGATGGGCTCCAAGAACCTCAAGGCGGTGGCCGTGCGCGGCACCCGCACCGACGCCTTCACGCTCGCCGACCCGGACGCGTTCTTCGCGGCAACCGAGGCCGGGAAGCAGGCGCTGGCGGCAAATGGCGTGACCGGCCAGGGGCTGCCCACCTACGGCACCCAGGTGCTGATGAACGTCATCAACGAGCTGGGCGCTCTGCCGACGCGCAACCACCGCGACGTGCAGTTCGAAGGGGCCTCGGCCATTTCAGGCGAAGCCATGCACCAGAAGCGGCCCACGGACGGCAAGGCGAACCTCGTCACCAACGGCGCCTGCTTCGGCTGCACGATCGCCTGCGGCCGCATATCGCGGATGGACCCCGGCCACTTCAGCATCAAGGACAAACCGCAGTACCAGGGAGCCTCAGGCGGCCTGGAGTACGAGGCCGCCTGGGCGCTGGGCGCCGCGAGCGGTGTCTCCGATCTGGAGGCCCTCACCTACGCGAACTTCCTCTGCAACGAGGACGGTTTCGATCCCATCTCGTTCGGCGCTACCGTCGGCGCAGCGATGGAGCTGTACGACCTCGGCATCCTGAAGAAGGAAGACGTGGGATTCGAGCTGCCGTTCGGGTCCACAGAAGGCCTCGTGCGACTGGCGGAGCTGACGGCCAGGGGCGAAGGCTTCGGCAAGGAGATCGCGCTTGGGTCGAAGCGGCTCTGCGCCAAGTACGGCAGGCCCGAACTCTCCATGAGCGTCAAGGGCCAGGAGTTCCCGGCCTACGACGGCCGCGTCCTGCAGGGCATGGGCCTGGCTTACGCCACCAACAATCGGGGCGCGTGCCACCTGCGCGGGTACATGGTGTCGCCCGAGGTGCTCGGCATCCCCGTGAAAATGGAGCCGCAGGCCACCGAGGGCAAGCCCGCCATGCTGAAGGCCTTCCAGGACCTGACGGGCGTTGTGGACTCCTCCGGCCTCTGCCTCTTCACCACGTTCGCGTGGGGGCTCTCCGACATCCAGCGGCAGATCCAGGCCGCCTGCGAGGGCGACTGGTCCGAGGAGCGGCTGCTCCTCGTCGGCGAGCGTATCTGGAACATCGAACGCGCGTTCAACCTCGCCGCGGGCCTCACCTGCAAGGACGACAACCTGCCGCCCCGCCTGATGAAGGAACCGGCGCAGGCCGGCCCGCAGAAAGGCGCGGTGTCGAAACTCGACGTGATGCTGCCGGAGTACTACCGGGTGCGGGGATGGACCGCGGAGGGCATCCCCACCGCCGAGACGCGCGCGCGCCTCGGCATGTGAGCGCTTGAACGGCAGGCACAATCTCCGGGATGCGCATGCGACACGTCATCATCGGGGGCGGTCCCGCGGGCGTCGTCGCCGCGGAAACGCTGCGGAAGGCCGATCCGGGCGCGGCGATCACGGTCGTGTGCGGCGAGGGCGAGGTGCCGTACGCCCGCATGGCGATCCCCTATCTGCTCAAGGGCGACATCGACGAAGCGGGCACCTACATCCGGAAGGACCCCGACCACTTCCGGCGCCTGCGCATCGAACTGGTGCACGCTCGTGCGCAGGCCGTCGACACGGCCGCCCGCACGGTGGGCCTCAGCAATCGCCGCAGCCTCTCCTACGACCGCCTGCTCGTCGCCACGGGCTCCCGGCCGAGCCGGGAGCGGATTCCGGGCATCGATCTCCCGGGCGTGCAGACGTGCTGGACGCTCGACGATGCCCGCGCCATCCTCGAGAGGGCCAGACCCGGCACGCGCATCGTGCAGATGGGCGCGGGATTCGTCGGCTGCATCATCATGGAGGGCCTGCTCTCCCGCGGCGTGGATCTCACCATCCTCGTCCGCAGCGGCTACATGGTGCGCCGGATGATGAACCCCACGGCCAGCGGGCTGATCCTGCGATGGTGTGAAGAGAGAGGCGTGAAGATCCTGACGCGCACCCAGCCCATCGGGCTCAGCGCGAGCGGAAACGCCCTGCAGGTCGATCTGGGCGAGGGCCGCAGTCTCCCGGCCGACATCTACCTCAGCGTCGTCGGCGTGAAGCCGAACCTGGAGTTCCTCGCGGGCAGCGGCATCGAGATCGGCCAGGGCGTCGTTGTCGACGCCAACCTGCAGAGCAGCGTCTCCGGCGTCTACGCGGCCGGCGACGTGGCCGAATCCCCCAACTGCCTGACCGGAACTCGCGAGATTAATGCCATCCAGCCGAATGCCGCGGAGCAGGGCCGGGTCGCCGCGCTGAACATGGCCGGCCGGCCGGTCCGTTTCAAGGGCGGCTTCGTGTTCAACGTCCTGACAACGCTCGGCCTCGCCTCGTCGTCGTTCGGGGAGTGGCAGGGGGTGCCGGGTGGCGAGTCGGCCGACGTGCTGGACGAGCCGCGCTATCGGTACCTGAACCTGCAGTTCGATGGCGACCGGCTGGCAGGCGCCAACTGCGTGGGATTCTCCGAGCACATCGGCGCGCTCAGGGGGCTCATCGAAGGACGCCTTCGCCTCGGCATCTGGAAACAGCGGCTGATGGACAACCCCGCCGAGATCATGCCGGCGTATCTCTCGGCGGCCGGCGCGGTATGAAGGTCACGCTCAAACTGTTCGCCTCCCTGGCCGTGCATCTCCAGGCAGAGGCTCGCTCAGGCCACAGCGTCGAACTCGATGTCGACCCTGGCACCACAGTGCTTGACGTGATCCGGCGTCAGGGCATCCCGGAGGCGTTGTGCGCCATCGTGCTTGTTGATGGCCACTGGGTGGCAAGGCCGGATCGCGCGACGCAAGCGATGCTGGATGGCCAGGTGCTCGCCATCTGGCCTCCCGTCGCCGGCGGCTAACCTCCCACCTCGTCGAACCTCAGGATGCGCGTGTCGATCTCGTTCCCCGTCGGAACAGTCAGCGGGCCGTACAGTTCGGGACGGCGCGTCTTGATCCAGCGGCTGCCGGTGGAGTGCTCGAGCAGGCTGGCATCGAGGTCCGCGACGACCATGGCGTCGTCGGCCTGGCACGTCTCCGCCAGAATGCGGCCGTAGGGATCGAGGATCATCGCGTTCCCCGTGCGCACCTCGTC
This sequence comes from Vicinamibacterales bacterium, assembly GCA_046496425.1. Taxonomy (GTDB): domain Bacteria; phylum Acidobacteriota; class Vicinamibacteria; order Vicinamibacterales; family JAKQTR01; genus JAKQTR01. Next base: position 55,310 of record JAWOGY010000170.1, read on the forward strand.
GTCGTCGATGCCGACGCCATTGCTGAACACCAGGAACATGCCGTTGTCGTGGGCGCGGGACGGCAGCCATCGCATCAGCCAGCCACGGCCCTTGTCGCCCTTCAGTTCGGCTTCGATGGCGCCCGAGTCGCTGTGCCGGGCCTCCCAGACGCGGCGCTCGATGCGCCCCATCAGATGGGGGTTCTTCGAGGTGCAGCCGCCGGTCTGGTGGGGAGCCAGGAGGATTTCGGCGCCCATGAGCGCGGTGATCCGGACGTTCTCGTTGATGTTGCAGTCGTAGCAGATCAGGACCCCGACGCGGCAGCCGTGCGGGGTGTCGAACACCGTGAACTCGGAACCCGGCACGATGTCGTCGCTCTCGAACGCGTGAATCTTCCGATGCAGCCGCCAACTGCCGTCCGGCATGGCGACCACATACGTGTTGTGCAGCAGGCCGGCCCGATCGACTTCGACCAGGCCGGCTCCGATGCTCATCTGATGCGTCCTGGAGAGGTCCAGAAGCACGCGGGTGGACGGCCCATCCGGAACCGGCTCGGCCAGCGCCAGCAATTGCTCCCGCGTCTGGTGTCTCAGGAACCAGTAGCCGGTGATGCAGCACTCGGGAAAGACGACAATCTCTACCTGCTGCGCGGCCGCCTCCCGGACGAAGTGCCGAATCTTCCCGAAATTGGCTTCTTTGTCTCCGGCGGCGTGCTCGAACTGCACCGACGCGACGCGAATGTTCCGCATGAGGATCTGCCCCTGAACGACGGTGCCGGGGCAGCGCCCCGGCACGTTCCGGCTAGGCCAGCGACTGCATGTCGATCACGAAGCGGTACTTCACGTCGCTCTTCAGCATCCGCTCGTAGGCGACGTTGATGTCCTGCATCCTGATCATCTCGATGTCCGACGTGATGCCGTGCTGCCCGCAGAAGTCGAGCATCTCCTGCGTCTCGCGGATTCCCCCGATGAGCGAGCCCGCGATCTGCCTCCGGCGGAAGACCAGGTTGAACACCGCCGGAGAGGGGTGCGGCTCGGCTGGCGCGCCCACGAGGCACAGCGTCGCATCGCGCTTCAGCAGCGCGGTCAGCGCATCCAGATCGTGCGGGGCGGCAACCGTGTCGAGGATGAAGTCGAAGCTGTTCGCATGGCGCTTCATTTCGTCCGGGTTCGCGGACACCACCACCTCGTCGGCGCCCAACCGGCGCGCGTCGGCGGCCTTGCCGGGAGACGTCGTGAACAGGACGGTGCGGGCGCCCATCGCGTGGGCGAACTTCAGGCCCATGTGTCCCAGCCCGCCGAGGCCCACGATCCCGACCTTCTGCCCGCGCTCCACCTTCCAGTGCCGCAGGGGCGAGTAGGTGGTGATCCCTGCGCACAGCAGCGGCGCCGCGGCGGCCAGGCTCAGGTTCGCCGGCACGCGCAGCACGAACTTCTCGTCCACGACGATGCGCTTCGAGTACCCGCCGTAGGTCATGCCCCCCGTGTGCTTGTCGGGGCTGCTGTAGGTGAGGATGGGAAAGCTCTGGCAATACTGCTCGAGGCCGTCGGCGCAGTCCGGGCAGGTGCCGCACGAGTCGACCATGCAGCCCACGCCAACGACGTCTCCGACTGCGAAGCGCGTGACGCCGCCGCCCACGCGGCTGACGCGGCCGACGATCTCGTGCCCCGGGACCACCGGGTAGACCGTCATGTTCCACTCGTTGCGCGCCGTGTGCAGGTCCGAGTGGCACACGCCGCAGTACTGGATGTCGATTTCCACGTCGCCCGCGCCGGGCTCGCGGCGGTCGAAGGCGAATGACTCGAGAGGAGCGGTGGAGCTGTGCGCCGCGTAGCCGATCGTCTTGTTCATGCAGTTTCCTCGCACACTCAATCAGGGGCCAGCCATTGTCGAACGGATTGTTCATTGTGGCTGACATCGCCGGCGACGCGCAACGTCTGAGGCTCCCTGCGCCCAGCGGGGCGCGAGCCTGAGTCCCCGTCATCTCGGCAGGAAGCGGGCCGCGGGGTCTCAACTAATTGACCCGTTGACCCGCGAAGTCCGATGGAATGGTGACTTCCGCTGCCTCCTCGACCTCGAACGTCCGTCAAGCACTTCATTTATGGCCGATATCGCAGCGCGGTGCTGCTCGTCGGCTCCGGCATAGCCGTTGCACAGTCGCCTGCAATCGAACGGTTGAGCCGGCGCCAGCTTTGAGCGGCCTTGCCGCCAGGGGAGAGGTGTGAAGGCGCGCTTCTCGCTCTGGCGAGATGCGCCGGTGCCGGCGTCGGATTTGAGCGGTGACGAGCTGGCTCTCTGAAAGGAGTCGTCCCTTCATGCGCACGTGGACAGGAGTCATCCTTGTTCTGATGATGCCCGTCTGGGCGTGGGGCCAGCCTCCCACGACGGAGGCGGTGCTTCCGGCGGTGTACCGGCTTCAGGTCGGCGACCAGCTCGAGATCAAGCTTTTCTACAACAGCGATTTGAACGAGACCGTCACGGTGCGCCCTGACGGTTGCCTCTCGCTCCAACTGGTCGGGGAGGTCCGGGCCGCCGGCAAGACGCCAGCCGAACTAGCCGCCGACCTCCGGACCGGATACCGCGAGCACCTGCGGGACCCGGAGGTCGTGGTCATTGTTCGCTCGTTTCCGGCCCCGCAGCTCTATGTCGACGGGGAGATCGGACGCCCGGGCATTGTCGGCATTCACGGGCAGATGACCCTGCTACAGGCCCTGGCCGCCGCCGGCGGGCTGAAGCGCAGTGCGCGGATGTCCGAGGTGTTGATCGTGCGAGCCGATCCGCTGACCGGGCGGCAGATCATCAAGACCGACCTCAGGCAGGTTCTGCGGGACAGCGATGCCGTTCCTGACCCGATGGTTCGCCCATTCGACATCGTGCTCGTGCCTCGCAGCCGCATCGCCAACGTGAACAACTGGGTCGATCAGTACATCCGGCAGAACCTGCCCATTACCCTCACGTTTGGTATCTTTGCCTCCCCGTTCTGAGGACCGTACATGTCGTTTTCGCGTGGCCCGTTGTCCTCAGCCGGCCGGCAAGGGGAG
>JAWOGY010000262.1:0-30657 GCA_046496425.1 Vicinamibacterales bacterium
GAGGTGGTCGGCCATCTCCGACGCAGCCCGCACGTCGATTTTCGACGACTCCTCCGCCAGCGGATAGACGACATACGCCTGGCGCCCGGCGTCCAGCTCGCGCCGCGCCGATGCCTATGCGCTGGTGCGGCGCGAGCTGGACGCCGGGCGCCAGGCGTATGTCGTCTATCCGCTGGCGGAGGAGTCGTCGAAAATCGACGTGCGGGCTGCGTCGGAGATGGCCGACCACCTCGCGGCCGAGGTGTTTCCGGAGTTCCGTGTCGCGCTCGTGCACGGCAGGCTGCGCCAGGAGGAGAAGGACCGTGTGATGCGGGCGTTCGCCGCCGGCGAGGTGCAGGTCCTGGTCGCGACCACCGTGGTCGAGGTCGGCATCGACGTGGCGAACGCCACCGTGATGCTCGTCGAGCACGCGGAGCGGTTCGGCCTCGCCCAGCTCCACCAGTTGCGGGGGCGGGTCGGCCGAGGCGCGCACCCCTCGGTGTGCCTGCTGCTGCATCAGGAGCCGATCGGAGAGGGAGGCGAGGCGCGGCTCCGTGCCCTGGCCGACACGGCGGACGGGTTCGTCATCGCCGAGCGGGACCTCGAGCTTCGGGGCCCCGGGGACGTGTTCGGCACCCGCCAGTCCGGGATGCCGACGCTGCGGTCGGGCGAGCTGGTGCGCGATCGGGAAATCATGGAGCAGGCACGCGGGCTGGCCGCGCGGGCGCTCGAGCTGGAGCCCGGAGCGAGCGCGCTCGAGGCCGAGGCCCGGCGGAGCTGGACCCATCGGTTCGGCCTGGCGACGGTGGGATGAGACAGGGTGTGTAGACCCGGGGCACAGCGCCGATGAGAGTCATCGCAGGCGCGTACAAGGGACGGCGGCTCGCGTCTCCGACGTGGCAGGGCCTGCGGCCCACTTCCGACCGCCTCAAGGAATCGGTGTTCGCGATCCTGTCGCCCGCGCTCGAGGGGGCGCGCGTGCTGGACGGCTTTGCCGGTTCTGGCGCGCTCGGCATCGAGGCCTTGAGCCGGGGAGCCGCCAGCGTGGTCTTCGTCGACGAGGATGTCCGCGCCGCGGATCTCGTCGGGCGCAACCTGGCGCACTGCCGCATCGCGGAAGGCTATGTTATGATCCGCGCCGAGTTCTCGCGCGCGTTGCGGCAGCTCGCCGCCGATCGGCGGTTCGACCTCGCCCTGCTGGATCCCCCGTATGACCTTGCCGATCTGGACACGGTGGTCGACACGGCCGCCGGGCGGATGGCCCCGGGCGGCGTCATGGTGCTGGAGCACGCGTCGCGCAGGCAGGCGCCGTCCCGGGCCGCAGGCTTCGCGGCGGTCCGTCAGGTGCGCGCCGGGGACAGCACCATGACGTTCTACCGCGAGGCGCCATCCGGCGCGCCCGCGGAGACGGAGGGTCCATGAGCACGCCCGGCGAGCGCATCGCGGTCTACCCGGGATCGTTCGATCCGCTGACCAACGGCCACGTCGACATCATCCTGCGCGGAGCGCGGCTCTTTGACCGCATCATCGTCGCGATCCTGCGAAACGCCGAGAAACAGCCGCTGTTCACGCTCGAGGAGCGCGAGTCGATGGCGCGCGAGGTCTTCCGCGAGCACGCGAACGTGGATGTCGAGGCGTTCGACGGCCTGCTGGTGGACTATGCCGCGGCGCGCCGGGCCTCGGCGATTGTCCGCGGCCTGCGGGCCGTGTCGGACTTCGAGTTCGAGCTGCAGATGGCGCTCATGAACCGCCGCCTCGGCCCCGACATCGAGACGGTCTTCATGATGCCCGCCGAGCAGTACACCTACGTCAGTTCGAGGCTGATCAAGGAAGTCTTTTCCCTGGGCGGGCCAATCGCGGGGTTGGTTCCGGAGGTCGTGGAGCAGCACCTGCGGGAGAAGCGGGCGAAGAACTAGGCTATATTAAGGCCGGTTGTCCCCCCGGGCCTGGTGCTGCCCCAACCCGCCGCCACACGCACCGACAGGAGTCACCATGAGCGTCAGTGAACTGGCCAGTTCCATCGTTGAGTCGCCGACGCTGCGGCTGAACGAAGAAGCGCGGCTGCTGCGGGAGCGCGGCGAGCCGGTTATTCACCTCGGCATCGGCGAGCCCAAGAACAAGACGCCCATTCCGGCGATCCTGAGCTCGGCGGCGAAGCTGAGCCAGGGAGACGTGAAGTACTGCCCGTCCGACGGCCTGCCGTCGCTCAAGAAGGCGATCATCCGCTACACCGAGGAGGCGTACGACAAGGTCGTGGCCCCCGAGAACGTGATCGTGTCCTCCGGCGCGAAGCAGGCACTGTTCAACATCCTCTACACCATCCTGAACCCGCAGGACGAGGTGGTGATCCTCGCCCCGTACTGGGTGAGCTATCCCGAGATGGTGAAGATGGTGTACGGCGTGCCCGTCATTGTCACGCCCGAGGACGGGAGCTTCCACCCGCGGATGGCGGACATCGAGCGGGCGGTGAGCTCCTCGACCCGGGCGCTCATCGTCAACAGCCCGAACAACCCGAGCGGCATCGTCTACCGGGAGGAGTTCATCGCCCAGATCGTGGACTTCTGCGAGCGGAAGAAGATCTACCTGATCATGGACGACATCTACCACAAGCTGGTGTTCGACGGCCGGGTGGCGCCCCCGTGCTACCGGTTCACGACGAAGGACATCGAGGATTCGCGGCTGATCGTCGTGAACGGCATCGCGAAGCTGTACGGCATGACCGGGTTCCGCATCGGCTGGTGCGTGGCCCCGCGGAAGATCGTGACGGTGATCAACAACGTGCAGGCGCAGACGACCTCCTGCGCCTCGCCGGTGATGCAGGCCGGCGCCGAAGGCGCGCTGCTCGGCCTGCAGAGCGTGGTCGAGTCGCTGCGGCTGACGATCCAGAACAACCGCGACGTCGTCATGCGCGAGCTCTCGTCGTTCAACAGCGTGAAAACGTACAAGCCCGACGGGACCTTTTACTGCCTGCCCGATTTCCGGGCCTACAGCAGCAACTCGGTCGAGCTGTCCAACTTCCTCCTGAAGAAGGCGCTGGTCGTGACCGTGCCCGGCCGCGAATTCGGGATGGAGGGGCACCTGCGGCTGAGCTTCGCCGGCACCGTCAAGGACGTCACCGAGGGAATCGCGCGCATGAAGTGGGCGATCGACCCGACCTCGCCCAACGACATCTACATCGGCGACAAGCGCCTCATCAGGGACTGGCTATGATCAACCTGCTCGACATCAGGACGCCCGCGCAGCCGCAGGCCGCGGCGCTCAAGAGCGACTACGGGCTGGACAACCACGGCCTCTTCAACGTCGGCGGGGCCTACTGGAACCTCCCGGCCGAGGCGCTGTACGAGGAGATCGTCTTCCGCAAGGAAGGCACGATCACCCGCGACGGCGCCATCGTGATGAACACCGGCAAGCACACCGCGCGGTCGGCCAACGACAAATTCGTGGTGCGGGAGCCCTCCACCGAGGAGCACATCTGGTGGGGACAGTACAACCGCCCGTTCGCGCCCGACAAGTTCGACGAGCTCTACGCGCGGATGCAGGGCTTCCTCCAGGGCCGGGACCTCTTCGTGCAGGACTGCTACGTGGGGTCCGACCCGGACTACCGGATGCCCGTGCGCATCATCACCGAGCTCGCCTGGCACAGCCTCTTCGCCCGGAACATGTTCATCACGCCGAAGACCAACGAGGAGTACCGGCGGCACGTTCCGGATTTCACGGTGATCTGCTGCCCGGCGTTCAAGGGCATCCCCCAGATCGACGGCACGCCTACGAACACGGTGATCGCCCTGAACTTCGCCCAGCGGCTGTGCATCATCGGCAACTCGGCGTACGGGGGGGAGATCAAGAAGGCGGTCTTCACCGTCATGAACTACCTGATGCCGCTCCAGGGCGTCTTCCCGATGCACTCGTCCGCGAACGTGGGCGACGACGGCGACGTGGCGGTGTTCTTCGGGCTCTCGGGCACCGGCAAGACCACGCTCTCGGCCGACCCGTCGCGGGGCCTCATCGGCGACGACGAGCACGGCTGGAGCGACAACGGGGTGTTCAACTTCGAGGGCGGGTGCTACGCGAAGGTCATCCAGCTGTCGGAAGCGGCCGAGCCCCAGATCCACGCCACGACGCACCGGTTCGGGACGATCCTCGAGAACGTCGTCTTCGATCCGGTGACGCGGCTCATCGATCTCGACGACCCGGCGCTGACCGAGAACACGCGCGCGTCGTACCCGCTCGAGTTCATCGGGAACGCCGTCGCGGACAAGCGGGCGGGCCACCCGAAGAACGTCATCTTCCTCACGTGCGACGCGTCGGGCGTCATGCCGCCGATCTCGAAACTGTCGGTGGACCAGGCGCGGTACCAGTTCATCTCGGGCTACACGTCGAAGATCGCCGGCACCGAGGTCGGCCTCGGCAAGGAGCCCGAGATCACGTTCAGCACCTGCTTCGGGGCGCCGTTCATGGTGCATCAGCCCGACTTCTACGCCCGGCTGCTGAAGGAGAAGGTGCTCCGGTACGGCGCGGACTGCTGGCTGGTCAACACCGGCTGGGTCGGCGGGCAGTACGGCGTCGGCAAGCGGATCAGCATCCGCTACACCCGCGCGATGCTGAACGCCGCGCTCACCGGCAAGCTCAAGGACGTCGAGTTCCAGACCGATCCGGTGTTCGGGTTCCAGATGCCGAAGACGTGCCCGGACGTCCCGGATCACGTGCTCGACCCCGCGACCTCCTGGCCGAATCGCGATCTCTACTTCCAGCGGTACCGGCAGCTGGCGGCGAGGTTCATCGACAACTTCAAGAAGTTCGACACGGCCGAGTCCCGAGAAGTCGAGAAGGCCGGGCCGAAGCTGTAGGGAAGTAGACAGAAGACAGAAGACAGAAGACAGAAGACAGAAGACAGAAGACAGAAGGCCCCCCCGGTGTGGTCTGCATTCTGTCTTCTGACTTCTGACAATCGTCAGAGGGCCATTCTGGCTTCTGACGTGCGCGAAGCGTGGAGCCAGCGGAGCGTTCCCATGAGCAAAGTTGTCGCCGTCATCGGCGCGTCGTCCGACCGATCGAAGTTCGGGAACAAGGCGGTCAGGGCGTTCGCCAACCAGGGGTACACCGTCGTGCCGATTCACCCCCGGGAGGAACAGATCGAGGGGCTGAAGGCGTACAAGTCCGTCCTCGACGTGCCCGGCACCGTCGACATGGCGACCATGTACCTGGCCCCGGCGATCGGGATGCGGGTCATCGAGGAAGTGGCGCAGAAGGGGATCAAGGAAGTCTGGCTGAACCCGGGGGCCGACAGCCCCGAACTGGCCGATCGCGCCCGCGAACTGGGCCTGCGGACGGTCGTGGCCTGCAGCATCCTCGGCGTCGGCGAGAGCCCTCACGCGCTGTAGTGTGTGTTGACTCGTTTCGAAGGCCTGCTCTATAGTGGGAGAGCCTAGCTCCCGCATGTCTGCCTGGGCGACGGGGTCCTTCCACGCCGCAACAGTCGTACGCTAGTCTCAACCAGCCGTCTAATCGTTTCGAGTCGAACCCATGCCGAACACCCACAAGCGCCAGCCACAATCCCCGCGTGCGTCCAATGGCCCCGCCGCCGCGCCGGCCCCCGCCGACGTGCCGGCTGCCGACTCCCAGGCCGCGCCTGTTGCGCAGGCTCCCGCGCAGGCTCCCGCGCAGCCCCCCGCGCAGCCGCAGGCTGACGCCCCGAAGCCGGCGCCGCCGGCCGAGAGCCCGAAGCGCGCCGTCGAGGGCCTCGCCATCGCCGAGCTGAAGGAGATGAGCATCCAGAAGCTCACGCAGGTCGCCAAAGACCTCAATGTGGCGGGCGCGACCGGCATGCGCAAGCAGGAGCTGATCTTCCAGATCCTGAAGGCGCAGACCGAGCAGAGCGGGTTCATCTTCTCGGAGGGCGTGCTCGAGGTGCTGCCGGACGGGTTCGGCTTTCTCCGGGCGCCCGACTACAACTACCTGCCGGGCCCCGACGACATCTATGTGTCGCCGTCGCAGATCCGGAAATTCGATCTCCAGACCGGCGACACGGTATCCGGGCAGATCCGGCCCCCGAAGGAAGGGGAGCGGTACTTCGCGCTCATCAAGGTCGAGGCCGTCAACTTCGAGCCGCCCGACCAGGCGCGCGACAAGCTGTTCTTCGAGAACCTCACGCCGCTCTATCCGCAGGAGGGGTTCCATCTCGAAACGGCGGCCGACAACCTGTCGGCGCGCGTGATGGACCTGATGACGCCCATCGGCAAGGGCCAGCGCGGCCTCATCGTCGCGCCGCCGCGGACGGGCAAGACGATGCTGCTGCAGAACATCGCGCAGTCGGTGGCGCAGAACCACCCTGAGGTCTACCTCATCGTCCTGCTCATCGACGAGCGCCCGGAAGAAGTCACCGACATGCAGCGCTCCGTGCAGGGCGAAGTCATCTCGTCGACATTCGACGAGCCTGCCCAGCGCCACGTGCAGGTGGCCGAGATGGTCATCGAGAAGGCGAAGCGCCTGGTCGAGCACAAGAAGGACGTGATCATCCTGCTGGACTCGATCACCCGCCTGGCCCGCGCGTACAACACCGTCATCCCCCCGTGGGGCAAAGTGCTCTCGGGCGGCCTCGACTCCAACGCCCTGCAGAAGCCGAAGCGCTTCTTCGGCGCCGCGCGCAACATCGAGGAAGGCGGGTCGCTGACGATCATCTTGACCGCGCTCATCGACACCGGCTCGCGCATGGACGACGTGATCTTCGAGGAGTTCAAGGGCACGGGCAACATGGAGATCCACCTCGACCGCAAGCTGGTCGACAAGCGCGTGTTCCCGGCGATCGACATCCAGAAGAGCGGCACGCGCAAGGAGGAACTCCTCATCCCGCGCGAGGATTTGAACCGTATCTGGGTGCTGCGCAAGGTGCTCAACCCGCTCTCGCCGGTGGAGGCAATGGAACTGCTCCTCGACAAGATGGGCAAGACCAAGTCGAACGCCGAGTTCCTGGCATCGATGCAAAGGATGGGATAGGGAAGAAGCAAGAAGTAAGAAGTAAGAAGTAAGAAGTAAGAAGTAAGAAGACTCACCGGTGCATCGTGTCTTCTACTGGATTCTGACGATCTTCAGTAAGCCCTCCTGGCTTCTTGCTTCTGACAATCGTTAGTGGGCTCTTCTGGCTTCCTGCTTCTGACGGTGACGCTCGAAGAGGGTGACAGAAATGGCCAAGATTACAGTTCGGAAGAACGGCAACCTGCTGGTCGACGGCGACGACGTCACCGTCGTGGACTGGAACGGCAAGGAGTACGCTGTGGCGAAGCGTCCGTTCGCGCTCTGCCGCTGCGGGGCGTCCACCCGCAAGCCGTTCTGCGACGGCTCGCATTCGCGAGTCGGGTTCCAAGCCGCCGAGGATGCGGTGCCCGGCTCGACCGACCGGCCGGCGTAGAGGCCGCGTTCGCGGCCGCGCCGCGCGGCCGTCCGGCCGCCCTGGAGCCGCGGCTCCGCGGGCGGCCGTTGCTGTCTGCGCGGTTATGATGAAGGCCATGGCAGACGACGAGCGGGAAGGCGCGGCTCCGCCGGGGAGCCGGGACGCGACGGGACGCCGGCGCGTGAACGGGCTGGTGCTGCTGGTCGCCGCGCTGGGCGTCGCCGCCGGCTGCGGTTCACAGCCTTCGTCGGCGCCGAAGAGCGGCGAGCAGCCCGCCGCGCGCCCTTCCATCCTGCTGGTGACGCTCGACACGACGCGGGCCGACTCCATCGGGCCCGATGCGATTGACATCAGGACGCCCTCCTTCAACGCCGTCGCCGCCCGCGGCCGGCTGTACCGGCAGGCCTACGCCACGGTGCCCGAGACGCTGCCGTCGCACGCGTCGCTGATGACCGGGCTCTACGCGGCGGGGCACGCCGTCCACGAGAATGCGCGCCGGCTCGCCGACACCACCCCGGTGCTGGCGGAGCGGCTCAAAGGGGCCGGGTACAGGACGGCCGCCGTCGTGGCGAGCTTCGTGCTCGCGAGGCGGTTCGGCCTGGCTCGCGGGTTCGACGTCTACGACGACCGGCTGCCCCAGGGGCGGCAGGACCGCACGGCGGCGGAAGTCACCGATGCCGCGCTGGCCGCCCTCGGGGACGAAGCGGGCGCGCCTGTGTTCATGTGGGTACACTACTGGGATCCGCATCATCCCTACTCGCCGCCCGAGCCGTTCAGAAGCGCGCACCCGAAGCGCCCGTATCTCGGCGAGGTGGCCTTTATGGACGCCGAACTCGGCCGGCTGCTCGAGGCGTTCGAGCGGCGCGCGAACGGGCCGACCGCGATCATCCTCGTCGGCGATCACGGCGAGGGCCTCGGCGATCACGGCGAATCCCAGCACGGCAACCTGCTCTACCAGTCGACGATGCACGTGCCGCTCGCGGTGGCGGGCCCGGGAGTGGCCGCGGGCGTTGTCGACGCGCCGGTGAGCATCCGCCGCGTCTACCACACGATCGTCGACTGGGCGGGCCTCGGCTCCGCCGACAGTCTGAGAGGCGACTCGAAGGACGTGGTCCTCGGCGAAGCCATGAAGCCGTTTCTTGAATACGGCTGGCAGCCGCAGATCATGGCCGTGCAGGGCCGGCAGAAGGCCATCTTCGCCGGCGCGACCGAACTGTACGACGTGGTCGCCGACCCGCGCGAGGTCCGCAACCTCGCAAGAGGCGCGGAGGTGCCGGCGCTCCTGCGCACGGGGCTCGACGAGTATCCGGTGCCGTCGCCCGAGGCCGCCCGGGCGCCCTCCGCGTTGAGCGCCGAGGACAGGCAGCAGCTCGCCAGCCTGGGCTACGTCAGCGCGACGGCGGCGCCAGCCGTCAGGAAGGACGCGCCGCGGCCGGCGGACATGGTGCGGCTCTTCGACGCGCTGGAAGAGGCATCGACGCTCTTCGTGCAGGCGAACTACGCGCAGGTGATTCCGCTGCTCGAGCGGATCCTCTCCGAGGACCGGTACAATCTCGATGCGACGCTGCGCCTCGCGACCGCACGATCGGCCCTCGGGCAGGACGCCGGGGCGATGGAGGCCTTCCGGCGGGCGCGTGAGCTGGCGCCCCGATCCGAGGACGTGAAGTTGTATCTCGCGCTGCACTTGGCGCGCGGCAGGGACTGGGCCCAGGCCGTGCCCGCGCTGGAGGAGATCGTGGCCGCGTCCCCTGAGCGCCTTCCCGCGGTGGAGGGCCTGGCCGCGCTGCGCGCGCGGCAGGGGAGGCTGGAGGATGCCGTCGGCCTGACGCAGAAGGCCTATGAGTTGAAGACGCCTGCGCCGGCAGAGTGGGTGCACCTCGGCGAGATGGCCATGGCCGTCACGAAGACCGGCGTCGCGATTGACGCCTTCGAACGCGCCCGGGGCCTCCAGGGGCCGGCGTTTCGCCAGGACCTCGAGCTCGGCGTGCTGTACCTGTCGGCCCGGCGGTTCGAGGACGCTCGCGCCGCCCTCGATCGCGTGCCCGCATCCCACCCCGCGTATCCTATGGCGCTCTTCAAGCGGGCGCAGGTCAGCGTGATCCTGCAGGAACCCGACGCCCCGGCGCGCATCGCCGAGGCCCGCCGGCGCGCCGACGCGACCACGCGCGACCTCGTCGCCCGCGAGCGCCTGTTTCGGTAGGGGTCGGGACTATTTACGTACACGGTCTCCCGCCGGTTACGGAATTGTATGTGGGCGGGATTGGTTACAATCCTGTCGGTGTGTGAGGTTCCCGTACGTAAATAGTCCCGACCCCAGAGGGGGGCGTCGCCGCGGTACAGAAGGCGGGCCCGGCAACACCAGCTGCCGGGCCCGCCTTCTCGCTTCTGTCTTCTGTCTTCAGTCTTCTTCCCCTAGAACTGCAGCCTCGCCGCGACCTGGATGCGGCGCGGCGACATGTACACCCTGGGCTGCCCGAACAGCGAACTGTGGACGCTCGGCTGATAGGAGTAGCCGGTCTGCTTATCGAAGACGTTGAACAGATCGACGCCGATCTGAACGCCGTACCGGTTCTGGAACCTGAAGTTCTGCGTGTAGTTCAAGTCGAGCTGATAGTGCGTGGGCGTCCTGCGCGAGCCCGCCGGTTCGGCGTAGCGGTTCGTGTCGCTCGTGCTCGTCGTGAGCGCGATGTAGGGCTCGTAGCTCTGCGTCTCCCACGGCTGGCCGGACTGCGCGATGAAATAGGCGCCGACGCTGGCCTGCCACGGCACCATGTAGTACCCGTACACCTTGAACATGTGCGGACGATCGCCACGGAGTGTGCCGTCCTTGAAGTCCCACAGCTGGCGACCGGCGCCGTCGGCGATGTTCGACGAGCCGATGAAGATGTTCTGGTCGTTGTCGCCCGTCGTGTTGTCCTGATCGAAATTGCCCCAGTAGTCACTGTACGTGTACGAGCCCCGCAGGTAGGTCTGCTGCGTGCGCCACTCGCTCTCGAGGGTCACCTCGTAGAACTTCGTGTACGCGCCGTCCAGTTCGGCGATGACGTAGGTGGAACCGCCGCCGATCTGATTGCGCATGTCGGTCAGGTTGGGGATGTACAACTCCTTCGGGATCGGCGTGTTGTCGGGGCCGATCGTGGCGGGAGGCGCGAAGGCGATGCGGGCGTTGTTGTTCGTGTCTTCCCAGAAGTGGCTGCCTTCGCGGTACCTGAAGTAGGCGCGGCCGGAGAGGCGGGGGTTGAACTGCCGGGACGTGCCCGTCAGGATCTCGTTCACGGTGCGCGGCGTCATGTCCTGAACGAACAGCTTGCCCGACGATGACTCCACGAACCGCGTGCCGTACAGCACGCCATTGGCGTCGAAGAACGTATCGACCGAGGCACCGAGGATGTTCCGGTCCCACGAGGCCGCGCGGGGCAGCGAGCTGGCCGCCGGCGTGTAGACGGCCCAGCTGCCGTAAATCGTGTTCTGCCCGTCATAGGCCCAGGTCGCGCCGATGCGCGGCTGGATCATCTTGCTGTAGGGGACCGAATACATGAGGTACTGGTTGCCCGGCGCGGCCACGTACCCGGAGATGGTCGACGAGTCCTCCTTCAGGCCCTGGCCGTACAGGTCGTCCTTCGAGAACAGGAAGCCGACGTTGACGGAGAGGTTTTTCCACGAGATCGTGTCGTTCACCTCGACGTTGAACGACTCGAATTCGGAGTGGATGAGGTTCACCGCGCCGGACTTGCGCGCGAGGTACGTCGCCATGTAGTACGCCGGCTGGCCCGGCAGACCGACGGTCGGCAGCCGCCCGCCCGGCACGGTGATCGCGCCCCATCCGTTCGACGAACGCTCCAGATCCTCCGCGTCCCGGTACCACTGGAATCCCGCGTGGAGGTCGTGGCGCATGGAACTGCCGAGCGAGAGGTTGTAGCCCAACTGGAACGCGTCGCGGTAGAAATCCTGGTCGTTGAACTCCGTGCCGTACCCGACGACGCCGCCGCCGGTCTTCACGCCGTTCACGTCGTACCCGTACTGGTTGATCATCGGCTGGATGAACGCGTTGAAGGCGTCCTGCCCTGCGACGGGCGTCGGCACCGAGAGCCGCCCGAGGGTGTCGAATCTCGTCGTGTCGATTCGCGTGCCGACCGTCATGGACGGGACGGCATCCGCGATGAAGTCCGGCCGGCCGAGGTTCGGGTTCGCGTAGTACGTGTACTTGAACGAGGCGAAGCTCCGCGAGTTGATGACCCACGAGCCGTCGGCCGTGCCGATTTTCTGCCAGATCTCGGTGCCCGTGCCGGTCGTGGAGGACGCGGCCTGTCCGAAGAGGTCGCTCTTGTCCAGGCGATGGGACTGGCGCCACGTCACGTTGAGCAGGACGGAACTGGTGGGCGTGAATGTAAGCTTGCCGAAGCCCTCGTTCCGCACGCTTTCGTAGTCGGGCAGCTCGCCGTACAAATTCGCGCGGTTCTCGCGGGAGCGTTCGGGCCGATAATACGAGGCGTAGAAGTAGAGCTTGTTCGGGATGACCGGGCCGCCGATGTTGGCGGTTAGCCACGAGAGATTCTGTTCGTAACGCGAGGCGCTGCCCGATACGAGGTCCGCCGCCATCGCGTTGTTCTGGAACTGCCAGCTCAGCTGGCCGCGGAAGGAGCTGGTCCCCGACTTGCTGACCGAGTCGACCGAGAAGCCGCCGGAGCGATCGAAGTCCACCGCCTTCGACCCGCCCTTGACCGTCGTGATCTGGGCGATGTCATGCGAGGCCGGCTCGGCAGAGAGCGTGCCATAGAAGGGGAGCGTCACGTTCACGCCGTCGAACTTGTACACGTTGTCCTGGCCGCTGCCGCCGGAACTCGGGCCGCGCGTGCCGTCCTGCGTGTACTGGACGCCGGGGATGAGCTTGATCAGATCCCGGTACTCCTGGCCGACCGGCAGGCTCTGGATGGTCTCCGACGACACGCCGCTCTTCAGCGCCGTCGAGTCCTTCTCGATGATCGGCGTGGCGGCGGCGACGACGTCGACGGTTTCGCTCACGCCCTGGACCGACATTTTGACGTCGACGTTCGTATCCTGGCCGAGCTGGACTTCGACCTGCCGGGTGATGGCGGCCATCCCGGACAGGGAGAACTCGACAGTGTAAGTGCCCGGCGGCAGGGCAGGCATCCGGAAGTCGCCCGCGCCGCCGGTGACCGTGACGCGCGGTGTCGGCAGCACATTCGACTTCGCCTCGACGGTCACGCCCGGCAGCACGAGCCCGCCGGTATCGAGGACTTTCCCGACAATCGTGCCGGTCTGTTGCGCCGAGGCCAATCCCGGCAGCAGCGCGACGCACAACGCCAATACGACTCCCGCCTTCATGCGCATGCTTCCTCCGCTCCGAAGGGAAGATGAAGCCGGGTCCGGACGGACCAAGCCTCGATCCGAGGGGCTGCAAGTTGCGGCAAGGATCCTATCGTGCGGACAAGTGACGCGTCAACGCGAGTTCAGCGAACCGTGGCGTCACCCCTCGTCGGGCGCCGGCGCGCCCTTGACGAACGCCAGATCGCCGCCCGCCGCTTCGACGCGGATGGTGTCTCCGTCGCCGAACGCGCCCTGCAGCATCTCCAGCGCCAGCGGATCGAGCAGCTTGCGCTGGATCGTCCGCTTCAGCGGGCGCGCGCCGTAGACGGGGTCGTAGCCCTCCTCGACGAGCAGCGTCCGCGCCTTGTCCGTGAGCTCGAGGCGGATCTTGCGCATCTCGAGGCGCCGCGCCAGCCGCTGGAGCTGGATGTCGACGATGCGCGTCAGGTGCTCGCGCCCGAGGGAGTGGAAGAAGATGATCTCGTCCACCCGGTTCAGGAACTCCGGCCGGAAGTGGCCCCGGAGCGCCTCCATGACGCGCTCCCGCACGATCGCGGCGACGTCCTCGCCGGGCTGGCCGCCGTGCTCGGCGAGGTACTGGCTCCCCAGGTTCGACGTCATGATGACGACGGTGTTCTTGAAGTCGACCGTTCGCCCCTTGCCGTCGGTCAGCCTCCCGTCGTCGAGCAGCTGCAGCAGCACGTTCAGCACGTCCGCATGGGCCTTCTCGATCTCGTCCAGCAGCACGACGGCGAAGGGCCGCCGGCGGATGGCCTCGGTGAGCTGGCCGGCCTCGTCGTAGCCGACGTAACCGGGCGGCGCGCCCACCATCCGCGACACCGTGTGCTTTTCCTGGTACTCGGACATGTCGACGCGCACCATCGCCTGCTCGTCGTCGAACAGGAACTCGGCGAGCGCGCGAGCAAGCTCCGTCTTGCCGACGCCGGTGGGCCCGAGGAAGAGAAAGCTGCCCAGCGGCCGGTTCGGATCCTGCAGCCCCGCCCTGGCGCGGCGGATGGCGTTCGCGACCGAGACAATCGCATCGTCCTGCCCGACGACGCGCAGGTGCAGCCGCTCTTCCATCCTGACGAGCTTCTGGATTTCGCCTTCCATCAGGCGGCTGACCGGCACGCCGGTCCATTTGCTCACCACCTCGGCGATGTCCTCCTCGTCGACCTCTTCTTTCAGCATCTTCGTGTCGCGCTGCAGGTCGGCGAGGCGCTGCTCCGCCTCGTGGATCCGGCGTTCCGTTTCGGGGACCCGGCCGTACTGCAGTTCCGACGCGGTGGCATAGTCGCCCGAGCGCTGCGCGGCCTCGATATCGTGCCGGAGGCGCTCGAGTTCCTGCTTGCGGGCGCGCGCGTCCTGGATGGCTGCCTTCTCCTCCTGCCAGTGGCCGCGGAGCCGGCTGCCCGTTTCCTTCAGGTCGGCCAGCTCGCGCTCGAGGCGCGCGAGCCGATCAGTCGAGGCGGCGTCGGTTTCCTTCCGGAGCGCCTGGGCCTCGATCTCCAGCTGCATCACGCGCCGCTCGACCTCGTCGAGCTCGGCGGGCATCGAGTCGATTTCCATACGCAGCCTCGACGCAGCCTCGTCCACCAGGTCGATCGCCTTGTCGGGAAGGAACCGGTCCGCGATGTAGCGCTGCGAGAGCACCGCGGCCGCCACCAGCGCGGTGTCCTTCAGGCGCACGCCGTGATGAATCTCGTAGCGCTCGCGCAGCCCGCGGAGGATGCTGATGGTGTCTTCGATGGTCGGCTGGCCGACGACCACGGGCTGGAACCGGCGCTCGAGGGCGGCGTCTTTTTCGATGTGCTTGCGGTACTCGTCCAGCGTCGTGGCGCCGATCGTGTGCAGCTCGCCACGCGCCAGCATCGGCTTGAGCATGTTGGACGCGTCGATGGACCCCTCGGCGGCGCCCGCCCCGACCACCGTGTGCAGTTCGTCGATGAAGAGCACGACCTGGCCGTCGGCGTCGGTGACTTCCTTCAGGACCGCCTTCAGGCGCTCTTCGAACTCGCCGCGGAACTTCGCCCCGGCGACCAGCGCGCCCATGTCGAGGCCGACGACGCGTTTGCTCTCGAGCCCTTCCGGCACGTCCCCGCGCACGATGCGCTGGGCGAGGCCCTCGACAATGGCGGTCTTGCCGACGCCGGGCTCGCCGATGAGCACCGGGTTGTTTTTCGTGCGGCGCGAGAGGACCTGGATGACGCGGCGGATCTCCTCGTCGCGGCCGATGACCGGGTCCAGCTTGCCGGCGCGCGCCAGTTCGGTGAGATCGCGGCCGTAGCGCTCGAGCGCCTGGTACTTGCCCTCGGGGTGCTGATCGGTCACCCGCTGGGAACCTCGAATCGACTGGAGCGCTTCGAGCATCCGGTCGCGGGTGATCCCGCGGCCCTGCAGCAGGCGGGCGGACTCCGCCCGGCCGGATTCGGCCGCGAGCGCCAGCAGCAGGTGCTCGGTGCTGACGTACTCGTCTTTCATCTTCGCCGCCTCGGCCTGGGCGGCCCCAAGCACGGCGCGCAGCCGGGATGACGGGCCCGGGGCGGCGCCGCCGTGGGCCCGCGGCAGCTTCGCGAGCGCCGCGTCGGCCGCCGCCGCGGCGTCCCGCGGGTCGAAGCCGAGCTTGCGCACGATGGCCGGCGCGATGCCGTCTGCCTGCCCGAGCAGGGCGGCCAGCAGGTGCTCCGGCTCCGTCTGGGGATGATTGGCCGACTCCGAACGCTGCTGCGCGTCGAGGACGGCTTCCTGGGCCTTTTCGGTGAACTTGTTCAGGGTCATGTCCTACGAACTCGATCGCGTCGAGTCCTCCTCGAGATGCTGCAGGGCTTCGAACAGCTGCGTCTGCTCCGGTGTCAGCGAGCGGGGGAGCCGGACATCCACGGTGGCGTAGAGGTCTCCTCGCTCCTCCTGGCGTCCGACGGCCGGCATGCCGTGGCCTTTTAGCCGCAGCACCTGGCCGTTCTGCGTGGTCGGCGGCACTTTCAGCCGCAGGCGTTTGCCGTCGATGCTCGGCACATCGGCCTCGCCCCCCAGCACGGCAGTCGTGACCGGCACCTCGACGCGGACGTGAAGGTCGCGGCCCCGGCGTTCGAAGCGCGGGTGGGGCAGCAGGTGCACCCGCAGGTAGAGATCGCCGGCCGACGCCCCGCCGGCGCCGTGTTCCCCCTCGCCCGACACCCGGACCCTCGATCCGTCGTTCACGCCCGCGGGGATCCGCACGTCGACGCTTCGCGTGTGCCCCTCGTGCTTGATCGCGAAGCGGCGCATCGCCCCGTGAAACGCGTCTTCCAGCGTGAGCTCCAGGTCCTGCTCGACGTCCCGCCCGCGGCGCGACCGCGCGCCGCGGCCCTGCCGCGCCGCCCGCCCCGCCGGGTCCGGCGCCGCGCCGCCGAAGAAGGTCTGGAAGAAGTCCGAGAACGGGTTCTGATCGCCGAACAGCCGGCGCATCTCCTCCTCGGACATCGACCGGAAGCCGCCCTCTCCGCCGCCGACGTTGACCGTCCACGCGCCGTCGCCGAAGGGCCCCGGGCGGCCCTGCTGCTGCGCCTGCTCGTACTGGCGCCAGTTCGCGCCGAGTTCGTCGTACTTGCGGCGCTTCTCCGGGTCGCCGAGCACCTCGTAGGCCTCGTTGATGGACTTGAAGCGGGCCTCGGCCGTCTTGTCGCCCGGGTTCACGTCCGGGTGGAGCTTCCGGGCGAGCTTCCGGTACGCCTGCTTGATCTCCTTCTCCGTCGCGGTCTTCGCGACGCCCAGCGTGGCGTAGTAGTCCTTGAATTCCACCGCGTCCCCCGGGTTCAGAGCCCCAGCATTTCCATCAGGCGCGCGAGCTCGCGCGCCAGGCGCCGGCGCCCGACCTGCCGGCCCAGGGTGCTTTCCGAGACCATGGGCCGCATCCGCCGCACGACATCGGCGACATCGAGCAGCCGCTGCACGCCGGCGAGGTTGATGCCGTCCTGGTCGACCAGGTGCTTGATGAGGCGCAGCCGGTCGATCTCGCTCCGCGAGTAGACGCGGACGCTGCCGATGGTGCGGGTGGGCTGGATGAGCCCCAGGCGCTCGTACTTGCGGAGCGTCTGGGGGTGCATGCCCAGCTCCCGCGCCGCCATGCTGATGAAGTACAGCTCCTCGTGTTGACTCATACACTCGCGAATCACGCGATGGATCGAATATAGGTCGTGATACGGAACGTGTCAAGTCTGCCCGCGGGGCGGGCGAAGGCGGGCCCGCCGCGCCGAAGCTCGCCCGGCGGCGCTTGGCGGGCGAAGGCGGGCTTGACCCCGGCCGGCACGCGCGCCATCATCGACGGGCCATGACCATTCCCGCGGACCTCATCCTCTGCGCGCTCTGCGGCCTCATCCTGGGCGCCGTCGCCGGCTGGTACGCCGGCCGGTCCAGGGCGCGGCACGACGCGGCCCTGGCCGAGGCCGGCGCCGAAGCCCGGGCGCGCCTGGAGCGGCTGGCGGACTACCAGGACGCCGAGGAGCGGCTCGAGCGGTCGTTCCAGGCGCTCGCGGCGGCCAGTCTCGACGCGAATGCCCGGCGGTTCCTCGACCTCGCCTCGGCGCGCTTCGAGTCGCTGAAGGGCGCGGCCGAGCACGACCTGGCGGAGCGTCAGCTGCGCATCCAGGGCGTCCTCGATCCGATGCGCAGCGCCCTGGACAAGGTCGAGCAGACGCTGGCCGCCGTCGAATCGAGCCGTCAGCAGGAACGCGGGCAGCTCTCGACGCACCTGACCACGCTCGCCGAGGGACAGAAGGAGCTGGAAACCGAGACCCGGCGCCTCGTGCAGGCCCTGCGCGCCCCGCAGGTGCGGGGCCGATGGGGCGAGATCCAGCTGCGCCGCGTGATCGAACTGGCCGGCATGGAAGCGCACTGCGACTTCGAGGTGCAGCCCACGCTGGAGGGCGAGTCGGGTGTGCTGCGCCCGGACCTCATCGTCACGCTGCCCGGTGACCGCTCCATCGTCGTCGACGCGAAGGCCCCGTTGATGGCGTATCTCGAGGCGGCGGAGGCGGCCGAACCCGACGTCCGGGACGCGCGCCTGCGGGACCACGCGGCGCAGGTTCGGGCGCATGTCACGAAACTCGCCGGCAAGGGGTACTGGGAGCACGTGCCGAGCTCGGCGGACTTCGTGGTCCTGTTCCTGCCGGGGGAGGCCTTCTTCAGCGCCGCGCTGCAGCACGATGCCGGCCTGCTCGAATACGGCGCCGAGCGGAGAGTGTTCCTGGCGGGCCCGGTCACGCTGCTTGCGCTCCTCCGGACGGCGGCGTTCGGCTGGACCCAGGAGAAGCTGGCCGAGCATGCCGAGGAGATCAGCGGGCTCGGGAAGGATCTGTACGATCGCCTGTGCACGATGTTCGAGCACCTCGACGAGCTGCGCCGCCGGCTCGACTCGGCCGTGCAGGCGCACAACGCGGCGATCGGCTCGCTGGAGAGCCGGGTGCTGCCCTCGGCCCGGCGCTTCAAGGACCTCGGGGTCGTGTCGGGGAAGGAGATGCCCGGGCCGGGCCCGGTCGACCACCTGCCGAGGCGGCTTCAGGCGCCGGAGGCCTCGGAGGCGCCGCGCGCGGCCGGCACCGAGTCCCACTTGAACTCCGATCCCCAGGTACTGTGAGGAATGGCGAACACGAGGGCCGTGACGAGGGCGGCGAGGATAATCGCGGTGCGGGCGTGGCGGCCGCCGCGCATCCGCCAGGCGGCCCAGAGCCAGACCGCCACGGCGGCGAGCGTCTTGTTGTCGGTCAGGTCCCAGCCGAAGGGCACGCCGGTCCACCACTCGCCGAAGGCGTACTTCTGCATCAGCGGGCCGAGCAGAAACCCGCCGACGATCAGCAGCAGGATGCAGATGCCGGCTTCGCGCCTTGCCTGCGGCCAGCGCCCGAGGGCGCTCAAGCCGGCCGCGGTCGAAAAGAGCATCGCGAGGAACATCGCGAACACGTGCGGAACGAGCACCGCCGCCGGCACCTCGTTGCGAAAGCGCGTGATGGCGGGCCGCTCCGGAAACACCGCCCGCTCGTCGCCGCGCTCCAGGCGAACCTGGTACTCGAGCTTGCCCGCCACAGGCTGATGGGGAAGCGCCGCGGTCAGCACGTCGCCGCTGCGGTCGAGATCAAGCGTCTGCCACGCGTCGCCGGTCGGATACCGCCGCCACGCGACGTGCCCCGTCACGGCGGCGTCGGGCACGGTGATGACCACCGGCTGGTCGCCGGGGCCGGGATGCGTCCGCGTGAGGCGGAGCGGGACCTCCTTCCCGCCGATCGTCACGGACCCGCGCACGGGATAGGTCGGCCCGCTCATCCGCTGGTACACGGCCGACGCCAGCGTGATCACCACCGCCGCCGCCCACACCCATCGCCGGTTTCTCATCGACTCCGCTCCCTGGCCGACCGCCGCTCTGCGCTCATGATAGTTCATGATCCCGCGTTCAGCAGCTGCGCGGGCGGCGCTTGACATCGTGTGACGGGCCCGGCCATAGTAGCCCTGATAGGAAGGCGGCGATTTCCCCGACTTGATGGGCCGCGCCAGGCCGGTCATGGTGACCGGAACTTGGTACTATCTAAGTCGCGGAGGGCTCGCGACACATCGTCCGCGGGCCCTTTCGCTTTAAGGAGAGGCACAGGACTTATGGATCAGCTGCCCTACACCGTGTCCTCGGAATCGGTCTCCGAGGGCCATCCCGACAAGGTTTGCGACTTTATCGCCGACTCGGTGCTCGACGCCTACCTCGCCAAGGACGCGACCAGCCACGTGGCGTGCGAGGTGATGTGCAAGGACAATTTCGTGATCCTCGGCGGCGAGATCTCGTCGAAGGGCAAGGTCAACTACGAGGAGGTGGTCCGCAAGGCGATTCGCGAGATCGGGTACGTGGACGCGGGCGAGCCCTTCAACGCCGACTCCGTGCACCTGCTGATCGGGATCAGCCGCCAGTCGGCGGAGATCGACCAGGGCGTGACCATCGCGAAGAACAAGGATCACGAGCAGGGCGCCGGCGACCAGGGCATGATGTACGGCTACGCCACGGACGAGACGCCGCAGTTGATGCCCATGCCGGTCTTCCTGGCGCACAAGCTCACGCGCGGGCTGGCCGCGGATCGGAAGGCCGGGAAGCACGCCTGGCTGAGGCCGGATGCGAAGTCGCAGGTGTCGGTCGTGTACGAGAACGGCAGGCCGGTGAGGGTGTCGCACGTGCTCGTGTCGACGCAGCACACGGCGGCCATCAGGCAGCAAGGCATTCTCAAGTACGTCAGGAACGACCTCGCGCCGCGTGTCCTGGGGAAGTGGTTCGACAAGGACGTGAAGGTCTATGTGAACCCCACCGGCAGCTTCGTCCTGGGCGGTCCGTCGGCGGACTGCGGCGTCACCGGGCGCAAGATCATCGTCGACACCTACGGCGGCGTCGGCCGACACGGCGGCGGCGCGTTCAGCGGCAAGGATCCCTCGAAGGTCGACCGGAGCGGCGCCTACTTCTGCCGCTTCGTCGCGCGCCAGGTCGTCAAGGCGGGCATCGCGAAGCGGGTCGAAATCCAGGTGGCCTACGCTATCGGGTTGGCGAAGCCTCTCTCCATCAAGGTCGACACGTTCGGCACGGGCGACGAGAAGGCGGCCGTGGCGCTCGTGCAGACGTTCGACTTCCGGCCGGGGGCGATCGTCGAGCGGCTGAATCTGCTGCGGCCCATCTACCGGAAGACGACCAACTACGGGCACTTCGGCCGGCCGGGGCTGCCGTGGGAAGCGTAGGGGCCTGAGAGTCGGGACTCCCGCCTTCGCCAGACGGCCTGCCGGCCGGTTTCGGCGAGGCAAGCGGGACCGGGAAGCCCGGCTGCTGGCACGACAGCCAGTCGCCGGGCTTCACTTTGTACGGCTACGTGCCGCGGCGCTCCCGCTCGAGTTCCTCCCACATCTTTACGACAGCGGACCTCACCAGCGCAGTGTGACGCTCGTAGCGGCCGGCGCCGGCCTCGGGGCTCGACTCCGGCGGAACGGGCCTGCCGAAACGGATCGCGCACCGCGTGCGCGCCCAGGGCAGCAGCGCGCTCCACCGCAGGCCTTCCCCGCGGGGCCAAATCTCGAAGAGGCCGTGCAGGGCCACCGGCACGATGGGCACCTGGGCCTGCAGCGCGGTGATGGCCGCGCCCTTCTTGAAGCGTTTCGGCGCCCCGTCCGGCGACCGCTCCCCCTCGGGAAACAGCGTGAGAATCAGGTTGCGGCGAAGGCCGAACGCGCCTGCCTGCATCGCGCGGAGCAGGTTCGCGTCGGGATCGACCGGTACCACGTTCATCCGTTCGGCGAGCCTGCGCATGAAAGGCGTCTCGAAGTACTCGCTCGCCCCGACGAAGAACAGGCGCCGGAACGTCCGGTAGGGCAGGGCCCCTGCGAGCAGAAAGGCGTCGAGAAAACTCTGGTGGTTGGGGCTGAGGATGAACGTGCCCGCGGCCGGCAGGTGTTCGCGTCCCGCCACGCGAAGCCCGAGGAGCAGCCGCGCACCGAGGTGCAGCGCCCGGACGACGAGGAACGCGAACCGGCCGAACGCGGGCTTCGGCCGGACGACCTCCGCCAGCACGGGGTCGCACTCGTCGGCGGTCAGCACCCGCGCCCACGGATCGGCGGCCGCCTGAGCCCGCGGAAAGGCGCCCGACGCCAGGGAAGCGATGGCTTCTGCCAGATGGCGGACGGTGAGGACGCCGTGTGCAACGTCGTCCGGCACGTCGACGCCGAAATCGTGCTCCAGCCGTGAGATGAGCTCCACCCGCTCCATCGAGTCGAGGCCGAGATCGAGCTCGAGGTTCGAATCCGGGCGGAGGGTGACGCCCTGGGGCGCCGTTTCCCGAATGGCGGCCAGAATCCTGGCCGCGACCGGCTCGGCCGCCCACGCGTCGTCCGCGTCGCTCCACTCGGCCTGCTCGTCGGCGCGCTCGGCGCCGGCCTGCAACTCCCGGTAGCGCCGCTCGATCTCGTGGCGCTTCAGCTTCCGCGTCGTCGTCCGCGGCAGATCCCCCATCCAGACGTCGAAACTCAGGACCCGTTTGTGGTGGGGAAGCCCCAGGGACAGGCTCTCGAGGTCGAACCGGATGATCTCGCGGAAGTTGACGATGCGCCGCTCCCGCATCAGATCGAGGTCGGGCACGATCACGGCGTGGAGGCGCTCAGCGGACGGTGCGCCGGGCAGCGAGACGCCGAGCACGCACAGTTCCCTGATGAAGGGCGACCGCGCGTAGTGGGCCTCGATCTCCTCCGGGTAGATGTTCTTCCCGGACGCGAGAACGATGATTTCCTTCTTCCGCCCGGTGATGACGAGCCGGCCGCCGCGGTCGAGATAGCCGAGGTCGCCGGTATGGAGCCAGCCGCCGGCGAGAGCCACCGCGTTGACGTCGGGCCGGTTGTGGTATCCGGCCATCACGATGGGGCCGCGGATCAGGACCTCGCCGTCCTCGTACTCGCGGTCCGGAGCGCCGGCCGGGTCTGGAGTGATGCGGACCTCCACACCGTCGAGAGGGGGCCCGACCGTGTCGACGTGGGGATCGCCGAGGCGCGTCGCGGTGGCGGCTCCGGAGCACTCGGTGAGCCCGTACGCCTGCACGATGTTGAAGCCCATGCCGAAGAGATCGCGGCCGACCTTGGGATCGAAGCGGGAGCCGCCGCACACCATGATGCGCATGCGGCCGCCGACCGCCTGGTGGGCCTGGCGGAACAGCAGGCGCCCGGCGTTGATCCCGGCATACGACCGCAGCCAGAGGTTCAGCGTGATCATCGCCCTGAAGGCGGCGCCGGCGGCCCATCCCGACGCGGCGACCCGTTCGGTGATGCGCTGGTGCAGGAGGTAGTAGAACTGCGGCACCACGCAGAACGCCGTGATGCGCCGCTCGGTGAAGGCGCGCATCATTTCGGCGCTGTTCACGGTCTCGAGGAACACGATGCGCGTCCCCGCCGTCAGCGGCAGGAGCAGGTTGGCAATCTGCGCGAGGGCGTGGAAGAGCGGCAGGATGGCCAGAATGGCGTCCCGCTCATCGACCGTGATCACCCCGAGCGCGCCCGCCCGCTCGGCTCGGAGGTTTCCGTGCGTCAGCACGACGCCCTTCGGATCGCTCGTCGTGCCGGAGGTGTACAGCACGACCGCCGGATCGGCTTCGGTGGCCGGGCACGCAGCGAGCGCCGGCGGTCCGGCGCCGTCGGCTGCCGGCAGGAGTTCCCCGATGCCGTCCGCCGACCCCGAAAGCAGCAGGATCGTCGGGCCGGGCGCCGACGCCTCGGTCGCCTCCCGGGCCACGTCGAGGTAGCGCGTCGACACGACCAGCGCCTTCGCCGCGCTGTCGTTGAGCACCGTGCGGACCTGCGGCGCGCTGTACGCCGTGTCGAGTGGAACGGCGACGGCCCCGAGGCGGAGAATGCCCAGGTAGGCGGCGAGCCAGCGGTAGTGGTTGTCGGCGAGGATCGCGCAGCGCTCGCCCGCACCCACGCCGAGGCCGGCCAGGGTGGCGGCGGCGCGCCCGGCCAGGGCGGCGAGTTCGCCGAAGGTGATCTCGTCGATGCCGTGCCGGTGGCAGTACTCGACGGCAATGCTGTCAGGGATGCGCGAGGCGATGGCGCTGAAATCGTCGTAGACGTGGGGCATGGGCGGTCCGGTTGCCGATCATACCAGCAGTCCCGCCGGGGCCGCGGCCGACGACCGCCCGGCTCCGGATCGCGGCCTCTGATCTAATGCCAGAGGCAGTCGGGCGTGGGGGTTGCGTGGCCCGGGCCCAGGCGTTTGCGCTCGCCCTTGTCCCGGTACATCCGCCGATCGGCGACGCTGAGCACGCCGTCAACCGTGTCGGCGTCGTCTGGGAAGGTCGCGGCGCCGACGCTCACCGAGAGCGAGACGATACGGCCTGGGATCGGCTCGACCCAGATGGCGGCGATGGCGCGCTGGAGATCGGCGCGGCGCCGCTCGGCCTGGGCGGGATCGCAGTCGCCGAGCACCAGGACGAACTCGTCGCCGGCGAAGCGCGCGCAGACGTCGTAGACGCGGAGGCTGCCGCGCAGCACCTGCGAGACCTCGCGAAGCGCGCCGTCGCCGGCCTGGTGCCCGAACTCGTCGTTGATCTGCTTGAAGCCGTCCATGTCGAGCACGAGGACGGACAGTTGGCCCCCGTGGCGGCGCACGCGGGCGATCTCCTGGGCGAGGTGGCTGTCCAGGTAGCGCCGGTTGGGGAGGCCCGTCAGGACATCGGTCAACGACTGCTCCTGCGTCTGTTCGAACACGATGGCGCTCGCGATGACGTTGGCGGCGTGCGACGCCACGCGGGCGAGCAGCCGGCGGTCGTCCGAGGTGTAGACGTTCCGGTCGACGTGGTAGACGGCCAGCGCGCCGATCGTGCCGGCATCGGTGACCAGCGGCGCGACGCTCAGCGACTGCAGGCGGCTCGGCGCGCCCAGCACCGATGCGGACGAGGTCGGCAGCGCCCCTCCCAGGCCCTCGACCGTGGCGGCGGTGACGGACCGGATGGCGTCCTGGTGAGACCCGACCACGTGCGAGCACATGAACAGCCCCGATGTCGGCTCGTGCCGGAACAGCGCGCAGGCGTCGAGCGGCATCACGCTGACCAGTTTCGTCGAGATCAGCGAAAGCGCGTCCGAGACCTGGAGCGATGCGCTGAGCGACTGGCCCATCTCGCGGAGAATCTGGTCCTCGCGCCGGGCGACGACGATGTCGGCCAGCGCCGTTGCCGCTCCGCCGTGAGCGGGCGCCCCCGGCGCCCCCTTGGAGGCGGCCTGCGACTGGTGCATTTGGGCCTCGATCGCCGGCAGGATCTCGATGAACTTCTCGACGAGATCGGGGTCGAGCGTCGAGCCGCGGTTCTCCCGCAGGGTCGCGATGGCTTCCGCGTAGGTGTGCGAGGGCCTGTACGGACGTTCGGTCAGCATCGAAGTGAAGCAGTCCACCACCGAGAGAATGCGCGCGCCGAGCGGGATGGCGTCGCCCCTGAGGCCCTTCGGATACCCCCTGCCGTCCCAGCGCTCGTGGTGCGACAGCACCAGCGGGGCGACCGGGTAGGGGAAGGGGACCTGGCTGATGATATTGGCGCCGACCACCGGGTGTTTCTTGAGCGACTCGTACTCCTCGTACGTGAGGCGGCCGGGTTTCGAGAGGATGTGATCGGGCACCGCCAGATTGCCGACATCGTGCAGCAGGGCCGCCGTCTTCACCGCCTGCACCTCGGCCTCGTTCATCGACAGGGCGCGCGCGAGGCCTTCGGAATAGACCTGGATGCGCTCGACCTGCTCCGGCGTCGTGCTGTCCTTGGCCTCGATCGCCTTCGCCAGCGCCTTGACCACCGACAGGTGCACGTTGCACATCTCCCGGACCTCGGCGTGCTCAGCCGACAGGCGGTCGGCGTGCGCACGGTAACTGCGGTAGGCGAGATAGCCGGGCAGGGCGAAGGCGACCGCCCACCAGTACGGACCGCCCGTGACGATTTCCGCCGCCATGACCGCAAGGCCGGCGCCGGCGTAGTAGGCCGGCGCGCTCGCGAGCAGCCGCTCCTCGATCGCGACGCGCGTTGCACCCTCGGTTGATGCCGCCATGACGAGCCCGACCAGGCCTGTCGTCACCATGAAGTACGCGGTGGCGCCGAACATCGCGGAGATGAAGTCCGCCCAGTACTGGGCCGGCAGCAGGCCGGCACTGCCCTCGTACACCAGGCCGGACGCCAGGACGCCCAGGGCGGTGGACCCCAGGGTGAACACGGTGCGGTACCAGGAGCGGGTATCCCGGTTGCGGAGGGCGGAGGCGCCCCACGCGCCAATGACCGCGACGGGCACGCTGGGCCACGCACCGACGAGGACGACCGACAGCACGTTGGCGATGTATCCCCACGAGAGGCCCGCCCCTCCACGGTTGAGCGGCACGGGCACCCTGAGAGCGCCGCTCAGCAGACAGAGGCCCAGCAGGCCCAGCAGGGTGGGCCAGCGGTCCAGGGGCAGGGCGAGGAGGCCCGCGCCGGTGGCGGCCGCGCCGGCGGCGGCCACCAGTCCCACGCCCAGCTGCACCATCGCCGGAAGGCCGGCGAAGCCGCTGCGTTCACCTGCGCGGGCCTGGCCCGCCTTCGCGGCAATCAGGCTCACGATGTCCATGGCAAGCCCTTCTGGCCCGAGCCGTCGGCCATCACGGGGGCCTCCCCAGCAGCCGGCGGCGTGCGCCACGCCCGGTGCTGGGCGAGGTTGAGCAGGTCGCTCCAGGAGTCGCCGTCCCGCGGGCCGCACGCGAACCCGAAGCGGAGCGGCGAGGCCGCCGAGGGCGGCGCCGCGATGTCGGTTGGCAGGGCGGCGGCAAGCCGCTGAAGCACGAGCGGCTCGGCCCCGGCGTCGGCGTCCCTCATCAGCACGACCAGCGAGTCGTCTGTCGGCCTGAAAATGAGGTCGGCGATGCGCGTCGACCGGCTGACGGCCATTGTCGCGTGCAGCATCACGCCGGGATCGCCCTCGTTCCTGAGGCACAGCACCGCGCGAGACCGCCCGGTCAGGCCGGAGCGCCGCTGGTCGCGGGCGAGCAGCTCCTCGAGCGAGCGGCGGCTGGCGACGCCGGCCCGGTCGTCGGGTGATTCGAGGTCGAGGCGGGACGAATCGGAGTCGATCGCGCGGGCGAGGACCTCGGCGATCGCTGGCGCGACCAATTCCAGGGCCTGGAGCTGTTCGTCCTGGAACGCGTTCTCGCCGACCGCATACAGCGTGGCGACGCCGATCGTCGACTGATCGGTGAGCAGCGGCACGCTCAGGAGGCTCTCGAAACGCGGGTCGATCTCGCCGAGGCTGTCGACACCGTCGAGCGCGGGATCGGTGCTGATGCTCCGGCCGTTGACGGCAACCCATCCGCTCACGTTCTTCCCCAGGGGCATCCTCAGGCCGAGGACGAGATCCGCCCCATAGCCCGAGGCGTGGACGGCGACGAGGTCGTTCGCCCTGACGTCCCGGATGTAGAACACCACGAGCGTGGCCGGCGTAAGCTGCCGGAGGTACCCCGACACGACGGTGCAGGTGGCCTCGACGCCTGCACGGCCGTCAAGGCGGAACAGGTGCTGAAGGAGGCGGGCCAGCGCGCTGCGGCCCGACTCGCGGAGGGCGACGGGCATCGACGCGCCGGTCGCGTCAGCGGCCCGCGCGCCGGACTGGCGGTCGGCGATCTCGCCAATCGCGTCAGCGGCCGGACCTTCGTCGTACGGTTCCGCGGCGAGCTTGTTCTCAATCGCGTCGAACGCCTTGACCACGGCCGCGTCGTACATCGAGCCTGCGCGCTCCCGGACGATCGCCATCGCGGCGTCATGTGTCCAGGGCTGACGGTAGGGCCGCTTCCGGCGCAGCGCGTCGTAGCAGTCGGCGACCTGGACGATTCGCGCGCCCAGCGGGATCGCTTCCCCGACGAGCCCGTTCGGGTACCCGGAGCCGTCCCAGTTCTCGTGATGATTGAGAATGATGGGCGCGACATGGACTCTGAACATGTCGCTGATCCGGCCGGCCAGGCGCGCGCCCACAGCGGGGTGGGTCCGCATCAGCCGATGTTCGGCCTCCGTCAGCGGTGATGGCTTCTGCCAGATACTGTCGGGGATGGTGGCTTTGCCGATGTCATGGAGCAGCGCGGCGAACCCGAGGGCCTCCAGTGCGTCCGGTCCGGTGACGCCCATCTCCTCGGCCAGCCACAGGGAGCACGTCTTGACGCCCCGGATGTGCCTCTTGGACGTGTCCTCGTCGAACTCCTCGGCCATGGTGGCGAGGGTTTCCGCGAGGCTCACGTTCATCTGTTTGATCTCTTCGCCCTTGTCCTGGCGTTCCGTCTCCAGCTTGTTGAACTGGTAGACGGCGAGGACAAGCGGCGAGATGACCGCCGCCACGAGCACAATCTCCAGGGCGCTTGGCGACGCCAGGCTGAGCGAGAGCACGACGGCAATGACGGCGCTGCTGATGAAGATCCCGGCGAGATTCTTGTACTTCTCCAGCCAGTGTTCGTGAGGCGACCGTCCCAGTGACGTGGACAGGACGACTGCGTTCAGGCCGCTGTTCATCGCGAAGTACGCCGCGCCCATGGCCAGCGCCGGGAAGGCGACCGACTGGAGCGACGCGGCGTTCCCGAACAGCGGGCGCACGCCGGGCAGCAGGAAGTACACGTGCGAGGCGGCCCACATCGAGAGGACCGGCTCGCCGAGCCCGAAGGCCGCCTGCAGGTACTGCTTCTTTCTGATTTGCACCCACTCGCGGGAGAACGCGAACAGCAGGCCGTCCACGGCGATGGTGACCACCGCGGGCGCGCTGCCGAACAGGACGACGACCATGAACAGCAGGACCTCGGACGCGGACAGGTGCGCCTTGATGCCCGGGACACGGATCGTCCAGAACTGTGACGCGACCGCCATGGCTCCGAGCGCGATCCAGTAGTACGAGACCGGCTGCCGGTTGAGCACGTACAGGGCATCGACGAGCGCGGCGAGACCGAGGACGAACACGGTCGCCACGTATGCCTTGTGCAGGCCCGATCGGCGGCGGGGCGCCTGGTTCACGCGCGCTTCTCCTCCACGAGCGCGAACTCGCTGATCTTGCGGTACAGGGTTTCGCGGCTGATCTGGAGCACCTGCGCGGTGCGCTTCTTGTTCCAGTTGAGCGCGTCGAGCACGCGGCGGATGTGGTCGCGCTCGACGTCGCGCAGCGGCACGAGGACGGGGATGTCGGTCCTGTGCGCCGTGGTCACCGGGTGCAGAAACTGCAGGTCGCGCGCGCGGACCACGCCGTCGCGCGCCGAGAGCGCGGCCCGCGACACCGTGGTGTCGAGTTCGCGGATATTGCCGGGCCAGGGGTACCCGACCAGCAGCGTCAACGCGTCGGGCGCGAAGCGGCGCGCGTCGAGGGGCAGGCCCTGGGCCGCGCAATAGCGGGCCAGAAAGCGGTCGGCAAGCACCGGGATGTCAACCGGGCGCTCCCGCAACGCCGGCAGCCGGATGGCGAAGGCGTTGATGCGGTAATAGAGGTCCTCGCGGAACGACCCGTCGCCGACCAGGGTTTCGAGGGGCCGGTTCGTGGCGCAGATCAGCCGGAAGTCGACCTCGATGCTCGTCCGGCCGCCGAGGCGCTCGACGCGGTGCTCCTCGGTCACGCGCAGCATCTTCGCCTGCGCCATCGGGGACAGATCGCCGACCTCGTCGAGGAACAGCGTGCCGTGGTTGGCCAGTTCGATGCGCCCGGGCTTGCGCTCGTACGCGCCGGTGAAGGCGCCGCGCTCGTATCCGAACACCTCCGACTCGAAGAGCGAATCGGGCAGGGCCGCGCAGTTCACGGCCTGGAAGGTCGCCTGCTGCCGGCTGCTGAGTTCGTGGATGATCCGGGCGACCACTTCCTTGCCCGACCCGGTCGGGCCGAGGACCAGCACCGCGAGGTCGGTCTTCGCCACGGTGCGGATCGACTCGAAGATGACCATCATCTTCTCGTCGCGCCCGATCATCTCGCGGAACCGATGGATCGACGGCGACCGGTCTTCGGCGGACTCGCCGGTCCGGTCGGTCAGGAAATCCTCGAGGAGCCGCGCGAGGTCCGGGTCCGCCGGCCGGACGAACTGATAGAGGACCGGGTGCGCGCCGATGGTGCGGACGACGCCCGCGTTGACCAGTTCACGCAGGCAGTTGGCGACATCCACCCGGATGCGGCCGAACGTCTGCATCAGCGACTCGATGTCGTGCGTCTCGTAGGGCCGCGCGCCGAGGTAGCGGATGAGGCCGGCGCGAAGCGGCGACTGCACGAGTGCCCCGAATCGCGGCCGTGCCTGCGCGCCCGCCCGCCCGGCTTCGGTGGGTGCGATCGGCCCGGGAACGGCGGGTGTGGTGGTTCGATTCAGCATACGGGCGCCTCACCTCCGACTACCGCTGTCTCAAGAGCCGTGCCAGGTGGCGGAGACTGAGACACTGCGTGAAATTTCGCGACAATCCGGCCGGAAATCGCGGATTGGCCGGGCGCGGGCGCTACGCTGGATGGTGGGCGGCGGGCGGCAGGCTACAAGAAGTGTGAGCTATCGAGGCACAGTGCGCCCGAGGTGTGCCTCAGGCTGAGACAGCAACGCGCAGGCCGTCCCAGGCCCGGCCTGGATGTGCCGGTTTCATGGGCATGCGCACACGGGGGGCGTGCCGCAGAACTGGACACGCCCGCCCGGACCTCACCGCTTGATGGGCAACGGAGGCGGAGGCGCGAGCTTCACCGGGTTCTTCTTCAGCAGATCGAGAATGACCTCGATGGCCTTGTCGAGCTGCTGGTCCTCGCCCGCGTACTCCTTCGCCGGGTCGTTGTCGACGACCAGGTCCGGCTCGACGCCGACGCCCTCGATGGCCCAGCTCCGGCCCGCGATGTCGTAGCGCGAGAACTCCGGCCGGTTGAGCACCCCGCCGTCGAGCATCGGCAGCGCGCCCCGGATGCCGACCACGCCGCCCCAGGTCCGCTTGCCGACCACCGGGCCCATCTTGTAGGCCTTGAAGCGGTAGGTGACGAGATCGCCGTCGGAGGCGGAGAACTCGTCGGCGAGCAGCACCTTGGGTCCGAGGACCAATGCGCCCGGGTTGGCGTTGGGGGCCCCGTTCCGGGCGATGTCCACCAGGACCAGTTCCCGCCGCAGCCGCTCGATGATCATCGGCGACACGTTGCCGCCGCCGTTGCTGCGGACATCGACGATCAGCGCGTCCTTGTCGGTCTGGGCGTAGAAGTACTTGGCGAACTCGTTCAGTCCGGGCACGCCCATGTCCGGGATGTGCAGGTAGCCGACCCGGCCGCCGCTGGCGCGGGAGACCCTGTCGATGTTGCCCTGCACCCAGTCGAAGTAGTAGAGCCCGCGTTCGTCTTCGACCGGGATGACGGTCGTTTCCCGGGAACCCTCGAGCGACGGAACGGCGTTCAGCCGCAGGCTGACCTGCTTGCCCGCCCTGCCGGCCAGGGCCTCCCAGATGTCGGTCATGCCTGCCGTG
>JAWOGY010000278.1:0-56616 GCA_046496425.1 Vicinamibacterales bacterium
CGCCTCTTCCCGTTCACGCCCGGCGAGCCGCTGGTCGCCCTGGCGGCCGTCGCCAACATCGGATCGGGACT
This sequence comes from Vicinamibacterales bacterium, assembly GCA_046496425.1. Lineage (GTDB taxonomy): Bacteria > Acidobacteriota > Vicinamibacteria > Vicinamibacterales > JAKQTR01 > JAKQTR01. The sequence continues at coordinate 72 of JAWOGY010000278.1, forward strand.
GCCGTACTTCATCGCGCAGGCGCTCGGCGCCGGCGCCGGGCGCGCCGTCGCCGTCACCTACGAGTACGGCAACGCGTTCCTCATCACCGCCGGGCTGCTCAACGCGCTTGTCATCATCGACGCCCACGACATTGCGCTGGGGCGCAGGTAGGAGCCATGGACACCGCGAGTCACGTGCTCCTCATGGCGCTGTTCGCCGGCTGCGTCGCGGTGGTCGGCGGCGTACTCCTGAAGGACACACCCAGGCACCAGGCCCGATCGGCGGCAGAGATCTTCGGCAGCCTCGTCGGGGCGGCCCTCGTGCTCGGCTGGGTGCTCTACTTCCTCCCGCTCTGACACAGGTGACACCTTCCTGTTCCGGCGGGCGGCCAGCGGAAAAGGAACGTGTCACCGTGTCCGTCTGGCGCTGGGCCGTGGTCGCCGGCTATATGGCGGCGATCTTCAGCGCCTCGTCCGGGCCGGGGGCGCCGCTGCCGTCCGGGATGCACCTCGACAAGGTGCTTCACGCCGGCGCGTTCGGCGCCCTGGCGGCGCTCGCGGCCTGGGCGCTGACCCGAGGCCGGCTTCGGTCGGCGACCTGGCGGGTGCTGCTCGGCGCGTCGCTCATCAGCACGGCGTACGGGGCGCTGGACGAAATGCACCAGTACTTCGTGCCGGGACGCCAGGCCGACCCGGCCGATCTCGCCGCCGACGCGCTGGGGGCCCTCGCGGCCGCGGGCGCCATTCATGCGTGGGGTATAATCGCGCGCGGGAGCGGGTGACACCATGCCGTTCGAACATCTCCTCGTCGAGATCGACGGGACCCTTGCCACCGTCACGGTCAACCGGCCGAAGGTGCTCAACGCCCTCAACGCCGCCACCCTCGCGGAACTCGGCGAGGCGATGCGCGCGCTGCAGGCCGACGACGCGGTGCGCGTGGTGGTCCTGACCGGCGCCGGCGAGAAGGCGTTCGTGGCCGGCGCGGACATCAACGAACTGGCCACGCTGACGCCGGACGAGGGCAAGGCCCGCGCCGAACTGGGACAGCGGGTGTTCGACCTGGTCGAGCGGCTCGGGAAGCCGGTCATCGCCGCCGTCAACGGGTTCGCCCTCGGCGGCGGCTGCGAACTCGCCATGGCGTGCACCGTGCGGCTGGCCGCCGACACCGCGAAATTCGGCCAGCCGGAGGTGAAGCTTGGCCTCACGCCGGGGTTTGCCGGCACGCAGCGGCTTCCGAGGCTGGTCGGCAAGGGCCGCGCCATGGAACTGATCCTCGGCGGCGGCATGATCGACGCGGCCGAAGCGTTCCGGATCGGCCTGGTCAACCGCGTCGTGCCCGCCTCCGCGCTCAGAGAGGAGGCGCGGGCGCTCGGGCAGGCGTGGGCGGCGAACGCCCCGATAGCGATGCGGTACGCCATGGAGGCGATTGCGCACGGCCTCGAGACGTCCTTCGCCGAGGGATGTTTCGTCGAGGCGTCGCTGTTCGGCCTCGCCTTCGCCACCGAGGACATGCGGGAAGGGACGCGTGCGTTCCTCGAGAAGCGCAAGCCCGCGTTCAGGGGCCGCTAGGTCATGCATCTTCAGGGCACCACCGACGCGAGCGGGCTCAGGATTGCGATTGTGGTGTCGCGGTTCAACGACTTCGTCACCGACCGCCTCCTGTCCGGCGCGATCGAGGCGCTCTCGGCGGCGGGCGCGCCGGCCGGCGCCGTCGACACCATCAGCGTGCCGGGCGCGTACGAGATCCCCCAGTCCGCCAGGGCCGCCGCTTCCACCGGCACTTACGACGCCGTGGTGTGCCTCGGCTGCCTCATCCGCGGGGAAACACCGCACTTCGAGTACATCTCCGAGGCCGTCGCGCACGGCATCATGTCCGCCTCGGCGGAGACCGGCGTACCCATGTCCTTCGGTGTCCTGACGACGCACTCGGCGGAACAGGCCCTGGAGCGGGCTGTGCCCGGTAGCGCCAACAAGGGCTGGGAGGCCGCGATGGCGGCGGTGGAAATGGCCACGCTGCACCGGGCGCTGGGCGCCGGAACGGTGGCGTAACGCCGTGAAGGAAGGACCCCGTCACCGGGCGCGGCAGGCGGCGCTTCAGATTCTCTACCAGTGGGAGGTCGGACGCGTCGCCCCGGAAGAGGCCGTGGCGCGCCACTGGGAGATCGAACAGGAGGGCGCGGAGTTGTCCGGCCCCAGCCGCCGCTTCGCCGGGGATCTCGCGGAGGGCACCATCGCGCACCTCGCGTCGATCGACGCGCGGATCGAGGCGCAGGCGCAGAACTGGCGCCTCGAGCGGATGGCGGTCATCGACCGGCTGATCCTGCGGATGGCGGTCTGGGAGTTTCTGTTCCGCCCCGAGACGCCGCGGACGGTGGTCATCGACGAGGCCATCGAACTGGCGCGCACGTTCAGCGAGCAGGACGCGGTGCGCTTCGTCAACGGCGTGCTCGACGGCATTCACCACGCGATGGCCGCAGGCGGAACGACGGACGCATGAGCGAAGACAACGAACTGTATCAGCAGCGCCTCGCGAATCTGGCCGAACTGCAGCGGATCGGCGTCGAGACCTACCCGCGCACCTTCGTGCGCACCGACACCATCAGCGGGCTTGTCGCGGCCCACGGCGAGCGGACGGCGCCCGATCTGGAGGCGCTCCGCCCGGAGACCACCACCGCGGGCCGGATCCTCGCGGTCCGGACGTTCGGCAAGGCCAACTTTCTGGTGCTCTCGGACGGGGTCAACCGCATCCAGGCCTACATCCGGCAGGACAGCGTGCCCGAACGCGATTTCGCCGGCTTCAAGCTCCTCGACTTCGGCGATTTCGTCGGCGTGCAGGGCCGTGTGTTCCGGACCAAGACGAACGAGCTGACCGTCTGGGCGTCCGGCCTGACGTTCCTCGCGAAGTGCCTCCGGCCGCTGCCCGAGAAATGGCACGGGCTGCAGGACGTCGAGATCCGGTACCGGCAGCGGTATCTCGATCTCATCGTGAACCCGGACTCGCGCCGCGTCTTCGAGGTGCGTGCGCGCGTGGTGGCCGCGCTCCGGCGGTTCCTCGACGCGCGGGGGTTCCTCGAAGTCGAGACGCCGATGATGCAGCCGCTCGCGGGCGGCGCGCTGGCCAGGCCCTTCGTCACGCACCACAACGCGCTCGACATGACGCTCTACCTGCGCATCGCGCCGGAGCTGTACCTGAAGCGGCTCACCGTCGGCGGCGTGGAGCGCGTGTTCGAGATCAATCGCAACTTCCGGAACGAGGGGATCTCCACGCAGCACAACCCCGAGTTCACGATGCTCGAGTTCTACCAGGCGTACGCGGACTACCGCGACCTGATGGACCTCACCGAGGAGATGCTCGCGACCGTCGCCCGGGAGGCCACCGGCTCGGACACGAGCACGTTCGGCGGCGAGACGATTAATTTCGCCGCGCCGTACCGCCGCGTGTCGCTGCGCGAGGCGGCGCGCGAGGCGGCATCCCGGCGTCTCGGAGCCGAGGTGGCGCCCGACGCGCTGCGCGACCTCGGGAAGGCCGCGGCGCTGGCTACTCGGCTCGGCGTGACGTATCCGGACGGCTCGGGCCCCGGCAAGATCGCCACCGCGATCTTCGAGACGCTGTGCGAAGCCTCGCTCGTGCAGCCGACCTTCGTGTACGACTTCCCGACCGAGGTGTCGCCCCTGTCGAAGCAGCGGCCCGACGACCCGGACACGGTGGAGCGCTTCGAACTCTACGCCGGCCGCTTCGAACTGGCCAACGCCTTCAGCGAACTGAACGACCCGGCCGAGCAGCGGCGGCGGTTCGAGGCGCAGCTGGCCGACCGGCAGCGCGGAGACGCCGAAGCGCACGCGATGGACGAGGACTACATCCGGGCGCTCGAGTACGGCATGCCGCCCGCCGGAGGCGAAGGGGTCGGCGTCGATCGCCTCGTCATGCTGCTCACGGGCAGCCCGTCCATCCGCGACGTCATCCTGTTCCCCCTGATGCGGCCGCAGGCGGACTGACGTGACCCAGCCGTTCGAAGTCCACATCGCGCTCCGCTACCTGTTTGCCAGGCGCAAACAGGCGTTCATCTCGGTCATCTCGCTCGTGTCGACCCTCGGCGTCATCGTCGGCGTGATGGCGCTGGTGCTGGCCCTGGCGCTCATGACGGGGATGCAACGGGAGCTGAGGAACCGGATCCTCGGGGCCACGGCCCATCTGTTTGTCTGGAAGCACGGCGGCATCACCGACTACCAGGCGGAGTCGGCGAAGCTCCGCACGGTGCCCCGCGTGACCGGCGCGGCGCCCGCGATCATCGGCAAGGCCCTCATCAGCTCGGGGCGCGGCGAGGCGTTCATCACGCTGAAGGGCATCGACCCGGCCCTCGAGCGGAGCGTGACCGACATCGCCGGCGCCATGAAGAGCGGGGATCTGGACGAGATCGGCCAGGATCCCGGCGACGGGCCGCCCGGCATCGTCATCGGCGCCGATCTCGCGCAGACGCTCGGCGTCGTCGAGGGCGACGAAGTCACGGTGCTCACGCCCCAGGGCAACCTGACGCCCATGGGCGTCTACCCCCGCTCCCGGCGGGCGCGCGTGGTGGGGCGGTTCTCGCTGGGGCTCTACGAGTTCGACTCCGCTTACGGGCTCGTGTCGCTCCCGCTCGCGCGCCGGATGCTCGACCGCGCGGAGGTCGACGTCATCGAGCTGCGCATCGACGACATCTACCGCGCGGGGGAGGTGTCCGCGGCGATTCCCGCAGCGCTCGGCGCGGCGTACTTCAGCCAGACGTGGGCGGAGCTGAACCGCGCGCTCTTCCAGGCCCTCTGGCTGGAGAAGATGGCCATCTCGATCACCATCGGCCTCATCGTCATGGTGGCGGCGCTGAACATCGTGGCCTCGCTGGTGCTGCTCGTGATGGAGAAGAGCCCGGACATCGCCATCCTGAAGACCATGGGGGCGCCGTCGCGCAGCATCATGGCCGTGTTCATGCTCCAGGGCCTGGTCATCGGCGCCGTCGGCACCGTCATCGGCGCGTCGATGGGCTACGCCGTGGCGACGGTCCTCGATCGCTACCAGCTCATCCGGGTCCCGATGGACGTGTACCAGATCGCTTACGTGCCGTTCGTCATCGAGGGGGCCGACCTGGCGGTGGTCGTCGCGATGGCGCTCATCATCTGCTTCGTGGCGACGATCTACCCGTCGCGGCAGGCGGCGCGCCTCGATCCGGTCGACGCGCTGCGATTCGGATGAGGACGGCATGGCGCTGCTGACCGTTTCGGGTCTCCAGAAGAGCTACACGGTGGCCGGGTCGCGGCTGCCCGTGCTGCGCGGGCTCTCGCTCGGCGTCGAGGCGGGCGAGATGGTGGCCGTCATCGGGGCATCCGGCGTGGGCAAGAGCACGCTGCTGCACTTGCTCGGCGGCCTCGACCACGCCGACGCCGGTGAGATCCGGATCGGGGACGCGGCGCTGCACGAGCTGCGCGACCGCGAGGTGGTGGCGTTCCGGAACCGCCACGTGGGGTTCGTCTTCCAGTTCCATCACCTGCTGCCGGAGTTCGACGCCGTCGAGAACGCGGAGATGCCGCTCCGCATCGCGAGGCTGCCGCTCGATCAGGCGCGCCGCCGCGCCACCGAGCTCCTGGAACGGGTCGGCCTGGGCGCGCGCCTCGCCCACCGGCCCGCCATGATGTCGGGCGGCGAGCAGCAGCGCGTGGCCATCGCCCGCGCGCTGGTCACGCGGCCGACGCTGCTCCTGGCCGACGAGCCGACCGGCGACCTCGACGAGCAGACCGCCGACGCGCTCCACCTCCTCCTGCGCGAGATGCACCGGGAGCACGGGCTGACGTCGGTCATCGCCACGCACAACCCGCGGCTGGCGGGCGTCTGCGACCGCGTGCTGCGCCTCGCGGACGGCCTGCTGGCGCCGGCCTGATCCCCGCCTTTGCCGTATAATTGAGAGCGAGCACCTTCGCAACTGCCTGTCGTCGACGACTGCCGCGGGTGGCCTGATGTTCGAACGCTACACGGAAAGGGCCCGCCGGGTCCTGTTTTTCGCCCGGTACGAGGCCAGTCAACTCGGGAGCGTCTCCATCGAGACGGAGCACCTGCTGCTGGGCCTCATCCGGGAGGGGAAGGGCCTCACGAGCCGGATTTTCGCCCGCTCGGAGGTGGCCCTCGACTCGGTCCGGAAGGAAATCGAGGGGCGGACGGTGCTCCGGGAACGGGTATCGACCTCGGTCGACATCCCCTTCAGCACCGAAACCAAACGCGCGCTGCAGTACGCCGCGGAGGAGGCCGATCGCCTCCTGCACACCTACATCGGGACCGAGCACCTGCTGCTCGGCATCCTGCGCGAGGACCGCTCCCTGGCCGCCTCGATCCTGATGGAGAAGGGACTGCGCCTCGACCACGTGCGCGAGGACGTCGTGTCGCTTCTGAACGAGAAGCCGGCCGCGCAGCCGCGCCCGAAGGACGCGCCGCTGCTTGCCGAGTTCAGTCGCGACCTGACCGAGGCGGCCGGGCGGAAGGCCCTCGACCCGCTCATCGGCCGCGGGGAGGAGGTGGAGCGCGTCCAGCAGGTGCTGTGCCGGCGGACGAAGAACAACGCCGTCCTCATCGGGGAACCCGGCGTCGGCAAGACCGCGATTGTCGAAGGGCTCGCCCAGCGGATCGTGGACGGCGGCGTGCCGCGCGTGCTCGCCGACAAGCGCATCGTCGCGCTCGACATCTCCCTCGTGGTGGCGGGCACCAAGTACCGCGGCCAGTTCGAGGAGCGGCTCAAGGCCATCATGAAGGAGCTCGTCGAGCACCCGAACATCATCGTGTTCATCGACGAGCTGCACACACTGGTGGGCGCCGGCTCGGCCGAGGGGTCGCTCGACGCCGCGAACATCCTGAAGCCGGCGCTCTCGAGGGGCGAGATCCGCTGCATCGGGGCGACGACGCCGGCCGAGTACCGGAAGTACATCGAGAAGGACCGGTCGCTCGAGCGGCGGTTCCAGGCCGTCCGGGTCGAGGCGCCAGACGAGGCCCGCACGATCGACATCCTGACGGGCATCAAGGACCGCTACGAAGCCTTTCACGGCGTGGCGTACACGCCGGAGGCGATCGAGGCGGCGGTCTACCAGAGCAGCCGCTACATCACCGACCGGTTCCTGCCGGACAAGGCCATCGACCTCATCGACGAGGCCGGCGCCCGCGCCCGGCTCCGCTCCGCGGAACCCCCGGTTGCGCCGAGCGTCGTGGGCAAGGACGAGATCGACGAGGTGGTGGCGAAGTGGACCGGCATCCCGCTTGCCTCGGTGACCGGGGACGAGAGCGAAAAGCTGCTGCACATGGAGACGGCGCTCCACGAGCGGGTCATCAGCCAGGACCAGGCGGTCTCGGCGCTCTCGCGGGCGATTCGCCGCTCGCGCGCAGGCCTGAAGAGCCCGAACCGTCCGGTCGGCAGCTTCGTGTTCCTCGGGCCCACCGGCGTCGGCAAGACGGAACTGGCGCGGGCGCTGGCCGGGTTCCTCTTCGGCAGCGACGCGGCGCTGGTGCGCTTCGACATGTCCGAGTACATGGAGAAGCACGCCGTGTCGAAGCTCATCGGCTCGCCGCCGGGCTACGTCGGGCACGAAGAGGGCGGGCAGCTGACCGAGCGGGTCAAGCGCAACCCGTATTCGGTCGTCCTGCTGGACGAAATCGAGAAGGCCCATCCGGACCTGCTCAATATCCTCCTGCAGGTGTTCGAGGACGGGCACCTGACCGACGGGCTGGGCAACCGCGTGAGCTTCAAGCACGCGATTATCATCATGACGTCGAACATCGGGGCGCGCTTCATCCAGAAGCGCGGGGCGATGGGCTTCCAGTCGCCCGACGCGCACGAGACCGCGCGCAGCGTGACGGACACGGTGATGGGGGAGGTCCGCCGCACGTTCAACCCCGAACTGCTGAACCGCATCGACGAGATCATCGTGTTCGAGGCGCTGACCGACGACGACCTGCGGGCCATTCTGCGGCTGCTCGTCACGCAGCTGAACGCCAACATGAAGGACCGGCGGCTCCGGGTGGCGCTCCGGCCGGAGGCCCTCGACTGGCTGATCACCGTCACCTGCCGGGACCGCTCCTACGGGGCGCGGCCGCTCCGGCGGGCCATCCAGCGGTACATCGAGGACCCGCTCTCGGAGGAACTGATTCGCGGGCGGCTCCGGGACGGGGACATCGAGGTGTACTTGGAGGGCGACACGCTGCGCTACCGGCCGGCCGGGACGGCCGAGCCCGGCCACGCGCTGGCCTGAGGCGTCCAAAACCTTGTAGACTAGATGGATCGGGGCCGGCCCCCCGGCACGCTGTGGGCGGTCGGCCGGCCGCGATCCGACGGACGGGAGCGTCGGCCGCCCCTGCGGCGGCGGGCGCCGGAAAACGGACACGATGCGGATTCGGACAATCATTGCGCTCGGGGTGCTGGGGGTCTGTCTGCCGGCCGCGCCGTCGGCGGGCCAGCCGCCTTCGCAGGCTTCGCCTGCTTCGGCGGGCCAGGGCCGCGTGCAGGCGGTGCCTGCTTCGGCGGCCCAGGGGGCCTGGCTGCCGACGTCGGAGTCTGCGGTCATTCGGGCCCTGCGGGCGCCCATGACCGGCGCGCCGCCTTCGCCTGCTTCGGCGAACCAGGCTGCCGCGCCGCAGGCGGCGCCGGCGCCCATCCTGCCGCCGGCCGGCTCGCCGCCGCTGCTCCGGACGATCCGGATCGAGTTCCCCACGCAGGGCAATGCGTCGGTGATCGACCCCCAGACTTACCTCTTCTACATCCAGACCCGGCCCAGCCGGCCGAGCGACGGCGTCTGGGTGCCGTATGACGAGGCGGTCGAGACGTCCGTGCTCGAGGACTTCAAGCGCCTGTGGGCCACCAACTTCCTCGACAACCTCTGGATCGAGGTGCGCGACGCGCCGTACGCGAACGGCGTGATGGGCAAGGAAGTCTGGTTCAACATGGAGGAGCGCCAGCGGGTCAAGATCGTCGACTATACGGGCTCCAAGAAGATCGAGCAGTCGAAGATCGAGGAGAAGCTCCGGGAAGAGAGCGTGTCGATCCGGCTCGACTCGTTCATCGACCCGGCCCTCATCAGGCGCGTCGAGGGCATCATCCGCGGCATGTTCTCGGAGAAGGGCTACGAGTTCGCCAGCGTCAGCCACACGATTTCCGAGGTGGCGGGCGGCCCGAAACTGGTCAACCTCACGTTCAACCTCGACGAGGGGCCGCGCGTCAAGGTGCGCAGGGTCGACTTCATCGGCAACAAGGCGGCCTCGGACGGCAAGCTCGAAGGCCAGATGAAGAGCAACCGGTCCGAGTGGATGTGGTCGTGGATCACCGGCCGCGGCACGTTCCAGTCCGCCAAGTTCGAAGAGGACGCCGACGCCATCGTCGAGTACTACCGGAACGAGGGCTACGTGATGGCCCGGGTCGGGCAGCCCGAGCTTCGGTACGTCGACGATTCGGCCGACCGCAAGACCCGCTACGTCGAGTTGCGCGTCCCGGTCACCGAAGGCGAGCGCTACCGCGTCGGGGACTTCACCTTCGACGGCAACACGGTCATCAAGAGCGAAGGCCTGCAGGGGGTCTTCCGGGTGAAGCCGGGCAGCTACTACAGCGAAAAGAAGATCCGGAAGTCGCTCGAGAAGGCGCGGGAGGTGTACGGGTCGCTCGGCTACTACGAGTTCACCGCCTACCCCGACATCAAGCCGCGCGAGGCGCCGTCGGACGACGAGGCCGCCCTGGCGCCGCGGCCTCCCGGCCCCCCGACCATCGACGTGACGATGCGGGTGCAGGAAGGGAAGCAATACTTCGTCAACCGCATCACCTTCGTCGGGAACACGACCACCCGCGACAACGTCATCCGGCGCGAGATCCGCCTGTTCGAGGGCGGGGTGTTCAACACCGAGGCGTTGAAGTTCAGCATCAAGCGGTTGAACCAGCTCGGTTATTTCAAGCAGCTCGAAGGCGCGGGCAAGGAACTGACGATCGACAAGACGCCCGGCACCGACAACCAGGTGGACGTCAAGATCAAGTTCGAGGAGCAGAACCGCAACCAGCTGACCTTCGGCGCGGGCGTGTCCCAGTACGAGGGGTTCTTCGGCCAGCTCTCGTTCCAGACGTCGAACTTCATGGGCCGCGGCGAGACCTTCTCCGTCTCGCTCCAGCAGGGGTCGCGGGCCCGGAACTACCAGATCGGCTTCAGCGAGCCGTTCCTGTTCGACCGGCCCATCACGCTCGGCACCGAGCTGCACCGGCAGCAGATCCGCTACCCGTACACCTACACGCAGAACAACACGGGCGGGTCGTTGACGTTCGGCTTCGCGGTCCGGTCGTTCTCGAGGGCCTTCACGACCTACAGCTACGATTCCATCACCATCGACGACCTGAACCAGGCGTTCCTCGGCCCGCCGACGATCACGCCCGAGAACCCGGAGTACGCCGTGCCGCCGCTCGGCTTCGAGCCGAGCGACCCCACGACGCCCGGCACCGGGAACCCGTTCTACGACGACATGCTGCTGCTCGGGAGCGGAGGGAAGCGCACGGTCAGCAAGATCACGCCGAGCTTCGTCCACAACACCGTGGACAACCCGATCTTCCCGTCGGCGGGCCGGCGCTTCACGGCGTCGGTGGACCTGGCGGGGCCTGGCGGGAACACGCGGTTCATCAAACCGACGGTCGAAGGCGTGTACTACCGCCCCCTGAGCCGGCGGATGACGGTCGGCGCCCGCGGCCAGTTCATCTACATCACGGCGGTGGGCAATAACACGATCCTGCCGATTTTCGAGCGCCTGTTCCTCGGCGGCGAGTACAGCGTGCGCGGGTTCGACATCCGCACCATCGGCCCGCGGGACCCGTTCACCGGCTACGTGATCGGCGGCAACACGAGCATCCTGTTCAACGCCGAGTACCTGATCCAGATTGCGGGACCGGTGCGGCTCGTGTTCTTCTATGACGCGGGGCAGGTGCTGCTGAAGCAGCAGAACCCGTCGTTCGACAAGTTCAGGACGTCGACCGGCGCCGAGATCCGGTTCTTCATGCCGGTCCTCAACGTGCCGTTCAGGCTGATTGCCGCGTGGAACCCCCAGCGCGAGGGCATCTTCGACAACCAGTTGCAGCCCCAGAAGGCGTTCACCTTCAGGTTCGCCGTGGGGTCGACGTTCTAGGTTCGGGTAAGCCGGGGGCCCTGGCGGCTTCCCGGTGTTCGCAGTCGTGCGAGAGAAGAAAGGGACAGGACTCATGAAAGCCTTGACGGTTGCCGTTCTTGCCGGGTGTGTGCTGGTGGCTGGCGTCGCGTACGCGCAGCAGGCGGCCCCCCCGGTCCAGCAGACGCCTCCCTCGGCCCAGCAGACGCCTCCCCCGGCCCAGCAGGCGGCGCCGGCCCCGGTGGCCTTCCCCGAGGGCGCGAAATACGCGTTCCTCAACATCCAGCGTATCGCCTCGGAATCGAGCGAGGGCAAGACGTCCAGCAGCCGGATCGAGGCGTTGCGGGCGAAGAAGGCCGCCGAGTTGACCGAGAAGAACAAGGCCGTCGAGTCCCTGCAGGCCAAACAGCGCAGCGCCGTGCTCGGCGAGGCCGCCGCGGCCCAGATTCAGAAGGAGATCGACAAGACCCAGGTCGAGATCCAGCGCATGACGCAGGACGCCCAGGCCGAACTCCAGGACCTGCAGAACGAGCTGCAGCTCGACTTCCAGCGCAAGGTCGGGCCGGTGATCGAGTCGGTGGCCCGGGAAAAGGGGCTCCAGTTGCTGTTCAGCCAGGCCGACTCCGGCCTCGTCTGGGCCGACGCGGGGCTGGACCTGACGGCGGAAGTCATCCGGCGCCTCGACGCAGCGAGCGCGGGTGCGCAGAAGCCCGCGCCGCCGAAGAAGTAGCCGTGGCCGCCGGCCAGGCGATGGACGTCGCCGCAATCCTCGACCGCCTCTGCCACCGGTATCCCGCCGGGCTCGTGGACGCGGTGTCGGCGTTCGAGCCGGGAGTGCGGATTTCGGCGGTCAAGAACGTGACGATCAACGAGGCGTTCTTCCAGGGGCACTTCCCGGAGGCGCCCCTGATGCCGGGCGTCCTCCTGATCGAGTCGCTCACGCAGGCGGCGACCCTCCTGCTGCTGTGCGACGGGGAGCAGGTGCGGAACGCGCGCACCGTGCTGCGCCGTGTCACCGGCACGAAGTTCCGCCGCCAGGTCACGCCGGGCGACCAGGTGACGCTCGCCATCCAGCTTCGCCGGCGCCGCGGCCCGATGGCGCGCCTCTCGGCCGTGGCCAGCGTGGGCGGGCAGGTCGCGGCCGAAGCCGACCTCCACGTGGCGGTCATCGACAGCGCCGCGACCATTCATCCGACGGCGCACGTCCATCCCTCGGCGGTGCTTGGCCCGGGCACGGTCGTGGGCCCGCACGCCACCATCGGCCCTCACGTCCGTCTGGGCCGCAACAACCGGGTGGGGGCGTCGTGCGTCATCGACGGCCACGCGGAGTTCGGCAACGACAACGTGATGTACCCGTTCGGCTCCCTCGGGATGGCGCCGCAGGACCTCAAGTACAAGGGCGAGCCGACACGCCTCGTCGTCGGGGACGGCAACACCTTCCGCGAGTTCGTCACGATTCACCGGGGCACGGTCGGCGGGCGCGGCGCGACGGCGATCGGGCATCGGAACTACCTGATGGCGTACTGCCACGTGGCGCACGACTGCCTCGTCGGCAACGACGCCATCCTGTCGCACGGCACCACGCTCGGCGGGCACGTCGACGTGGACGACTTCGCCATCCTCGGCGGGTACGCCGGCGTCCACCAGTTCTGCCGCGTGGGGAAGTACGCCTTCATCGGCGGGTTCTCGGCCTGCACGAAGGACGTGCTGCCCTACTCGAAGACCGTCGGCAACCGGGCCCTCAACTACGGGCTCAACACGATCGGGCTCGTCCGCCGCGGGTTTCAGCCCGACACCGTGCGCAAGCTGAAGGCGGCGTACCGGTACCTGCTCGTGTCGAAGCTGAACACCACCCAGGCGCTGGCGCGCATCGAGGAAGACGGGACGCTCGACTGCCCGGAGGTGCGCTACCTCGTGTCGTTCATCCGCGACGCCAGGCGCGGCGTGGTGCTCAAGCGCCCGACCCGCCGGACCGGAGAGAGCGCGTCGGACGAGTGAGGGGAGGCGCATGCGTCTCGGCCTGATCGCCGGCAGCGGCGCCTTTCCCTGCCTCGTGCTCGACGCGGCCCGCCGCCTCGGGCACGCCGTCACGGTCATTGCCGTCGAGCACGAGGCGTCGCCCGACCTGGCGGAGGCCGCCGCCCGCGAGCCGTGCGCGGCGTTCCACTGGGTCCCGATTGGCCAGCTGGGCCGGGCCATCGAGTTGATGCGCGCGTCCGGCGTCACGCGGGCGGTCATGGCCGGCCAGGTGAAACACACCAGCATCTTCTCCGGCGCCATGCCCGATCGGCTGCTCCTGTCGGTTCTGCTCAGGCTCCGCTCGAAGAACACCGACGCCCTCATTTCGGCCATCGCCGACGTGCTGCGCGACCACGGAATCGAACTCCTCGACTCGACGTCGTACCTGACGCCGCTGCTGGCGCGGGCCGGCGTCCTGACGGCGCGGCCGCCGACTCCCGACGAGCGCGACGACTTCGGCTTCGGCTATCGCATGGCGGACCAGATCGCGGGCCTGGACATCGGCCAGACGATTGCTGTGCGGAGCGGGGCCGTCGTGGCGGTCGAGGCGATGGAAGGCACCGACGAGGTCATCGCGAGGGCCGGCCGTCTGGCCGGTCCCGGCGCGCGCATCGTCAAGGTGGCCAAGCCGGACCAGGACATGCGGTTCGACGTGCCTGTGGTGGGCCTCGCCACCATCGAGGCGATGCGGGCCGCCGGCGCGACGGCGCTGTCGGTGGACGCCGGGCGCGCACTGCTGCTGGACGGCGACGCCGCGATGCGCGCGGCGGACGCGGCCGGCATCTCTATCGTCGGACGGGCCCGGGAGGCCCAGCCTGGAGGGCGGCGTGAGTGAGCAGCTCCTGAGAGCGGCCGTGGTCGGTGTCGGCCACCTCGGCCGCCACCATGCGCGGATCCTGTCGTCGGTCGAAGGCGCCAGGCTCGAGGCGGTGGTCGACGTCAATGAGGCGCGGGCGCGGGAGATCGCCTCCGGCGTCGGCGCGCGGGCGCTCGCGAGCGCCCGCGACCTGCTCGGCAGTGTCGACCTGGTGTCGATTGCCTCACCCACGGAGACCCACGCCGAGATCGCGGCGCTGTTCCTCGAGCACGGCATCCCGGTGCTGGTGGAAAAGCCCCTGGCCCGGTCGGTTGCGGAGGCCGACGCCATCATCGCGGCGGCCGCCAGGTCTGGCGCCACGCTGGCCGTGGGGCACACCGAGCGCTTCAACCCGGCCGTCATGGCCGCTCGGCCGGCCGTCGACAACCCGGGGTTCATCGAGGTGCACCGGCTCGGGACCTTCCCTGAGCGGAGCCTCGACATCGACGTGGTGTTCGATCTGATGATTCACGACCTCGACCTCGTCCTCTCGATCGTGCAGTCGGACATCGAGTCGATCGAGGCCGTCGGGGTTCCGGTGCTCACCGACCGGTTCGACATCGCCAACGCGCGGCTGCGCTTCGCGACGGGCTGCGTCGCGAACATCACGGCCAGCCGGATCAGCCGCGATCGCACGCGGAAGATCCGCTTCTTCCAGCGTGACGCGTACATCTCGATCGACACCGGCGCGAAGGAGGCGGAGGTCTATCGTCTGGTCAGGCTCCCCGGCCGCCGGCCCGCGATCGAGGGCGGGAAGATCCCGGTGCCCGCGGGCGAGCCCCTCCGGAACGAGCTCCAGGACTTCGTCGACGCGGTCAGGTTCGGGCGCGCGCCGCTGGTCGGCGGCGAGGACGGGCGCCGCGCGGTGGCCCTCGCGGCGGACATCACCGAGCGGATGGCGGCATGCACACGGACCTGAAGGCCTTTATCGACGACCTCGACCGGCGCGGATGGCTCAGGCGCGTCGCAGAGCCCGTGAACCCGGACCTCGAGATGGCGGCGGTCATCGACCTGGCCAGCAAGTCGCCCGGCGGCGGCCCGGCGCTGCTCTTCGAACAGCCGGCCGGCTTCGGCATGCCGGTGGCGGCGAATCTCTTCGGTTCGCTCGACCGCATGTGCCTCGCGCTGGGCGTGGCGTCGCTGGACGATCTCGGGCACGAGATCGAGCAGCTGACGACCCCGCCCAGGCCGACCGGCATGCTCGACGCGATGAAGCTGCTGCCGCTGGTCGGCCGCCTCAGCGACCTCCTGCCGAAGACGGTGAAGGACGCTCCGTGCCAGGAAGTGGTGAAACTCGACGGGTCGCTCGACGAGATTCCGATCTTGCGCACGTGGCCGGAGGACGGCGGCCGGTACATCACGTTCCCGCTGGTCATCACGAAGGACCCGGAGACGGGCATGCGCAACATCGGCATGTACCGCATGCAGGTGTTCGACGGGCGCACGACCGGGATGCACTGGCAGCGCCACAAGGGCGGCGCCCAGCACTACCGGATCGCGGAGCGGATGGGGAAGCGCCTCGAGGTGGCGGTGGCCATCGGCGCCGAACCGGCCCTGTGCTACTCGGCGACGGCGCCGATGCCGGAAGGCCTCGACGAATTGCTGCTCGCGGGGTTCCTCGCGCGGCGCCGAATCGAGCTGGTGAAAGCGCGGACGGTCGACCTCGAGGTGCCGGCCCAGGCCAACATCGTGCTCGAGGGCTACGTCGAGCCCGGCGAGCGGCGCCGTGAGGGCCCCTTCGGCGACCACACGGGCTTCTACTCGCTGGCGGATGACTTCCCGGTGTTCCACCTGACCGCCGTCACGATGCGGAAGCGGCCGATGTATCACACCACCATCGTGGGCATTCCGCCGATGGAGGACGTGTATCTCGGCAAGGCGAGCGAGCGGATCTTCCTGCCTCTCATCCGGAAGACGCTGCCGGAGATCGTGGACATGCACTTTCCGCCGGAAGGCGTGTTCCACAACATGGTCCTCATCTCGATCGACAAGCGGTACCCCGGCCACGCGCGCAAAATCATGAACGCCTGCTGGGGACTCGGCCAGCTGATGTTCTCGAAGTGCATCATCGTGGTCGACAAGGACGTGAACGTGCAGGACGCCGGCGAAGTGGCGTGGGTGGCCGGCACGCACGTCGATCCCGAGCGGGACGTCCAGTTCACCCGCGGGCCGATGGACGACCTCGAGAACGCCTCGGACCTGCCCGCGTTCGGCAGCAAAATGGGCATCGACGCCACGCGCAAGTGGCCGTCGGAAGGCTTCACGCGGGAATGGCCCACGCGGGTGGTCACCTCCGAGGCGGCCGGCCGGCGCGCCGCGGAGATCTGGTCGCGTGCCGGGGGGGCAGGCTCGACGCGCGACGGGAAGGACCCGCGGCGATGAGCGATCGCGTGGAGAGACTCTGTGCCAGGCTGGCCGCGGGCGAGCCGCTCGGCGACGATGATGCGGCGGACCTGGCGGCCACCGCCGACATCCTGGCGCTCGGCATGCTCGCCGACGAGGCGCGCCGGCGCCGGCACGGCGCCGAGACGACCTACGTCAGGGTCGCGGACGTGACGCTCTCTCCGGAAGGCGGGCCCATCAGCGTGCCGCCCGCGGCCCGCGAGATCCGCGTGAGTGCGGGTCAGGCCGCGGTGGCGTTGCTGCTGCCGTCCCTCCGCGACGTGGTGGCGGCGGCGGGCCGCGTGCCGGTCTCGGCCTTCTCCCTGGCCGACCTCCAGGCGCAGGCGCGCCGGTCGGGGAAGCCGCTCGTGGAACTGCTCCGGGGAATCCGCCAGGCCGGCGTCACCTCGATTGCCGAGGCGCCCGTCGACCTCCTCGACGAGGCGGAGGCGGCGCTCGACGCCGTGCGGGAGGCGGGGCTTGGCCTGGCCCGCCTCACGGTGCACCAACAGGCGGAACCGGCGGCGCGTGTCGCCCTCATCCGGCGGGCCGCCGGGCTGCAGCATGCGCTCGGCTGGCTGCGGAGCTTCGCACCGCTGCCGCGGTCGTGGGCCGCGGCGTCTCGCTCCACGGGATACGAGGACGTGCGCCAGATCGCGCTGGCGCGCCTGATGGCCGACAACATCCCGTCCATCCAGGTCGACTGGTCGCTCTACGGACCGAAGCTGGCGCAGGTGGCGCTCACCGTCGGCGCCGACGACCTCGACGCGGTGTCGGCGGTAGACGATGAGACGGAAGGCAGGCGGCGGGCGCCGCTCGAAGAGGTGCGCCGCAACATCCAGGCCGCCGCGCTGGTACCGGCGGAGCGGGACGGTGCGTACGCGCGGATTGGTCGATGAGCCGGCTCCGTCTCGGCGCCGTTGAGTACCTCAACGCGCGCCCGCTGGTGTACGGCCTGCATCGCCGCGCCGATCGATTCGACGTGCGCTTCGATGTCCCGGCGCGCTGCGCCGAACTCCTTCATGCCGGCCAGGTGGAAGCCGGCCTCGTACCGTCGATCGAGTACCTCAGGGGCGGGCCGTACGTCGCCGTGCCCGGCGTGGCCATCGGGTCGGACGGCCCGGTGGCGTCGGTGGCCGTCTTCAGCCGCGTGCCGATCGACCGCGTGCGCACCGTCGCCCTCGATGCCAGTTCGCGCACGTCTGTGGCCCTCTTCAGCGTGCTGTGCGCGCGCTATTTCGGCATCGCCCCGGAGGTGCAGGTGATGCCTCCGGACCCGCAGCGGATGCTCGCCGCGAGCGACGCGGCCCTTCTCATCGGCGACGCCGCGCTCCTGTTCGACCATGCGGAGGCCGGCGTGCTGAAGACCGATCTGGGCCTCGCGTGGCGGGAGTACGCGGCGCTCCCGTTCGTGTATGCCTTCTGGTTCGGCCGGCCCGGGCTGCTCACGGGCGGAGACGTCGCGGCCCTTGGCGAGGCGTGCAGGCTCGGCGTCGCGCACGCGGACGACGTGGCCCGGCAGCACTTCCCGGACGACGCCGCCCGCGCGGCCGTCGGCGCCCGGTACCTTCGTGATAATGTGAATTTCGGCTTCGCAGAACGGGAACTGGCGGGATTGACGCGGTTTTACCGCGATGCGGCGGAACTGGGCCTCGCCCCCGCGTTTTGCGAACCGCGGTTCATATGAGGATCTGCGTGGGCGTTCGTCGGGAGTGCAGGCGAGGGGTCGGGTCCTGAGAATGGTGTGCCGGGACTGTCATGGCGATTGACGCGCTTGCGCAGAAGGTCCGTGCCGGCGGGCGGCTCTCCGCCGGCGAGGCGCTCGAACTGTACCTCGAGGCGCCGACGCATCTGCTCGGCCGGCTGGCCGACGAAGCCCGCCGCCGTCGCCACCCCGATCGCACGGTCACCTACATCATCGACCGCAACGTCAACTACACGAACGTGTGCGTGGCGCGGTGCGCCTTCTGCGCGTTCTATCGGCCCGTCGGCGCCGAGGGCGGCTACGTCCTCGGGTTCGAGGAGATCTTCCGGAAGATCGAAGAGACGATTGAACTGGGAGGCGGGCAGTTGCTGCTGCAGGGCGGCCACAATCCGGACCTTCCCATCGAGTGGTACGAGGACCTGTTCCGCGCGGTGAAGCAGCGCTATCCCGCGTTCAAGCTGCACGCACTCTCGTCGCCGGAGGTGCTGCACATTTCGAGACTCTCGCAGCGCCCGGTGCCCGACGTCATCCGCCGGCTCGTCGCCGCGGGCCTCGACAGCATTCCGGGAGGCGGCGCGGAGATTCTCGTGGACCGCGTTCGCAGGCTGCTGCACTGCTACAGCAAGGCGAGTTCCGACGAGTGGCTCGACGTCATGCGCCAGGCCCATCGGGCGGGCCTGCGCACGACGGCGACGATGATGTACGGATCGGTGGAGACGCCCGCCGAGCGCATCGAGCACATGATCCGCCTGCGCGAACTTCAGGACGAGACCGGCGGGTTCACGGCGTTCATTGCCTGGAGCTATCAGCCCGACCACACCGAGCTGCAGGGGGTCGAGGCGACCGGCATCGACTACCTGCGGACGCTCGCGACGGCGCGTCTCGTGCTTGACAACGTCGCCAATCTCCAGGCGTCGTGGGTGACGCAGGGCGGAAAGGTGGGGCAGCTCAGCCTGTCGTACGGCGCGAACGACATGGGCAGCGTCATGATCGAGGAAAACGTCGTGCGGGCGGCCGGCGCCGCCTATTGCATGGACGAGGTCGAAATCGTGCGCAACATCGAGGACGCCGGCTATGTGCCGAAGCGGCGCAACATGCACTACGAGATCCTGGGCGAGCCCGTATTCCGCGAGCGGGACATCCCGAGACTGCTGGAACTCGCAACCGCCAGGTCCGACGGCGATACGTCGGTGCCCGTCGAACTGATCAACTATCCCGCGCGCAGCCGGGCCGGACGCGAGCGCCGGAGCGGGCCGCTGCCATGACGCCGCCTTCCTCGAACGGCCCGCAGCACGTCGTCAACCTTGCCGACAAACTCGCGCTCATCACGGAATACTGGAGCCCGAAAATCGTCGGTGCGGTCAACGACTTTTCCGTCAAGCTGGTCAAGCTGAGAGGCGAGTTCGTGTGGCATGCGCACGAGGCGGAGGACGAACTCTTCCTCGTGCTCGAGGGCACGCTGCGCATGCAGTTCCGGGACCGCGAAATCGTCGTCCGGAAGGGGGAGTTCCTCGTGGTTCCGCATGGCACCGAGCACCGGCCGGTGGCCGACGACGAGGTGCGCGTGCTGCTGCTGGAGCCCGCGTCGACGGTGAACACCGGCACGGCAGGTGGCGAGCGGACACGGCTCGTGGAGCGGATTTAGTGCCAGAGGGGCTATCGGAGGAGAACATGCCAAAGTACGTGATCGAGCGGGAGATTCCTGGTGCGGGCAAATTGTCGGCCGGCGAGTTGCAGGCGATTGCGCAGAAATCGTGCGGCGTCCTGGGGAACATGGGCCCGACGATCCAGTGGGTGCACAGTTACGTGACCGACGACAAGGTCTACTGCTTCTACATCGCGCAGAACGAGGAGCAGGTCCGTGAGCACGCCCGGCAGGGCGGGTTTCCGGCCAACCGGGTCTCCGAAGTGAAAACGATTATCGACCCGACGACGGCCGGGTAACGAAGCCATTGGCGGGCCGGCGGGGCAGTCGTAATCTTTCCTTTCGGCTATGATTCCGGCATGGACCCTCGCTATCCCATCGGCCCCTTCACGCCGCCGCCCGAGTTCACGCCGGATCTTCGGCGGGAATACATCGGCCAGATTGCCGCCGTCCCTGCGCGCCTGCGCGCGGCCGTCGACGGGCTGACCGAAGGCTATCTCGACCACCCGTACCGCGAGGAAGGGTGGACCGTGGCCCAGGTCGTGCACCACGTCGCCGACAGCCACATCAATGCGTACGTCCGCTTCAAGCTGGCGGTGACCGAGGAGAATCCGCCGGTCAAGGCGTACAACGAGGCGCTCTGGGCCGGACTGGCGGACGCGAGCGCGCCGGACGTCCGTGCCTCGCTCGACCTGCTGGCGTCGCTGCACGCCCGCTGGGCCGCCTTCCTCGGCAGCCTGGACGCCGGCCAGTTCGCCCGCACCTACAATCACTCGGCCATGGGGCCCGTGACGCTCGACCACGCGCTGGCTTTGTACGCCTGGCACGGGCGCCATCACACGGCCCACATCACGTCGCTGCGCGAGCGGATGGGATGGTAGGGGCGGCTGCGCCGCCGCACGCGGGCTTATGAGCACGGCGATCATCCGACACGGCACGATGCTCACCGGCGCCGGACGCGCCGCCGCCGATATCTACATCGAGGGCTCCGTCATCGCCCGCATCGGGCGGGACCTCGCGCTCCCGGCCGACACGGTGCTCGACGCGTCGGGCCTCCTGCTGATCCCCGGCGGCATCGACGCGCACACGCACCTCGACATGCCCGCGGGCGAGATCACGTCGGCCGACGACTTCGAGACCGGGACCGTCGCCGCCGCCCACGGCGGCACCACCACCATCCTCGACTTCGCCACGCCGGAGCCGGGCGAGAGCCTGCGCGAGGGCCTGGACCGATGGATGGCGAAGGCGGAATCGAAGGCGGTGATCGACTACGGCTTTCACGTGGTGCTGCGGGCGTTCGGTCCGCACACGGCGGCCGAGATGCGCGCGCTCGCCGGCGACCATGGCGTGACTTCGTTCAAGATGTTCATGGCGTATCCCGGCAGGCTGATGGCCGACGACGGGGCGATCCTCCGGGCGCTGCTGCACACGCGCGAGCAGGGCGGGCTGGTGATGATCCACGCGGAGAACGGCGGCGCGATCGAGGTGCTCGTCGCCGAGGCGCTCCGTCGGGGTATGACCGCGCCGAGGTTCCACGCGCTCACGCGTCCGCCCGGGGCGGAGGCCGAAGCCACCGCCCGCGCGATTGCCCTCGCGGAAATGGCCGGTGCGCCCGTCTTCATCGTGCACCTGTCGTCGGCCGAGGCGCTCGGCGCGGTGAGGCAGGGCCGGGAGCGCGGCGTGGCGGCCTTCGCCGAAACCTGTCCGCAATACCTGTGCCTGTCGGACGCGGAGTACCAGCGCGGCGGGTTCGACGCCGCGAAGTTCGTGATGTCGCCGCCGCTGCGTCCGTCCGCCCATCAGCGGGCCCTGTGGCGCGGGATCGCGGCGCGGGAACTGCAGACCGTCGGTACCGACCATTGCCCCTTCGGGCTGAACGACCCGCCGCACAAGCAGCTCGGCCGGGACGATTTCTCGAAGATCCCCAACGGCGCGCCGGGCATCGAGACGCGCCTGTCCCTGCTGTGGGACGCCGGCGTCCGCACGGGCCTGATCACGCCGGAACGCTTCGTCGAGATCACCTCGGCCGCGCCGGCGCAGATCTTCGGCCTGTGGCCGCGCAAGGGCGCGCTCGCCGTGGGTTCCGACGCCGACATCGTGCTCTGGAACCCTGAGAAGACGATCACCCTGTCCGCCTCCACGCATCACATGCGCGTTGATTACAGCCTCTACGAGGGGTGGACCGTCACGGGGGCGCCTGAAATCGTGCTGTCCCGCGGCGAGGTCATCGTCGATCGGGGCGCCTTCGTCGGCCGAGCGGGCCGGGGCCGGTATCTGAAGCGGGCGGCACCCGCGCCCGCGTAGCGAGCCGGCCCCATGCACGTGTATCGAGCCTCCTGGATCCTGCCCGTCTCGCGCCCGCCCATCCGCGAGGGATGGGTCGCCGTCGACGGCGGGCTCGTCGCCGCCGTCGGGCGCGCCGGCGACGGACCCGGCGGGTCGTTCCGGCAGACCGATCTGGGCGACGCCGTGGTCATGCCCGCGCTCGTCAATGCCCACACGCACCTGGAACTCTCGTGGCTGCGCGGCCGGATTGGTCCCGCGCCGTCCTTCCTGGGCTGGGTCTCCCGCATGATGCGGGAGCGCCTGCAGTCGCCGGACGGCCGCGACGAGGGCTTCGTGCGGGCGGCCATGTCCGCGGCGCTCGAGGAGATGACCGCCAGCGGCACGGGGCTCGTGGGGGACATTTCGAATTCGCTCGCGCACCTCGACCTCGTTGACGCGAGCGGCCTGGACGGCGTCGTCTTTCACGAGGTGATCAAGTTCCGCGCAACCGATGCCGACGGGTTCGTCGACGAGTCGTGCCGGAGGATTGGAGCAGCTGGCGCCGGCCGCCGCTGGCGGCTGGCGCTCGCGCCGCACGCCCCGTACTCGGTGGCGCCGTCGGTCTACCGCGCCCTCGTCGCGGCACGGGGTCGGCTGACCGACCCGCGCATGTCGGTGCACGTCGCCGAGTCGGCCGAGGAAGTGGAATTCATCGGGCGGGGCAGTGGAGGGTGGCCGGATCTGCTGAAACGCCTGGGCGCGTGGGACCCCGGCTGGCGCGCGCCCCGATGCAGCCCGATCGAGTACCTCGACCGCCTCGGGTTCTGGGACGAGCGGACGCTCGCGGTCCACGCGGTGCGGGCCACCGAATCGGATCTCGCGATCCTGGCGTCGAGAGGCGCGACGCTGGTCACCTGCCCCCGGAGCAACCAGTGGGTGGGCGCGGGCGCTCCACCCGTCGACGCCTTCTACCGGAGCGGTGCGCGGGTGGCGATCGGCACCGACAGCCTGACGAGCGTCGAGGATCTCAACATGTTCGCCGAACTGGCGATGCTCCACCGCATGGCGCCCGCAATCAGGCCAGCCGACCTGCTGAGGAGCGCCACCCTGGCCGGCGCCGAGGGCCTTGGCTTCGGCAGGACGCACGGGGCGATCGAACCGGGCCGCCGCGCGGCCCTGATTGCCGTCGACGTACCGCCCGGCACGACGGATGTGGAACAATACCTGGTGTCGGGCATCGAGCCCGGAAAGGTCCGCGCGATGGGCCAGAGCCCCGCTTGCTGAACCGTCTTCGCACCTACGCGTCGTTTGTGCGCCTCTCCCATTCCGTGTTCGCGTTGCCGTTCGCGCTGACCGGGGCGCTGCTGGCCTCGAGGCATGTTCCGCTCACGTGGGGACGTGTCGCCTGGATCGTCGTCGCCATGGTCGGCGCCAGGAGCGCGGCCATGGGATTCAACCGGCTCGTGGACGCCCGCTTCGACGGCCTGAACCCCCGTACGCGCTCGAGGGAGCTGCCGGCGGGACGCATGAGCCGGCGCGAGGCCTGGCTCTTCGTGGGCGTCGCGGCCGCGGTGTTCGTCTGGTCGGCGTACATGCTCGGCCCGCTCTGCTTCGCGCTGTCACCGGTCGCGCTGGCGATCGTCTTCTGGTATTCGCTCGCCAAGCGCTTCACCTGGTCCACGCAGGCGTTCCTCGGCCTCGCGATGGCCGTCGCACCAGTCGGCGGGTGGCTGGCCGCAGGCGGGAGGGACGGATGGGAGCCGTGGCTCCTGGCGGCCGCCATCGGCACCTGGGTGGGCGGATTCGACGTGCTCTACGCCTGTCAGGATCTCCAGTTCGACCGCGCGCACGGGCTGAATTCCATCCCGCAGCGGTTCGGGATCCGGGCCTCGCTCGCGGTTTCCCGCGGCCTGCACGTGGCGACGGTGGCCGCGCTGGCCGCCCTCGCGGCCGTAGCGCCGCTGGGCCCGATCTACCTCGCCGGCGTCGCCGGCGTGGCCGCCCTGCTCGCCTTCGAGCAGTCGCTGGTGCATGCCGACGATCTGTCGCGCGTCACGTTGGCGTTTGATCTGAACGGCTGGGTCGGTATCCTGTACTTCGTCACGACGGCTGCTGCAATCCATGTCCACTGAGACCTCGCCGCCCGCTCCCCGCTACACCGTGGCCATCACCGGCGCGAGCGGCGCGCTCTACGCCGTGAGGACCGTGGCGGCGCTGCTCGAGCAGGGTTGCTCGCTTGACCTTGTCGTCAGCGACTACGGCCGCAGGCTGCTCCGCGACGAACTGGGCGAGGAAGCCGCCTTCGAGAGGCTGATGCCATACCTCGAGGGGAAGTACGGCCCCGGCGTGCACAAGGGCCGGTTCGACGTGCTGAGCAACCGCGACCTGGGCGCGACCATCGCCAGCGGCAGCCGTCCGACCAGGGGCATGGTCATCGTGCCGTGCTCGATGAAGACGCTGGCGGGAGTGGCGAACGGCCTCTCCCGGAACCTCGTCGAGCGCGCCGCCGACGTGATGCTGAAGGAGCGGAAGCCCCTCGTGCTGGTGCCGCGCGAGACGCCGATGAGCCTGCCGCAGCTGCGAAACATGGTGCGATCAGCCGAAGCCGGCGCGGCGGTGCTGCCGGCCATGCCGGGCTTCTATCACCTGCCGAAGACGCTGGACGAGTTGGCCGATTTCCTCGCGGGCAAGATCCTTTCGGCGCTGGGGCTGGAGCAGCGCCTCTGCGCCGACTGGACCGGGCGGGTCCAGCGGTGACCGGCGGAGGCGGGGCGCTCGGCCGCGACAAACAACCCGAACGCATCGCCGGCATGTTCGACGCCATCGCGCCGCGGTACGACCTGCTCAATCACCTGCTGAGCGGCGGGCTCGACCTGCGCTGGCGCGCGCGGGCCGTGCGGACGCTCGCGCTGCGGGGAGGGGAGACCGTACTCGACCTCTGCACCGGCACCGCGGACCTGGCGATCGCCGCGGCGACGGCCTCGCCCGGAGCGGCGGCGGTGGTCGGCGTCGATTTCGCCGGGCAGATGCTCCGCCTCGGCCACGGCAAAGTCGCCGGGCGCGGCCTCGCGGATCGGGTCAGACTGGTCCAAGGCGACGCGACGCGGATTCCCCTCGCCGCCGGTTCGGTGGACGCGGCGATTGTGGCCTTCGGGATCCGAAACGTCGAACGTCCCGAGGAGGCCTTCGCGGACGTGTTCCGGGTGCTGCGCCCGAGGGGCCGCTTCGCCATCCTGGAATTCGGCGTCCCGCGGCTGCCGGGCGTGCGCCAGGCCTACCTGGCCTACTTCAGACATCTGCTTCCGAGAATCGGCTCGCTCGTGTCCGGCCATTCGTCCGCCTACACGTATCTGCCGGCGTCGGTGGGGTCGTTCCCCGAGCCGAAGCAGGTGATGGCGACGCTCGCCGCCACAGGATTTTCACAGGTCAAAGCCGACTCTCTGAGCCTCGGCATCGTCTATCTGTACAGCGCCTTGAAGCCAGACCAGCGCTGACCTGCCCAGCCCTGCCTGACGCGCCAAGCCGCCGCGGCGCGGGTGTTATAATCGATTAAGTTCCTGATGTACTTCAACTTCGACGATCGGCAACCGGATTTCGAGCGCATTGACAGCGCCATCTCGTGGCGTGAGGGGCTGCTGCTGTCCCTCGTGGTGCATCTGCTCGGCATCCTGGCGATCGTGATGCTGCCGGACCTGCTCCCCGGGCTTGTCGCCGCCTTGTCGCCCGACACGAGCGCGCTGGAGGAGCGCATGGCGGCGATGCGCGAGCAGGAGTCGAACGACCGCCGCTTCGTGTTCGTGCAGCCGCGGGCCGAGTTCGAGGCGCAGCGGCCGCCCCAGAGCCCGGAACTCTCCGACCGCGACCGCACCATGATGACGCCGTACGAGCGGACGCCGGAGCCGGCCAACCCCCTGCCGTACTCCAGGGGGAACACGACGGAGCGTGTCGACCAGCCCGGCACGCCGGAGCCGCCGAAGCCCGCGGACCGGTCCGGCGAGACCGGCAGCGGGGCGAAGGAGCCAGGCTCGCCGGCCCCGGGTCCCCCGGTGTCCGAAGAGCGGCAGATTGACGATCCCGTCCTCCGCGGGCTCCGCGGGCCGAAGCCGCAGGCGCGGTCCGGGAACAACGGCACAGGGACGGGAGGCGCTCTGGCGGGCGCGCTGCGTGACGTGGGCCGCTACGTGCCGGAGCAGATCTTCGACAACCCGCAGGGCGGAGGGCAGTTCGGGGAAGCCATTCAGTTCGACACGAAGGGCGTGGAGTTCGGCCCCTGGGTGCGGCGGTTCCTCGCGCAGATCAGGCGGAACTGGTTCATCCCGTACGCGGCCATGTCGCTGCGCGGCCACGTTTCGGTGTCCTTCAACGTGCACAAGAACGGGGCGATCACCGACATTGCCGTCGTGGCGACGACCGGCATCGAGGCGTTCAACAACTCGTCGTTCAACGCGATCGCGGCCTCCAACCCCACGCTGGCGCTCCCGCCCGAATACCCCGCCGATCGCGCGTTCATCACCATCACGTTCTATTACAACGAGACACCTCCCTCACGTTGATGGCGAGACCCACCAGGACGCAGCAACTCGGCTGGCTCCTTCTGCTCGGGGCGCTGGTCGCCTGGGCGCTCGTCAAGCTGGCGGGATGGGCATGACGGCCGGCGGACGCGCGCCCGCCGTGGCGGCCATCCTCGGCCCGACGGCCAGCGGGAAGAGCGCGCTGGGCCTGGCGCTCGCCCGGCGGTTCGACGGCGAGATCGTGGCCTGCGACTCGACGGCCGTGTACCGCGGCTTCGACATCGGCACCGACAAGGTGCCGATGGAGGAGCAGGGCGGCGTCCCCCATCACTGCGTGGACATCGCCGACCCGGCGGCCGAGTACACGGCGGCGGATTACGCGCGGGACGCGATGGCGGCCATCCGGTCGATTCACGCCAGGGGCCGGCTGCCGATCCTGGTGGGAGGGACGGGCCTCTACTACCGCGCGCTGGCGCGGGGCTTGTTCCCCGGGCCAGGGCGGGATGACCGCGTGCGCAAGCGGCTGGACGCCATCGCGGCGCGGCGGGGGCCCGAGCGGCTGCACCGGCTGCTCGCCCGCATCGACCCGCCGTCGGCCGCGCGCATCCAGGCCCGCGACCGGATACGGATCGTGCGCGCGCTCGAAGTCTACTGCCAGAGCGGCCGCACGCTCACCGATCACTTCGCCGATACGCGCGCGCCCCTTGCGGGTTGGACCATCCTCGGGTTCGCGGTGCACCCGCCCTGGGACGCCATCGTCGGCCGCATCGCGCGGCGCGTCGACGCCCAGTTCGCGCGCGGGATCGAAGACGAAGTGCGCGCGCTCCTTGCGCAGGGCGTGCCGCCGGGCGCACGGCCGTTCACGGGATACGTCTATCGCCGCGTGCTCGAAGTCGTGCGCGGCGAACGCGACCGCGCGTCGGCGCGCGACCTCATCATCACCGGGAACCGGCACTACGCGCGACGCCAGTTGATCTGGTTCCGCAAAGAGCCTAATCTAGTCTGGATTCAACGGGCGGGTGAAGACGACAACGCCCGGCTCGAGGCCGAGCGCGTGATCGACGCGCGGCTCGGGACCGCATCGCAGCCGCATCCGCGAGGGGAGCATCCGACGCATGCCACAGATTCCTGACGCGCGGGGGGCCGCCGAGCCGAACGTGCAAGACGCGTTTCTGAACGTGGTCCGCCGCGACCAGCAGCCCGTCAGCCTGCGCCTGATGGACGGCACCGAACTCGAAGCGCGTGTAAAGGGCTTCGACCGTTTCGCGGTCATCCTCGATCAGGACGGCGCGGATCGCCTGGTGTTCAAGCACGCCATCGCGTCCATCCGCGCGCCGCGCCCGGCGCCGCGCTAGCCCGGCCCATTCAGGCTAGCGGACCACGGGCGGTCCGCCCGGAGCCGTTCCCGGCATCCACGCCCATGTCCACATCACCGTTCCGGCGCGTGTTCGTCATCGTGATCGACAGCCTCGGCGTCGGGGCGCTTCCCGATGCGGCGCTCTACGGCGACCAGGGCAGCAATACGCTCGGCAACATCGCGGCCGAACTCCCGCTCCGCATCCCGAACCTCCAGGCGCTCGGCATCTCGCGCGTCGTGCCGCTCTCCGGGCTGCCGCCCGCGGAGGCGCCGTTGGGTGCCTACGGCCGCATGGCCGAGGTCTCTCCCGGGAAAGACTCGGTGACAGGGCACTGGGAGCTCATGGGGCTCCAGCTGGTGACGGCGTTCCCGACGTTTCCCGGGGGGTTCCCCGACGACGTCATGCGCGAATTCGAGCGCCGCATCGGCCGTCGCACGCTCGGCAACGTGGTGGCCTCGGGCACAGCGATCATCGAGGACCTCGGCGAGGAGCACCTGAAGACCGGCTGGCCGATCATCTACACGTCGGCGGACAGCGTGTTCCAGATCGCCGCGCACGAGGACGTCATTCCGGTGCCCGATCTCTACCGGATGTGCGACGTCGCGTACGCGCAGTTCGTGGAGGGCATGGGCCTCGGGCGTGTCATTGCCCGGCCCTTCGTCGGAGTACCGGGGTCGTTTCGCCGAACCGCCAACCGGCACGACTACGCCATCCTGCCCGACGGCGACACGCTGCTCGACCTGCTGACGCGGGCCGGCGTCCCGGTCCTTTCCATCGGCAAGGTGAAGGACCTGTTCGCCGGGCGCGGGATTACCGCCGCGATCCGCACCGCATCGGACGCGCAGGGCATGGACGAAGTCGAGCGGGCAGTCGCCGAGGCCCCGCCCGGACTCGTGTTCGCCAATCTCGTGGATTTCGACGCAATGTACGGCCACCGCAACGACACGCCCGGATACGCCGCCAACCTGGAGCGGTTCGACGAGCGGCTCGGGCGGCTGATGCCGATGCTTCGCGAGGCCGATCTGCTGGTGCTCACCGCGGACCACGGCAACGACCCGACCACGCCGAGCACGGACCATTCGCGGGAGTTCGTGCCCGTGCTCGCGTCCGGCCCCCGCGTGCGGCCGGGCGCCGCGCTCGGCGATCGAGAGACTTTCGCGGACCTCGGCCAGACCATCGCCGAGGTCTTCGGCGTCGGTCCGCTCGCCTGCGGGCGCAGTTTCCTTCGCGAGCTGACATGACCACGATTCGAGAGGACCTGGAGCGCCGCGAACGCGAGTCGCTCGCGCCGCGGGCCGCGCGCAGCGCCGAGTCGCGGGGGCGGCTTCGCGCGGAAGCCGAGGACGATGTCAGGCCGGCGTTCCAGCGGGACCGGGACCGCATCATCCACTCGAAAGCCTTCCGCCGGCTCAAGCACAAGACGCAGGTTTTCTTCGCGCCGGAGGGCGATCACTACCGGACGCGGCTGACGCACACCCTCGAGGTGTCCCAGATTGCCCGCACGATCGCCAAAGCGCTGGCCCTCAACGAAGACCTCACCGAGGCGATCGCCCTCGGCCACGACCTCGGGCACACGCCGTTCGGCCACCAGGGCGAGCGCGTGCTGGCGTCGCTCGTGCCGGGCGGGTTCGAGCACTACGAGCAGAGCCTGCGCATCGTCGACGTGCTCGAGCGCGGCGGCGCGGGGCTGAACCTGACGTGGGAAGTGCGCGACGGCATCGTGAAGCACTCGAAGGGCAAGCGCGGATCTCCCATCGGTCCGGATGTCGCGGTGAAGGCCTCGACGCTCGAGGGGCAGATCGCGCGCGTGGCGGATCTCATCGCCTACGTCAACCACGACATCGACGATGCGCTGAGGGCCGGCGTCCTCAGGGAGTCCGACCTGCCGGACGCCCCGCTCGCCGTGCTCGGGGCGACGCACTCGGCCCGCATCGGGCGGATGGTCAAGGACGTCGTGATCGAAACCAGGGCGGCCGCGTTGCGCGAAATCACGATGACCGGGCCCGTCCTCGAGGCGATGCTGGACCTGCGGGCCTTCCTCTTCGCGACGGTCTACGAGAACCGGCTCTCGACCGCCGAGTTCAAGAAGGCCGCCGGCATCCTCGGCGGGCTCTGGGTAAAGGTCCACGAGGCGCCAGAGGCGTTCCTTGACGGCCGGACGCTCCGCGCGGAGGGCGTCGACGCGGCGGCCCGCGATTTCCTCGCCGGCATGACCGACCGCTATGCCGTCGCGCTCTACGAGCACCTCTTCATCCCCAAGCCGTGGGTCGGCCTGGAGGGGCGCTGGTCCTGACCATCCGGCCGGACCGCTGCCTCGCGACGGGCGCCGCGGTTACGGGTGGACGATGGACAGCGTGTAGGTTGTCGGGTCCGGCACCGCCTGGGCGTCGTAGACCCGCGCGCAAATGGTGCCGGCGGCCGAGACCGAGGCGACCAGGGGGAGATTCACGAACGAGACGTCGTTGGCGGCGGCGAGCTGGCAGGCGTTGTTGGCGTAGTTGCCGAGGGCCAGGCCGACCACCCGGGTGTTGTCGTCCCCGACGGCCGTCAGCGTCGCCGAGATCGTGCCCTTGGACGTGACCACAAACACGTGAGTCGTGCCGCCGCCGGGATTCAGCGTGCCCTCGAACGTCTCGGTCACGGTGCCGGACGGGCCAATCTCCAGGTCCGTGAGGTCGTCGCCACAGCCTGCGGCCGCGAATGCCAGCAGTGACAAGGCTAATCCGAGGGTCAACAGTCGTCGCACGAGCACTCCTTGCCTGACGTCAGGCCTTCATGGCAGGCGAACATCTCATTCTAGCGCACCACAGGGGCCGCCGGGGCACCCTCCGACGTTTTGACGCGCCGAGCCGGCGCCCGGCCGGGCCGCCGGCGCCCGGCGGGCCCGTGGTATACTTGGGATTCTGTGCCTGCACAAGAGACGGCGCCCGATGAGTGAGCTCCTGCTTGACGTCGGCCAGATGCGCGACGCGGAGGCCCGGATCGAACGGACCTTCGCGCCTGGCGTGCTGCCGACCGACCCGACGATTTGCCGGATTGCCGCGCCCGTCGCGCTGAGCGTGGTGGTGCGCAAGGACCGCTCGCAATTCCGGCTGGTGGGCGTGGTGCGGACCACCATCGATCTGACCTGCAGCCGGTGCCTCGAGGGATTCGGGATGCCGGTGGCCGAGTCGTTCGACGTGCTCTACCTGCCTCACACCCCGGCCGGGGCCGCCGAGGAGCAGATGGTCGAGGACGACGACCTCTCCACGGCGTTCTACGAGGACAACGTCGTCGATCTGGGCCAGTTGATGCAGGAACAGTGCTACCTGGCCGTGCCGATGAAGCCCCTGTGCCGCGAGGACTGCCGCGGCCTGTGCCCCGATTGCGGCACGAACCTCAACTCCGCTTCGTGCGAGTGCCGGCAGACGTGGGTCGACCCGCGGCTGTCGGTGCTCGAGCAACTGCGCAAGGACAAGTAACGATGCCCAATCCAAAGCGGCGACACTCGAAAGCCCGGACCTCGAAGCGCCGGACCCATGACGCGCTCAAGCCCCCCTCGCTGGGCGTGTGCCCGCATTGCCACGAGGCCAAGGCGGCGCACCAGATCTGCGCGCACTGCGGGTACTATCGCGGCCGCCAGGTGCGCGAAATCAAGGAAGCGTAACGCCGGATGCGCGTGGCCGTCGATGCGATGGGGGGCGACCACGGCCCGTCCGTGATCGTGGAGGGCGCCGTCGCCGCCGCGCGGCAGGCTGATGTCGGTGTGACGCTGGTCGGGGACCGCGGCCGGCTGGACGCCGAACTGGAACGCCATCCGGACGCGTCCAGCCTCGAGATCCTCGTCGTGCACGCCGCTGATGCCGTCGGCATGGGCGAGCGCCCGGCCGAGGCGCTCCGCCGCAAACCCCAGTCTTCCATCCGCGTGGCGGCGGCCCTGGTTGCCGAAGGCGCCGCCGACGCCCTGTTCAGCGCCGGCAACACCGGGGCCACCGTTGTTGCCGCCTATACGGGCTTCGGGCTCCTCCGGGGCGCCGAACGGCCCGCCCTCGCGGCGACCGTGCCCACGATGCGCGGCACCGCGGTCCTGCTCGACATCGGCGCCAACGCCGACTGCCGCCCTCCGCACCTGGTGGCCTTTGCCGCCATGGGAACGGTGTTCGCCCGCCTCGGCCTCGGCATCGCCGCGCCGGAGGTCGGGGTGCTGTCGATCGGCCAGGAAGCCACCAAGGGGAACGAACTCACGCGCGAGGCGCACCGGCTCATGCAGGCGGCTCCGCTGCGCTTTGTCGGCAACGTCGAGGCCCGCGACCTCTACTCGGGCGCGGCCGACGTGGTGGTCTGCGACGGGTTCACCGGAAACGTCGTGATCAAGATCAGCGAGAGTGTCGTCGGGATGGTGGAACTGATGCTGGGCGAGGAATTCGCGGCCACGGCGGGCGGAGGCGCGCGGGCGGCGGTCGACGCCTTCGGGCGTTTCCGGGCGCGGGTCGACTACTCGGAGTATGGCGGTGCGCCGCTGCTCGGCGTCGGCCGGCCGGTGGTCGTCGGCCACGGCCGGTCGTCGGCGAAGGCCGTGACAAACGCCATCCTGATGGCGGCCCGCTTCGCGGGCGAGGGCCTGGCGCCGCGCATCGAGCAGGAACTGCTGGCGCTCGAGGGGGCTTCGTCGTGATTGCATGCATCTTTCCCGGGCAGGGTTCCCAGGCGGTCGGAATGGGCAAGGCGCTTGCCGACGCCTTCCCGATCGTGCGCGAGACGATGGCGGAGGCCGATGACGCGCTCGGCGAACGCCTGAGCCGCCTCTGCTTCGACGGGCCGGCTGAGACGCTGGTGCTGACGGAGAACACGCAGCCGGCCATCCTCGCGGTGAGCGTGGCCGCGTTCCGCCTGCTGGCGCCGATGGGCATCAGGCCGGCGTTTGTCGCCGGCCATTCGCTCGGCGAGTACTCGGCCCACGTCGCGGCCGGGACCATCGCGTTCGCCGACGCGTTGCGGACCGTCCGCCGGCGCGGGCGCTACATGCAGGAGGCGGTGCCGGTGGGGCAGGGCGCGATGGCGGCCATCCTGGGTCTCGACGCGGCCGGCGTGGCGCAAGCCTGCGCCGAGGCGGCGCAGGGCGACGTCGTCAGCCCCGCGAACCTGAACGCGCCCGGCCAGGTCGTGATCGCCGGCTCGAGAGACGCCGTGGCGCGGGCGTCCGAGCGCGCGAAGCAGTTGGGCGCCAGGCGCGCGATCCCGCTGAGCGTGAGCGCTCCGTTCCACTGCGCCCTCATGCAACCGGCCGAGGCGCGTCTCGCGCCGGAACTGCGCGCCCTGAAGACCTCCGATCCGTCCGTGCCCGTCGTGGCGAACGTGGACGCCGAGGTGAAGCGCACCGCGGCGGAGGCCATCGAAGCGCTGGTGAAGCAGGTCTCATCGCCGGTGCGATGGGAGGACGTGATGCGCCGGCTTGCATCGGAGGGCGTCCACAAGTATGTTGAAGTGGGTCCTGGGACGGTATTGACCGGCCTCGGCCGGAAAATTCTGAAGGACGCGGGGTTTGCGAACATCGAGGATCCGTCGGGACTCGACGCCGTCGCCGCCTTGGTGGGGTAGCCCCTGTCCGCGGGTGGTGTGTGTGCGCCCGGAGCAACGCGCATGTTCGACTTGACCGGTAAAGTCGCCGTCGTGACAGGGGCCGGGAGGGGCATCGGCCGGTCCATCAGCGTGGCCCTCGCATCGCGCGGCGCCCTGGTGGTGCCCACCGACGCGGTGAACCCCGAGGGCGGCGCCTCCGGCACGGCGGCCGCGGGGTCCGGCCGCGTGACGGCTGTGGCCGTCATGAACGTGACCGACGCGGCGGCGGTTGACGCGGTGTTCGGACAGGTGCTGTCCGAGCACGGCCGCATCGACATCCTGGTGAACAACGCCGGCATCACCCGCGACCAGCTGCTGATGCGGATGAAGCGCGAGGACTGGGATCGCGTCCTCGAGGTCAACCTCAGCGGCGCGTTCGTCTGCACGCAGGCCGTGCTGCGGCCGATGATGAAGCAGCGCACGGGGCGGATTGTCAGCATCAGCTCGGTGGTGGGCCAGATGGGCAACGCCGGGCAGTCGAATTACGCGGCGTCGAAGGCCGGCCTCATCGGGTTCAGCAAGTCGCTCGCCCGCGAAGTCGCGGCGCGGAACATCACGGTGAACGTGGTGGCGCCCGGGCTCATCGACACCGACATGACGCGGTCGCTCGCGCCCGAGGTGCAGGCCGAGTGGCAGTCGAGAGTGCCGCTCAGCCGGTTCGGGACGCCCGAGGACGTGGCCGCGGCGGTCTGTTTCCTGGCGTCCGACGAGGCGTCGTACATCACCGGACAGGTTCTCGCCGTCAACGGCGGGATGTATACGTAGGAGGATGAATGGCTGGGGTTGCTGACAAAGTCAAGAGCATCATCGTGGAGCAGCTCGGGGTCGACGAGGAGGAGGTGACCATCGACGCCTCGTTCGTCGACGACCTGGGCGCGGACTCGCTCGACACGGTCGAGCTCGTGATGGCGTTCGAAGAGGAGTTCGGGATCGAGATTCCCGACGAGGACGCCGAGAAGATCACGCGCGTCAAGGAAGCCGTCGAGTACATCGAGGCCCACTCCAAGAAGAAGTAAGCGCACATCCACGGAGGCCGCGTGAACAGGCGCGTTGTCATAACGGGCATCGGGCTGGTGTCGGCGCTCGGCATCGGCACCGAGGCGACCTGGGAGGGGTTGTGCGCCGGGCGCTGCGGCGTGGGCCCCATCACCTCGTTCGACGCTGCGGGGTTCGCCTCCCGGATCGCCGCCGAGGTGAAGGGCTTCGACCCCCTGCAGTACGTGGACAAGAAGGACGTCAAGAAGATGGACACCTTCATCCACTACGCCATCGCGGCCTCGCAGTCGGCCGCGGCGGACGCCGGGCTGGTCGTCGGGCCGGACGACGCGCCGCGCGTCGGTGTGTTCATCGCGTCGGGTATCGGAGGGTTCGGCACCATCGAGCGCGAGCACCGGGCCCTGCTCGAGGGCGGCCCGCGCAGGATCTCGCCGTTCTTCATTCCCGCGGCCATCATCAACCTCGCCGCCGGGCAGGTGTCGATCCGGCTGGGGGCCAAGGGCCCGAACCTCGCTACGTCGACGGCCTGCGCGGCGTCCGCGCACGCCGTGGGCGAGGCCTTCGAGATCATCAGGCGCGGCGCGGCCGATGCGATGTTCGCCGGCGGATCCGAGGCCGCCATCACGCCGATGGGCGTCGGCGGGTTCGCCGCCATGCGCGCGCTCTCGACGCGCAACGACGAGCCCGAACGCGCAAGCCGCCCCTTCGACAAGGAGCGGGACGGCTTCGTCATCGGCGAAGGCGCCGGCGTCATCGTCCTCGAGGAGCTCGATCACGCCCGCCGCCGCGGCGCCCGGGTGTACGCCGAAGTGGTCGGCTACGGGGCGACGGCGGACGCGTACCACATCACGGCGCCCTCGGAGGACGGCGACGGCGCGGTGCGCGTGATGGCGCTGGCGCTGGCCTCGGCCGGCGTGCGCGCCGACGAGGTGCAGTACATCAATGCCCACGGCACCTCGACCCCGTTCAACGACAAGCTCGAGTCGCTGGCCATCCGCACGCTGTTCGGCGGGCACGCGGACCGGATCGGCGTATCTTCCACCAAGTCGATGACCGGCCACACGCTCGGCGCGGCGGGCGGCATCGAGGCCGGCGTCACGGCGCTGGCGGTGTACCACCAGACCATGCCCCCGACGATCAACCAGGACACGCCGGACCCGGAGTGCACCCTGGACTACGTGCCCTGGAAGGCCAGGACCGCGCCGATCACGTACGCGATGTCCAACTCCTTCGGGTTCGGCGGCACCAACGCCGCCCTGCTTCTTCGCCGTTTCGACGGCTGACGCCCGCGGAGCGTCCCGACATGAAGATCGCCGTGTGCCTCAAGCAGGTTCCGTCGCGCGACTGGCAGCCGCGCGTCAACGACCAGAAGACCTGGGTCCGCGACCAGGACGCCGCCTTCGAGGTCAACGAGCCCGACGCCTATGCCCTCGAAGAGGGCCTCCGCCTCAAGGAGAAGCACGGCGGGGAGGTGGTGGTCTGCTCGGTCGGTCCCGCCCGCGTGTCGCAGGCGCTGCGGGAGGCGCTGGCCCGCGGCGCCGACCGCGCCATCCACGTCGAGGGCGATGGGCTCGCGCAGGCCGACGCGTTCGCGGTGGCCGAGGCGCTCGCCGCCGCCATGCGCGACGAGGCGTTCGACCTCGTGCTCACGGGACTCCAGTCCGATGACCAGGGGAGCGCCCAGACCGGCGTCATGCTGGCCTCGCTCCTGGGCATCGCGTCGGCGACCATCATCATGGAGGTGGATATCGAGGGACAGGCCCTCCGCGTGAAGCGCGAGCTCGAGGGCGGGTGGTTCCAGTGGGTGGCGCTCCCCATGCCCGCGCTCCTGACGATCCAGAGCGGCATCAACCAGCTTCGCTACGCGACGCTGAAGGGCATCATGGCCGCCAAGAAGAAGGAGATCCGGAAGGTGGCGCCGCCGGCCGGACTCGCCTCGCGGCAGCACATCGTCGGCCTCTACGTGCCCGAGAAGCGCAAGCACACGCAGATGATCGGCGGAAGCCCAGCGGAGGCCGCCAAGGCGCTCGTCGCGGCGCTCCGCGACGAGGCGCGGGTGATTACATGATTCTGGTGATTGCGGAACAGCAGAACGGGACCCTCAACAAGTCGAGCTGGGAGACCATCGCGGCGGCGCAGCAGGCCGGCGGGCCCGTGAAGGTGGCCGTGCTCGGCGCCGCGACCGGCGCGACGGCCGACGAGCTGGCCGCGGCCGATGTCGCCGAGGTGCTGCGCGTCGAAGCGCCGGCGCTCTCGCCGTACACCCTCGACGGATTCGTGTCGGCCCTCGGCCAGGTGGTGGCCGCCGAGCAGCCGGTCGACGTGTGGCTCCCGCACACGTATCAGACGCGGGACTTCGCGCCGGCGCTGGCCGTCCATCTCGGCCGCGCGCTGGTCACCGACTGCGTCGGCACGAAGCGCGACGGCGGGCGCCGTCTGTTTGTGCGCCCGGTGTTCCAGGGGCGGCTGCTCGCGGACGTGGCCGTCGACGGGCCTGCGCTGGCCACGTTCCAGATCGGCGCCACCCGGGCGGACTCCCTGGTGCGCGGCGCGGCCCCCGCGCCTGTCAGGAGCGTCCCCGTCAGCGTGGATGGCGGCGCCATCCGCCAGGCGCCCGAGGCGCCGTTCCGCGAAGCCAGGCAGGCGGTCGATCTGACGCAGGCCGAGCGCATTGTCGCCGTCGGCCGCGGCATCAAGGACGTGGAGAAGGTGGCGCTGGCGCAGCAGCTGGCGGCCGCCATCGGCGCCGACATCGGGGCGTCGCGACCCATCTGCGACGCCGGGTGGCTGCCCATGGACCGCCAGATCGGCAGCTCGGGCCAGACCGTCGCGCCGAAGCTGTATCTCGCCCTCGGCATCTCCGGCGCCATCCAGCACCTGGTCGGCATGAAGGGCGCCCGCACGATCGTGGCCATCAACAAGGATCCCGAGGCCCCGATCTTCGAAGTGGCTGACTACGGCGTGGTGGGCGATCTGTTCGAGATCGTCCCGGCCGTCATCAAGGAGCTCCAGGGCTAGTGCATCCCACCGAGACGTGGATCTTCCGCATCCTCGTGCTCGGGTTCGGCGCCGCCTTCGCGGCGCAGGTATGGACGCGCGCGCGGCTCATCCTGAGGGCCCGGAACAACGTCCATGTCCGCGCCGACGAGACGGGGCGACGGCTCCTGCGCTTCGCGACCGAAGTCGTCTTCCAGTCGCGCACCATCGCCGAGCGCCCGCTGGTCGGCTTCGCCCACCTGGGTGTCTTCTGGGGCTTCGTGGCGTTCGCCCTCTATACGGGCGTCGAGTTCCTCGCCGGCCTCGGCATCGCGGACTTCACCGGCACGCGATGGTTCCATCTCTACGCGCTGGCGCTCGTGCCGTTCTCGGTGGCGGTGGGCGTCGGCATCTCCGGGCTGCTCGTCCGGCGTGCGATTGTCCGGCCGGCCGCCCTGGGCGACCATGTGTCGGGAGAGTCCGTGCTCATCGGGTTCTTCATCCTGACCCTGATGATCACGTTCCTGCTCGCCTTCCGGCTGGAGACCGGGCTGGCGGCCCGCGTGAATTGGTGGGTGCACGCGCTGCTCATCCTCGGGTTCCTGGTCCTCATTCCGGACTCGAAGCACTTCCACCTGGTGCTGTCGCCCCTGACGGTCTACCTGCGTTCGCCCGGCCTGGCGACGGTGCCGAATCTCGATTTCGAGCAGGAGCAGGTCGGGCTCGAGACCGTGGCGGACGTCGAGCGGAAGCAGGTGCTCGACGCCTTCACCTGCGTCGAGTGCGGACGATGCCAGGAGAACTGCCCGGCGCACGCCACCGGCAAGCCGCTCAACCCGAAAACGCTGATCCTCCAGAACGAAGCGGCGCTGCTCGCCGGCACCCTCGACGCGAAGCTCGCCGACGTGTTCGACGCGAAGGTGCTTTGGCAGTGCACGACCTGCGGGGCGTGCGAGGCGCAGTGCCCGGTCGGCGTCGAGCACCTGCCCCTCATCATCGGCGCCCGGCGCGGCCTCGCGTCGAACGGCGAAGCGCCCGGCGCCCTGGCGGCCGTCTACAACCACCTCGAACGCCGCGGCAACATCTGGGGCCTGGGCGCGGATCTCCGGCAGAAGTTCGTCCAGTCGGCCGGGCTGGAGATTTTCGACGCGTCACGCCATCAGTACCTCGTGTGGCTCGGCTGCGCCGGGTCGTTCGAAGCGGACTTCCAGAAGTCGCTGCGATCGCTCGTCGCCATCCTGCGGGCGCACGGCGTGACGTTCGGCGTCCTGGCGAAGGAACGGTGCACGGGCGACGTCGCCAAGCGCACGGGCAACGAGTACCAGTTCCAGGAGCTGGCACGCGCGAACATCGAGGACTTCACGGCGGCCGGCGTGACGGCCATCGTGACCTCCTGCCCGCACTGCCTGCGTACTCTCGGGACCGACTACCGCGAGTTCGGCTTCGCCGCCGAGGTGATCCACTCGGCGAGCCTCGTCGCGGAGTTGACGCGCTCGATGGCGGTGCCGGGCCGGGAGGAGGTCACCTTCCACGACCCCTGCTACCTCGGCCGCTACGCGGGCGTCACCGGGGAGCCGCGCGACCTGCTGGCGCGGTTCGGCGCGACGGTGCACGAGCCCGACCGCCACGGGGCGAACCCGTTCTGCTGCGGTGCCGGCGGCGGTCTGCTCTTCGAGGAGCACGAGGAGGGCCGGCGTATCAGCCAGGAGCGATTCGAGCAGCTCCAACGGACCGGCGCCTCCACGATCGTGACGGCTTGCCCCTTCTGCTCGATCATGCTGAAGGGCGCGCAGGCGAGTGCGAACACCCAGGTCGAGTTCGTCGACCTGATGAGCTTCGTGGACGGCAGGATGAAGGGGGCCGCGCCAGCGGCCGCTCCACGGTCGTGACCGACACCCCGGCCTGGCGGGAGTCCCGCCTGAAGCGGCTTCAGGTCGCAGCCATCGCCGCGGTCCTCTATCCGGCGTTCGCGCTGCTCGGCCTGACGCTCCGCTGGCGGGTGGAAGGGCGCGAGCATCTGGAGGCCCTGACGCGCGACCGGCGCCCGTACATCCTGAGCCTCTGGCACGGCCGGATCCTGTCGCTGATGCTGTTTTTCCGCCGCCGCGGCATCGTCGTCATCACGAGCGAGAATTTCGACGGCGAATGGATCGCGCGCATCATCACGCGGTTCGGGTACGGGACGGCGCGGGGATCGAGCTCCCGCAAGGCCCGCGCGGCCACCCTGCAGCTGGTGCGGGAGATCCGGGCCGGCCATCCGGCGGCCTTCACGCTGGACGGCCCGCGCGGACCGGCTCGCGTCGCCAAGCCGGGCGCGGCGTGGCTGGCGGGCGCCACGGGCGCGCCGCTGCTCCCGGCGCACGCGGAGGCGGAGCGGTCTTGGGCCCTGAGGAGCTGGGACCGGACCCAGATTCCGAAGCCCTTCAGCCGCGTCGCCGTGGTCATCGGCGCGCCCCTTCCCGTGCCGCGCCTTGCGCGCGGCGCCGGCGCGGACGGCGAGCGGGTCGCCCTGGAGGCGTCGCTGGAGGAGCTTCGGACCCGCGCCCGCGCCCTCGCGTGCGGTGGGCGCTGATGCCGGTCCTCGTCCTGAACAACGCGCGGTTCGGCGAGCATACGCCGCCCCCGGGCCACCCCGAGCGGCCGGAGCGCCAGGACGTGATGGAGGCGGTCGCCGCCCGGTGGCGGCAGCGCGGCGGCGCGGTCGCCGAAGCCGCGGCGCCGGCGCCGCGCGACGCGATTCTCCGCGTGCACGGCGCCCGCTTCGTCGAGACCCTGGAGGGCTCGGCCGGGCGCGCGGTGATGCTCGACCCCGACACGTTTACTTCCCCCGAGTCGTGGGAGATCACCCAGTTGGCCGCGGGCGCCGCGGTGGGTGCGGTCGACGCGGTGCTGGACGGCCCGTTTACGCGGGCCGCCGCGCTGGTGCGGCCGCCCGGGCACCACAGCAACCGCGACCTCGCGCGGGGATTCTGCCTGGTCAACAACGCAGCCGTGGCTGCCGCGCACGCCCTCGCGCGGGGCCTGGCCCGCGTGGCCGTCGTCGATCTCGACGTGCACCACGGGAACGGGACACAGGAGATCTTCGAGGCCGATCCCCGTGTGCTGTACGTGTCGACCCATCAGTGGCCGTTCTACCCGGGCACCGGACGCGCGGACGACATGGGCGTGGGCCCCGGCCGCGGGTTCACGGTCAACGTGCCGATGGAGCGGGGCGCCACCGACGGCGACTACGCGCAGGTCTTCGACGACGTCGTGGTGCCGGTCACGCGACTGTTCAATCCGGACCTGGTGATCATCTCCGCCGGATTCGACGCGCACGAGGAGGATCCGATCGGGAGCATGCGGATGAGCGCGGACGGATTCGCCCGCCTGGTCGGCCGGCTGTCGGCCGCAGCGGAAGACTGCGCGGCCGGCCGGGTCGTGCTCGTCACCGAGGGCGGCTACCACCTGCGCGCGCTGGCGTCGTCGCTGTCGGCCTGCCTCGCGGCGATGGACGGCGGCGCCGCGGCCGACCCGGCTTCCGGCGAGGGCGGGGGCGCGACCGGGCGCGGCAGCGCCGCGGTGCAGCAGGCGCGCGCCGTCCAGTCGGCCTGCTGGCGTGGACTATAATCGACACGATATGACCGAGTACAACCCGAAGGCCATCGAGCAGAAGTGGCAGCAGCGGTGGCGGGAGAGCCGCGCCTTCGAGGTGACTGAAGACCCCTCCAGGCCGAAGTTCTATTGCCTCGAGATGTTTGCATACCCGTCCGGGCATGCCCACGTCGGCCACGTCCGCAACTACATGATCGGCGACGTGATCGCGCGCATGAAGCGGATGCGCGGCTTCAACGTGCTGCACCCGTTCGGCTGGGATGCCTTCGGCCTGCCTGCCGAGAACGCGGCGATCAAGCACGGCATTCACCCGCGGACGTCCACGCTCGCCAACATCGCCCACATGAAAGGGCAGCTCGAGCGCCTCGGCATCAGCTACGCCTGGGAGCGCGAGGTCGCCACGTGCCTGCCGGACTACTACAAGTGGAACCAGTGGCTGTTCCTGCGGATGTTCGAGCGCGACCTGGCGTACCGCCGCCGGTCGACGGTCAACTGGTGCTCGTCGTGCCGGACCGTGCTCGCCAACGAGCAGGTGGTGGACGGCGGATGCTGGCGCTGCCACACGCCCGTCACGCACCGTGACCTGGAGCAGTGGTTCCTGCGGATCACGCACTACGCCGACGAACTGCTGGATGCGATCGACGGACTGGAGGGCTGGCCGGAGAAAGTCCTCACGATGCAGCGCAACTGGATCGGCCGCTCCGAGGGCGCGCGCGTGCGCTTCCCGCTGGTCGACCCGTCCGGCGCCGGCGTATCGGCCGACGTCGAGGTCTTCACGACGAGGATCGATACGATCTTCGGCGCGACGTTCGTGCTGCTCGCGCCCGAACACGACCTGCTCGAGCGCCTCGCGGCGGAATCAAACGACCCGAAGGCGATGCGTGCGGCGGCCGCCAGATTCCGGCGCCAGGACCGGAGCGCGCGGCTGACCGGCGAGGTCGAAAAGGAGGGCTTCGCCACGGGCCGGTTCGCGGTGAATCCCTTTACCGGCCAGCATGTGCCCATCTGGGTCGCGAACTTCGTGCTCGGCGAGTACGGGACCGGCGCCGTGATGGCCGTGCCCGCGCACGACCAGCGCGACTTCGAGTTCGCACGGAAGTACGGCCTGCCCGTTCGCGTCGTGATCCAGCCCGAGGGAGACGGGGCGGCGGCGCTCGACGCGGCCGCCATGACGGAGGCGTACTCGGAACCGGGGCGCGTGGTGGACTCGGGGGACTACACCGGCCTGTCGTCCGGCGACGCCCTGCAGGTCATGGCCGAGAAGGCCGAGCGGCGCGGCATCGGCCAGCGCACAGTCCAGTTCCGCCTGAAGGACTGGGGCATCTCCCGGCAGCGCTACTGGGGCACGCCGATCCCGATCATCCACTGTCCGTCCTGCGGCCTGGTGCCGGTTCCCGACGACCAGCTCCCGGTCGAGCTGCCGGCCGTCGCGGAGTTCACCGGGCGCGGCGACTCGCCGCTCGCCAGCGTGGCCGGCTTCGTCGACGTGGCCTGCCCCCGCTGCGGAGGGGCGGCGCGCCGCGAGACGGACACGATGGACACGTTCGTGGACTCGTCGTGGTACTTCTATCGTTTCTGCGACGCCACGAACGGGACCCGGCCGTTCGATCCCGCGGCGGTGGCCTACTGGGCGCCGGTGGATTTCTACAGCGGCGGTGTCGAGCACGCTATCCTCCACCTGATCTACTCGCGCTTCTTCGCGCGCGTGTTCCGCGATCTCGGCATGGTGAATCACGCCGAACCCTTCACCCGCCTGTTCACGCAGGGCATGGTGCACAAGGACGGCGCGGTCATGTCGAAGTCGAAGGGCAACGTGGTCGATCCCGACGACATGATCGCGAAGTACGGGGCGGACGCGCTGCGCTTGTACGTCATGT
The DNA here is from genome assembly GCA_046496425.1 of Vicinamibacterales bacterium. GTDB lineage: Bacteria > Acidobacteriota > Vicinamibacteria > Vicinamibacterales > JAKQTR01 > JAKQTR01. The sequence goes on from JAWOGY010000278.1 coordinate 42,967, forward strand.
TCGTGGCGCCGCCCGAGAAGGACGTCGAGTGGACGGATGCGGGCCTCGACGGGGCGTTCCGGTTCCTCATGCGCGTCTGGCGCATCGTGCAGCAGTGGCGCGAGGCGGCGGCGGCGCCGCCCGTCGCCGAACTGGCGGGCGAGTTGACCGGCGCGGAGCGCGCCCTGCGCCGCAAGACGCACGACACGATTCGACGGGTCACACAGGACCTCGACCCGCGCGTCCACCTGAACACCGCGGTGTCGGCCATCATGGAACTGGTGAACGAGCTCTACCAGTTCTCCGACGGGCATGCCGCGGCCGCGGACGGGCGCCCCGCGGCCCGGGCGGTGCTGAAGGAGGCCATCGAGTCGCTCATCCTGATGCTGGCCCCGTTCACGCCGCACATGGCCGAGGAACTGTGGGAGCAGATGGGGCGTCAGGGCGGACTCGTGTTCGCGCCCTGGCCCGGGTTCGATCCGGAGGCCGCCAGGGCCGACGAGATCGTGATCCCGGTGCAGGTCAACGGGAAGGTCCGCGGCCGGGTCACGGTGCCGGCCGACAGCGCCGAGGAGGACATCCGCGCGGCGGCGCTGGCCGACCCGGCGATCGTTGCGCACGTGGCCGGCAGAACAGTCGTCAAGGTGATTGTCGCCGGGGGCAAGCTGGTCAGCATCGTCATCAGGTAGGCTGGAACCGTGCGAACCATCCTGAACGCGGTCGTTGTCGCCGCGCTGGCTGTTGCCGGCACGGGCTGCGGGTACTCGCTCGCGGGGCGCGGCTCGTTCCTGCCCGACTCCATCCGCGTCATCGGCGTGCCGGAGTTCGTCAACCAGACGACCTACCTGGAGGTGGAGCGGCGGTTCACCGAGCGCGTGCGCAGCGAGTTCATCGGCCGCGGACGGTACCAGGTGCTCGCCCAGGAATCGGGGGCGGACGCGGTGCTGCGCGGTTCGATCACCAGCCTCTCGATCGTGCCGGCGAACTTCAACGACAACCAGCAGGCCACACGGTACATCATCGTCGTCAACACCAGGATCGAGTTCGTCGACCTGAAGACGAACAAGGCGCTGTGGGAGAACCCGTCGATGGTGTTCCGCGAGGAGTACGATTTGCCGCCCGACACGCAGGCCGGCAACCCGTCGGCGTTCTTCGGGCAGGGTTCCAACGCGCTCGAACGGGTGGCGAACGACTTCGCCCGCTCGGTCGTCAGCGCCATTCTCGAGGCCTTCTAGGCCGGGATTCCACACGTGCCGCGCCAGGTTTCTCCGCAATCGCTCGAACAGCACATCGCCTCCGGGCGCCTCGACCCCGTCTATCTGCTCGTCGGTCCGGACGGCGCGTTGAAGTCGGCGCTCGTCACGCAGCTCATCGAGTCCATCGAGGCCGACTTCCGTCCCTTCAACGTCGACAAGCTGTTTCCCCCCGACCACAAGGAGGAGGCGCGCAAGCAGTTCTGGACCGCGCTGCAGCTGGCGCGGACCTTGCCGATGATGGCCCCCCGCCGCGTCATCGTCGTGGCCCAGGCCGAGAAGCTCATGACGATCTTCAAGGCGGGAGAAGATGAACCGGCGCCGCCGGCTGAGGCGCCGGCAGGAAAGAAGGGCCGGAGAGTGGTCCAGAAATCGGCAGGAGAGGCCGAACTGGAGGCGTTCGAGGAGTACCTGGCGCACCCCTCGCCCGACACGGTACTGGTGTTCGTCGCCGGCGAGGGGTTGAATCGCAGCCTGAAGCCCGCGAAGCTGCTCGAGAAGCTGGCGGTGATCGTGGATTGCGACACGCTGCCGGGGAGCGGCGATGCTGACGCCGTCGCGTGGGTGAAGGCCGAGGCGGCGGCTGAGGGGATTCGGGTCGAAGGGGCCGCAGCGAGGCTGCTCGCGAGCCTGGCCGGCGGCGAGATCGGACGCCTGCGGGCGGAGTTCGAGCGCGCCCTGCTGTTCGCGTCGGGTGAGGGCATCATCACCGAAGCGGCGGTCCGCGAAATCGCCGCCGCCCCGAAAACGCAGAGCCCGTGGGCCATGACCAACGCCATCGAACGCGGCGCCGCCGGCGATGCGCTGCGGGAGCTGGCCATGAAGTTCGACGCCGGTGAATACCCGCCGATGATCCTCGGCCAGATCCGCTGGTTCGTGGCGACGAAGCTGGCGCCCAGGCGCGCACCTGCCGCCGTGGACGCGGTGTTCCGGACGGACCTCGCCCTGAAGACCTCGGGCGGCGACCCGCGAGTGCTCCTCGAACGGCTGGTCGTTGAGTTGTGCGAGTAGGGAAGGGCGCCGGATGGCGCCCTTTCGGTCTTACGTCGTCGGCGAGTCGCTGACGCGCTTCTGCAACCGCGACTTGTAGCGCGCCGCCGCGTTCTTGTGGATCACGCCCTTGGTGACCATCCGGTCAATCAGGGAGATCGTCCCCTTCAACCCGGTCTTGGCCTTCCCGAACTCGTCCTCGTCGATGAGCGCACGGATGGACCGGAGCGACCCGCGAAGCTTGGAGCGCAACTGGCGGTTCCTCTCGCGGCGGACGATGTTCTGGCGGTGCGCCTTCAGCGCGGATGCATGACTGGCCACAGTATCCTCTGAGTCACGTTGCCCACGGGCGAGCCCCATGCCTGCCCGTCGAATCTCCAATCATAGCATTTCACGCCATTTCGCGCGAGCTACAGAAGCGGAAGCCCGGCCTCCGAACCGTGTGGCCTGCGGCCGCCGGATGACCCGGCCCGGGGTATGCAGTGCCGTATGGGCCCGTGAAGCAGCGGGAAACCGCATCGCCTCGCGGGCGATGGTACCGCCCTTGCCAGAGAGAACGGCGGGACGCGGCCGTCCGGTGGACGACCCCACGCCAGGGAGCGTGCCGCGCGTATGGGACCCGCATGTTTCAGACGGACCTGGGACGGGTCGATGCCGTGCTCGCCGCGCTCGACTTGAAGCGGCCGCACGTGGCGGCTCACAGCCGGCGGGTGTCGGCCTACTCGGTCAGGCTCGCCGTGCAATTCGGGCTGGCTGACGATGTGGTCGAGACCATCCGGCTCGGGGCGCTGCTGCACGACGTCGGGAAGATGCTGACGCCGTCACGCATCCTGGAAAAGCCCGGTCGGCCCAACGCCCGCGAATGGCAGGAACTGAAGATCCACCCGGAGCTCGGCGCGGAAATTTGCCATCGCTCGGGGTTCGACGACGAGGTGTGCGCCATCGTCCTTCACCACCACGAGCGCTGCGACGGGAGCGGATATCCAGACAAGCTCGCGCATCCGGCCATCCCGTACACTGTGCGAATCGTCGCGGTGATGGACACCTTCGACGCCCTGACCAGCTCGCGCGACTACCGGGACCGGCTGTCCGTGCCAGCCGCCCGCACGCTCATCGCGCGGGCCGCCGGCGCGAAGTACTGCCCCTGGGTGGTGAGCGGCCTCCTCGCACTCCCCGTCGAAATGCTGCAGCCCTGGCCCGGCCACGCCCCGGACATCGTCCGCCACGCGGAGGGCCCGGCCGTCCTGCCAATGACCGGCCTGGCCGGCTTCCAGCGGCCCGCCAGCACCGCCCTTCACGCGTCCCTCTGCTGAATGCCTGGGGCTAACGGACGATTTCGAAGGGTCCGGAGGTCGGGCGCGTGTCCGTGTAGCGGGCCACGGGCTGGCCATCGACCAGTTCGTACGTCTTGTAGATGATCCGCCTGGCGGTCGCGACCGGCTGCGCCGGCGTGATGTTCTTCACCCGGTTCACGTACTCGCGCGTTTCGCGGTAGGGCGGCACGGCGTTGCCGTGGCGGTCCACGGCGCCCGGGCCGGCGTTGTACGCGGCGAGTGCGAGGGTCTCGTTCCCGTAGCGGTTGAGGAGGGAGCGGAGATAGGCGACGCCGGCGTGGATGTTCTGGGCCGGGTCATACGGATTGCGGACGCCGAGCTCCGCCGCCGTACGGGGCATGAGTTGCATGAGACCCATGGCCCCCTTGGGCGAGCGCGCCCGGGGGTCGAACCCGGACTCCACCTGAATGACGGCCCGGACCAGATCCGGCCTGACCGCATGCCGCGCGGCCGCGTCGTCGATGATGCTGTCGAAGCGGCTGACGTCTTTGCCGGTCGCCGGGCGGGTAGACCGGAGGGCCGAGCCGGGCACGGCGTAGGTGCGGTACTCGCCGGCCGGGGTGCGGTCGGAGAACACCTGGTTGCCTTCCGCGTCCTTCCACGCGTAAATCTGGGCCTCAGCGGGCCCGGGGAAGGCCGCCAGAATGAGCGACACGACGACCGCGCAGGCGATTCTCGAGACGGGCATGGTCTTCCCCGGTAGTATCGGCCTCCGGGGCGGCAAACTTCAGGATCCGAGCGCCTTTTCGATGGCCTCCCGGCTGGCGGCCAGCAGGTCGTCGAGTTTGTCCGGCTGGCGGCCGCCGGCCTGGGCAAAGTCGGGCCGGCCGCCACCGCCGCCGCCCACGATCGGCGCGAGCTGCTTCACCAGCTTTCCGGCGTGGATCCGGCCGGTCAGGTCGGGGGTGACCGATATCACGAACTGGACCTTGTCGCCGGCGGCGGCGCCGATCACCACCACCCCCCGGCCGAGGGAATTCTTCAGCGAGTCGGCCAGTTCGCGAAGCGCGGCGGCGTCGAGATCGTCAACCTTCCGGGTGAGAACCCGGACATCGCCAATCTGCACCACCTCGGCGGAAGCGGCCGCTGCGCCATCGGACGCGGCCTTCATCTTCGCCTGGCTGACCTCGCGGCCGAGGCGCTTCACCTCGGCATGGAGCCGGTCGATGGCCTCGCCGGCCTGAACCGGGCCGACGTTGAGGCGCGCCAGCACCCCCGCGAGCGCGGCGTGCTGGCCCTGAACGTGCGTGAGCGCCCCGGGGCCGGTCACGCCCTCGATCCGGCGCACGCCCGCCGCGATGCCGCCCTCCTGGAGGACGATGAAGGGCCCGATGTCGCCCGTGGCCCGGCAGTGCGTGCCGCCGCAGAGTTCCATGCTGAAACCGGGGACCGAGACCACGCGCACGGTTTCGCCGTACTTCTCGCCGAACAGGGCCATCGCGCCGGCGGCGACGGCCTCCTTCATCGATCGCAGCTCGGTCTGCACAGGCGTGTTGCGGCACACTTCGACGGTCACCAGGCGCTCGATCTCGTCGAGCTCCTCGCGCGTGAGCGGGGCGTAGTGGACGAAGTCGAACCGGAGGCGATCGGGCGACACCAGCGATCCGGCCTGCTTCACGTGCGTGCCGAGCACCCGGCGAAGGGCGGCATGCAGCAGGTGCGTCGCCGTGTGGTTGCGTCTGGTGGCGTCGCGCAACCCGTCGCTGACTTCGGCCGTCACCAGGTCGCGCACCGTCACCGTGCCCTGCTCAATCCGCACCTGGTGAAGCCTCGGCCATCCGGTCGCCCTGGCGACGTGCTGGACGTCTGCCGCGAACCCGCCGCCTTCGGAGTAGATGCGCCCCGTGTCCGAGACCTGGCCACCCGACTCGACGTAGAAGGGTGTGTGCGCGAGGACGACCCACCCGGATGCCCCGGCGCCCAGCGATGTGACCTCCCGGCCGGAGCCGTCGAACAGCGCAAGCACGGGTACGCCAACCAGCCGGGTGGTCGCGTACCCTTCGAACGCGTCTCCGGCCTCCTCGAGCATGGCGCGGGTGGCGTCGGCCGGGGCGAAGAACTCCGCCTGCTGGGCGCCCCCGAACGCACTCTTCGCCCGGGCCCGCTCGCGCTGGGTTCCCATGGCGCGCTCGAAGCCCTCGCGGTCGATCGCGATGCCGCGCTGGGACGCCGTGTCCTCGATGAACTCCACGGGCAGGCCGTACGAGTCGTACAGTCTGAAGACGTCATCGCCCCGGAGGGTCCCGGACGACGCCGACTGGTCGAGCAGGTCTTCGAGGCGGGGGAGCCCGGCGGCCAACACTGCCTCGAAGCGGCCCTCCTCGCTGGCGACCACTTTGGACACGTACTCGTGGCCCGACTTCAGCTCCGGATACGCGTCGCCCATCTGGGCTACCAGGACGTCCACCAGCGCGCAGAGAAACGGCTCGGTGAGGCCCAGGCGGTTTCCGTGACGCATCGCCCGCCGCATGATCTTGCGCAGGACGTAGCCGCGCCATTCGTTCGAGGGCACCACGCCGTCCGCGATGAGGAACGTCATGGCGCGGGCGTGGTCGGCAATGACGCGGGCCGACACGTCTGCCGGCTCCATCGTCCCCCCGTACGGGCGGCCGGAGAGCCGGCTGATGGACCCGAGCAGGGGCGTGAACAGGTCCGTGTCGTAGTTCGACAGCGTGCCCTGCATGATGGCCGTGATGCGCTCGAGGCCCATTCCCGTATCGATCGACGGCGCCGGCAGCGGCACGAGCGAGCCGTCCGGCTGGCGGTCGAATTCCATGAAGACGTTGTTCCACACCTCGACGAAACGGTCGCAGGAGCACTCCACGCCGCGGCACACGGGCTCCGGGCAGGGGAGTTGATCGCCGCGGTAGTAGTGAATCTCGGAGCAGCGCCCGCAGGGGCCCGTCTCGCCCATCGACCAGAAGTTGTCCGCGGCGCCCAGTTCGGCGATGCGCGGAGCGGGAAGGACGCGCAGCCAGTGCCGGTAGGCCTCGTCATCCCGCGGCACACCGCCCTCGCCGGCGAACACCGTCGCGTACAGTCGGTCGGGCGGCAGCTTCCAGACGCCGGTCAGGAGGGTCCAGGCGAGGCTGATGGCCTCTTCCTTGAAATAGTCCCCGAACGAGAAGTTGCCGAGCATCTCGAAAAACGTATGGTGCCGGAGCGAGGGTCCGACGTTCTCGAGGTCGTTGTGCTTGCCGCTGACCCGCATGCACTTCTGGGATGTGGCGGCGCGCCGGTAGTCGCGTCTGTCCCGGCCCAGGAACACGTCCTTGAACTGGTTCATCCCCGCGTTGGTGAACAGCAGCGTGGGATCGTCGCCAGGCACGAGTGGGGAACTCGCGACGACGCGGTGGCCATGCTGCTCGAAGAACCCGAGGAATGTGCGGCGCAGTTCGCTGGACGTCATCTCGCTATTCTAGCAATTGACCGGGGATTGGGGGCTAGTGGCTGGGGGCGGACGACGGTCAGAAGCCAGAAGGATGGCCCAAGCCGCGGTACACGCTGTCCTTCTTGCTTCTGGATTCTTGCTTCTTGCTTCTATTCCTGCTGCGGTTCCGCCCTGTGTTGCCAGTAGGGCCGCAGGGCCGTTCGGATGAGGTCAGAGGGGAAGCCGCGGCGGAGCAGCGACGCGAACAGCCGCCGGTAAGAGGCCGCGTCTGGAATCGTGCGGCGGCCGCGCAGCTTCGACGCCACCACCCTGTCGAGAACCGCACGCTCGTCGCCGTCGGCCAGCACGGCCTGCACCGCGGCGCGGGACTGTTCCTGCGTGAAGCCGAGGCGCTCGAGCTCCCGGCCCACGCGGTGCTGTCCCCGCAGCTTCACCACGAGGAGGGTCCTGGCCGCCGCCCCGGCCGCCCGGCCATCGTCGAGGATGCCGGCTCGCGTGAGCCGCGCGACAATCTCGTCAATCACGCCATCCGGAAACCCGCGGGAGCCGAGGCGCTCGCGGAGGCGGCCGGTCGACATCTCCCGGCCGGCGAGCAAACGCAGGGCGACGGCCTGGGCCGCCTTCCGGGCCTCGTCGGGGTCGGCCGGGACTGGTGCCGGCACGGCGCGCACGGGGCTAGCGCCTCGTGAAGCGCGTGACCTCGGGCGGAGGTTCGTTGCCGCCCACGACGCCGCGCGCCATCTGCTCCTGCGCCTCGTCGGAGGCGGTGGCGATGCCCTGCACCTTCAGCTTGAACTCGTCGATGTTGGTTGACCACCGGAGCGCCTCGTCGTAGGTGACGAGGTTCTTGCGCAGCAGCCCGAGGAGCGACTGGTCGAATGTCTGCATCCCGTACTGGGACGTCCCGGCGGCGATGGCCGTCTGGATGAGATGGGTCTTCTCCTTGTCGACGATGCAGTCGCGGATGAACGGGGTGGTGACCAGCACCTCGACGGCCGGGCAGCGCCCCTCGCCGTCTGCCCGCGGGACGAGGCGCTGCGAGATGACCGCCCGCAGCACCGAGGCCAGCTGAAGGCGGATCTGCTTCTGCTGGTGCGGCGGGAAGACGGCGATGATGCGGTTGATGGTCTCGGTGGCATCCAGTGTGTGGAGCGTCGAGAACACCAGGTGTCCCGTCTCGGCCGCGAGCAGGGCGGTTTCGACCGTTTCGAAGTCGCGCATCTCGCCGACCAGGATGACGTCGGGGTCCTGGCGCAGGGCGGCGCGCATGGCGTGGGCGAACGATCGGGTGTCGGTGGCCACCTCGCGCTGGTTGATGATCGACTTGTGGTCCTTGTGCAGGAACTCGATGGGGTCTTCGATCGTGAGCACATGGACGCACCGCGTGCGGTTGATGCGGTCCACCATCCCGGCGAGCGTCGTGCTCTTGCCGCTGCCCGTCGTGCCGGTGACCAGCACGAGGCCGCGCTCCTCGTCGGCGATCTTCGAGATGACGGCCGGCAGGCCGAGTTCCTCCACGGTGCGGATCTGCACCGGGATGACGCGGAGCACCAGCCCGACAGTGTTTCGCTGCTGGAACACGCTGCACCTGAAGCGCCCGAGGCCCGCGACGCTGTAGGCCAGGTCGACCTCGGGCGATTTCTTGAACCGCTCCCGCATCCCGGCGGGCACCACCGCCGCCGCCATGGCGATGGTGTCGTCGGGGGAGAGTTTCTTGGCTCCCGGCACCGGGACCAGACCTCCCGCCACGCGCATCATCGGCGCGGAGCCGGCCTTCAGGTGCAGGTCCGACGCCCCATTCTCGACGGCTGTCGTCAGCAGGTCGTTGATATGCATGGGCTAGCCCCTGGCGGCCGCGGCCGCGGCCCCGGCGCCGGACGCCGGGGCTGCCTCGTCGCGGTAGACGTAGGTGAGCCAGTTGTGGGTGTCGGGCGTCGCACCCTGGATGATGTCGAAAAAGGTCCGCTGGATGGCGGTGGTGAGCGGGCCGCGTGACCCGTTCCCGATGACGATCTTGTCGACCGAGCGGATCGGCGTGATCTCCACGGCGGTCCCGGCGAAGAACAGCTCGTCGGCGATATACAGGATCTCGCGGGGCAGCATCTCCTCGTGGACGCGATACCCGAGCTCCCGCGCCAGCGTGATGACCGAGTGGCGCGTGATGCCCGGAAGGATCGCGGCGGCCATCGGCGGCGTGTACAGCTCGCCGTTGCGGACGATGAAGATGTTCTGACCCGACCCCTCGCTGACGAAGCCGAAGCTGTCGAGGGCGATCCCCTCGGCGTAGCCGTCGACGATGGCTTCCATCTTGATGAGCTGGGCGTTCGCGTAGTTGGCGCTGGTCTTGGCGAGCGACGGGAACGAGTCGGGCACCATCCGCGACCACGAGCTCACCTTGACGTCGACACCGTTCTCGAGGGCGTCGGCGCCCAGGTAGGTGCCCCACTCCCAGAGCATGATCGCCGCGTCGATGGGGCAGGGGAAGGGATTGACGCCCAAAGCCGCGTATCCCCGGTACACGAGCGGCCGGATGTAGCAGGCCTGCATCCGGTTGGCCCGGATGGTGTCGAGGACCGCCGCTTCGAGCTGGGCCTGGGTATAGGCCGGGTCCATGCGGTAGATCTTCGCCGAGTCCATGAGCCGTCGCATGTGGGCGTCGAGCCGGAAGCAGGCCGAGCCCTTCGGGGTGCTGTAGCAGCGGGCCCCCTCGAACACCGCACTGCCGTAATGTATGACGTGCGACGCGATGTGAATCTTGGCGTCGGCCCACTCCACCAGTTCACCGTTCATCCACACTTTCCCGGTACCGGAGAACGCCATCATCAGCTCCTTGGAGTGCGTATTCTACTGCTCCTTCGTGCAGAACGGACAACGGTCCGTCCGGCGGGCAGGCAGGGGCTTGTTGCAGTTCCAGCAGAAATGGGGCTGGGGGCTTTCCCGCGGTCTCGACCCGGAGGTCTGGGCCTGCGCCAGGGCCCGCTCCGGCGCCGGCGTCGGGGCCGGACGCTCCGTGGTCCGCCTCGGGACCGTGCGGTCGGCCGCCAGCAGGTCCTCCAGCACGTCGGCGGCCCGCTGGTAGCGCTCGGTCATGTCGGGCGCCATCGCCTTCAAGATGATGTCGTTGACACGCTGGGGGATCCGGCCGTTCCGCAGGCGCGGCGGGGAGACCAGTTCGCCGCGCATCAGCCGCTCGAGATCGGCCGGGGCCGGCGTCTGGTACGGCAGCGTGCCCGTCATCATCTGGTACATCGTGACGCCGAGCGAATAAATGTCGGACGCGAACGTCGCCTTGCCGTGGAACTGCTCCGGCGCCATGTAGGGGGGGCTGCCGATGACCGTCGTGCCCACGGCCGCCAGTTCCAGGAAGCGCGAGGTGCCGAAGTCGGCGACTTTCACCAGGCCGTTGTCGGCGATCATGATGTTCGCGGGGCGCAGATCGCGGTGCAGCACGTTCTGGCGGTGGGCGTGGTCGACGGCGTTGCAGATCTGGCACGTGAAGTCGAGGGCCCGCGTCATCTCCAGGGCGCCCTCCCGGCCGATGATGTTCTCCAGGGTTTCGCCCGACACGTACTCCATCACGATGAAGAAGACGCTGTCCTGCTTCTCGGCCGTGAGCACGGTGACGATGTTCGGGTGGTTCAGGCTGGCAAGCAGGCGGGGTTCCCTCAGCAGTTCACCGAAGTTCGTGCTCTGTCGGTGGGGCACCTTGAGGGCGACTTTCTTGTCGATCCACGTGTCCTCGGCGAGATAGACCGTTCCGAAGCCGCCGCTCCCCAGGGCCGAGAGAATCTTGTACTTGCCGATGGTCTGACCGCGAAAGAACATACGGACCTGCGGTGGAGTATAGCTCGCCTTGTCTATAATTGCCGCATGGTGCCGCGCCTCTACGTGCCATCGCTCGACCCTCGCGTCCGGACGGTCACGCTGCCCGAAGACGAGGCCGGTCACCTTCGCCGCGTCCTCCGCGTGAAGGCCGGGCAGGCCGTCCGGCTCTTCGACGGACGCGGCCGCGAGGTCGACGCGCGGGTGACCTCGGTGGACCGGGCCGCCGTCGTGGCCGAGACCGGAGAGCCCGTTGACGCCGCACCCGAATGGCGCGTGCGGGTCACCCTTGCGCAAGCCGTTCTCAAGGGCGACAAGATCGACGACGTCATCCGCGACGGGGTGATGATGGGCGTGGCGGCCATTCAGCCGCTGCTGACCGCCAGAACAGACGTCCCGGAGGCGGCATTTACCCGCGGGAGGCGCCTCGAGCGGTGGCGGCGCGTCGCGGTGGCTTCCGCGAAGCAGTGCGGGCGGGCGGTCGTGCCCCCGGTACTCGCGCCGTGCTCGCTGCAGGCCTGCCTGAGCGCCGGGCTGCAGGGCGTTGCCCTCATGCTCGTTGAACCCGCGGCGGCCGGTTCCGGGAATGGGGCCTGGCCCCCGGCCGGAGCACCCGAGGCGGCCACGCTGCTGGTCGGTCCCGAGGGCGGCTGGGAGGGCGATGAAGTGGCGCGGTCGATCAGGGCCGGCTGCCTGCCGGTGACGCTCGGCCCCCGAACCCTGCGCGCGGACGCGGCGGCGATCGTGGCGTTGAGCGTACTGCAGTACGTCTGGGGGTTGGGGGCTGGGGACTAGGGGCTAGGCGCTAGCTTCGCATTCTGTCTTCTTGCTACTGGCTACTGATCGCCCTCCAGCGCGCAGCAGCGCGCAGCACCAGCCTTCCTCTTCGGCATGCCATTCCATCGAGAAGCCGTTTGTGAAGGCGCGATAGACCGCGTCGCGCTCCTCGACGGTGATGCCGCTGAGGACCAGGGCCCCTCCGGGGGCCACCGCGCGCGCCAGGTCCGGGGCACCCGTCACGAGCGTGGCGCCGGTGAGATTGGCGAAGACCACGTCGGCCTCGAGGCCCGCCCCGTGCCGGAAGTCGGCCTGGCGGAACTCGACCGCGAGCGGGCTGCCGTTCAGCGCAGCATTGCCGCGCGCGTTGTCCAGCGCGTCGCGATCGATGTCGATCGCGACCACGTCCGCCGCTCCCAGAAGGGCCGCCGCGAGCGCCAGCACTCCCGACCCCGTGCCCACGTCCAGGACACGGCATCCCCGCAGGTCGATCCGCTGCAGCGCCTCGAGGCAGAGCCGGGTCGTCGCATGGTGCCCGCTTCCGAACCCCATCGCTGGTTCGATGACCACCGTCGTGACAGCGGGGTCGCCGTCCAGGCAGCCGGTGTCCCACGGCGGGGCCACCGCGATGCGCCCGACGCGAACAGCGAGGAGGGAGGCCTGGCTCCGGCGCGCCCAATCCTCGTCTTCGACGTCGATGGGCCTGAGGCCGAGCGCGCCCGGTCCGTTCGTGGCATGGAGGAGGGCGAGGGCCGACGCCCGATCCGCCTCGCTCCGGAAGAACACCTGCCACGTCTCGCCGGGGTGCTCGGCGATGGCGACAATGTCCAGGCCGTCGAGGTCCGCCATGACGCGGTCTTGCAGCGACAGCACGCCCGGCGCGCCTGCGGCGCCGGGACCGGGGAAGACGATCTCGACGGCGGGCCAGGCGCCCATCAGCTGAACAGGTCCTTCACGCGGTCGAACACGCCGCGCCCTCCGGCGTTCTCGTCGCGCGGGCGGGCGCCCGTCTTTTCGGGGGGCAGCACCCTGGCGAGCTGTTCCAGAGCCGCGCGTTGTTCCTTGTTCAGCCTGGTCGGCGTGCGGGGCTGCACCATCACGTGGAGGTCGCCACGCCCGCGCCCGTTGACGCTGGGCATGCCCTTGCCGCGCAGCCGGAACACGGTCCCGGACTCCGTGCCCTCGGGGATCCGGACATCGTCCTCGCCGTCGAGTGTCGAGACCCGGATCCCGCCGCCGAGCACCAGCGTGGGGAAGTTGACGTCGACTTCGCAGAACAAGTCGTCGGCCTCGCGCCGGAAGAACTCATGCTCCTGCACCTGCACGACGACGTACAGGTCGCCGGGCGGGCCGCCGAGCGCACCGACCTCGCCTTCGCCCGAGAGTCGCAGACGCTGGCCGTCGGCGATGCCGGCGGGCACCTTGACCGTCAGCTTGCGCTCTTTCGTCACGTGCCCCGAGCCGCGGCAGGCCGTGCAGGGATCCTGGATGACGTGCCCCGACCCGCCGCACTGGCCGCAGGTGCGCGCGACCACGAAGAACCCCTGTTGATAGCGGAGCTGGCCCCGGCCCTGGCACTGCGGGCAACGCGCGGGCTTCGTGCCTGGCGCGGCGCCGCTGCCGGTGCAGGTCCCGCAGGTCTCGAGCCGCGGAATCTGGATCGTCGTGTCGATGCCGCGCGAGGATTCGAGGAAGCTGATCTCCAGGTCGTACCGCAGATCCGACCCGCGCTGGGGCCCGCCGCGGCGGCGCCCGCCGCCGAAGATGTCGCCGAAGCCGAACACGTCGCCAAGGCCGCCGAGGATGTCCTCGAACCCGGCGAAGACCGTGGGATCGAAACCGCCTGCCGCTCCTCCCACGCCCTGGTGTCCGTAGCGGTCATAGCCCGCCCGCTTCTCGGCGTCGGCCAGGACGGAGTAGGCCTCGACCGCTTCCTTGAACTTCTCCTCGGCGTCCTTGCTCCCGTGATTGCGGTCGGGATGGTACTTGAGCGCGAGCTTGCGGTACGCACTCTTGATTTCCGCGTCGGCTGCCGTCCGGTCGACGCCGAGCACGTCGTAGTAGTCGCGCTTGCTCACGATCGTGCGACCTTGACCATCGCCGG
>JAWOGY010000301.1:0-4114 GCA_046496425.1 Vicinamibacterales bacterium
GAGGAACCGGCCAGGGGTGGGGTGGGGGAGCGTGTCGAAGGGAAGCGTCCCGGCGCTCGGCAGAGGTCGTTGAGAAGGAGGAGCCGTCATGAGCAAGAAAACGCTGCTCACCGCCATCGTCGCTGTTGCGCTCGTCGTTCCATTGGCCGGCCAGAAGGTCAAGGTGCCAAAGCCGCCGGCCTCGTCGTCCGATGCGACGTGCACGATTGAACAGGACGTGAACTCGATAGACCCCGTCCAGGTCGGCCGCGACGTCCGGACCTACGGTCCGCCCGACCAGCCGCTCTACATCAGCGACGGCCTGTTGCCGCCCACTGGAGATGGGGAGTACTCCCAGGCTGTCGCGGAACTCAGAGCGCTCGGCCCAGACTCGGACGACTACTACGGCCCCTATTACGGCCAGATCCGTGTGCTGGACGACCGCATCGACTACTTCTTTGACACCGCGCCGGGATGCGACGCGGACAACACCGCAGAGAAGCCCTGCCGCTTCCGCGCGATCGTCGTGGACGGTACGGCCGTGTATACGCGCGTGGGCAAGACCAAGGTCCTGACCAGCATCGCGTTCGAAGAAGGCCGCTACCTCCTGGCCTACAGGCCGTGCGACCCGGCGGTTGACCCGGTGAACTGCTACGTCCAGCTCTACGGCTGTTACGACGATCGGGATTGCCCGGGCGTGCTTCCCGACGGCGAGGGATACGTCTACGCCACGGTGAACGTGCTGTTCCAGCAGTAGGCGGCGGCAGCCCCGCACCCGGTCGAGCCTGACCGGGACGCCTGGCAGGCCGGGGACGCCCGCGCTCCTCGCGCCCGTTCCGGCGCGCCGGTACAGGTGTATGCTGGAGCGGGTTCCCACCCAATCCGTCAACCGCGCACGCCTGCGTGCGCCCGAGTGAGGCTTGCCTCGCGTCGAGGAAAGGCTGCTTGTATGAAGAAGACCCCCATCGTGCTCGTCGTGGTGGCGCTGGCGTTCGCGACGGCCTGCGCCCCCAAAGTGAACGACCCCGCCGACATCCAGGCCGTCTCGCAGACGGTCGGCGACTTCGCGAAGGCCTTCAACGCCGGCGACGCCGAGGGCCTCGTCGCGATGATGACCGACAAGACTGTCTATGCAGACAACCACTTCCCGGTGGCGACCGGCAAGGCCGCGGTCCAGCAGATGTACGCCGCGGTCTTCAGCCAGTTCAGCGCCGAGTTCGCGGCGCCGGTCGACGAAGTGCGCGTCGCCGGCGACGTGGCGGCGGCCAGGGGAACCTGGACGATCACGCTCACGCCCAAGCTCCAGGGGCTGGCGCCGATCACCGACGGCGGAAGCTGGATGGCGCTCTCCACCCGGCAGGCCGACGGATCGTGGAAGTGGGAGTGGCTCGTGCCCAACAGCAACCGGCCCCTGCCCGGCACGACCGCCGACGGCGCCGAGGAGCGGGCCATCGCGCAGCTGGAACTCGACTGGGCCGCGGGGATGGTGAAGGGCGACGTGGCGGCGCTCGAGGCCGGCCTCGCGAAGGAGTGGACGCTGACCGAAGACGGCCAGACCACGTCGCGGGCGCAGGCGCTGGCGGCGTTCAAGAGCGGCGCGTACAAGGTGGAGTCGGCCGCGGTGCGCGACCTGGACGTCCGCGTCTTCGGCGACGCCGCCATCGCGACGATGGTGGTGGACGTGAAGGGGACGTTCATGGGCAAGCCCGTGCCGCCCGTGTCGCGCAGCACCGACTTTTTCGTGAAGCGCGACGGCCGCTGGCAGGCCGTGAGCACGCAGAACACGACGGTCGCACAATAGCGGAACTCGACGGCGCAGGCTCCAGGCCTGCGCCGTCACGCTCACGCGCCGCTTTGTCGGCGCACGGGGCCGCGCCAGGGGAAGAGCATCGGCACCTGCCGCTGGTAGCGGCGGTACACGTCGCCGAAGTCGGCCACCAGATCCCGCTCCTCGAGCAGCGTGCCGGCGACGATCCAGGCGCTCCAGAGCAAGGACAGCGGGAGGCCGGCGGCCATCATCACCAGCCGGTCGGCGGTCTTCGTGCGCGCCATCACGCCGCCCCTCTTCGCAGCCTCATGCCGGGATGGCGGGACTATACGCCCTCGGCCGCGTGCCGCGGGCGCCGTTGTATCATCCCGACTGACTGCCACACGCCCCCGAGAGGACGGATCGCATGTTCGTGTTCAAGTCGCGGGGCGCGCGCGCCCTCATCCTGCTTTCCCTCGTTCTGCTCGCCATCGGGAGCGCCTTCGCCGCCGCCCAGGGGCAGAAGCCCGCGCCGCCCGCCGCCCGCGTGGGCATCGTCCTCGGCAACGCCCCGGCTGGCACCGACGAGCCGACGCCGATGCAGACCGCGCGCTGCCTCAAGGCCTTCGAGCTGTACAGGAGCGGCGCGGTGAACAAACTGCTCGTGACAGGCGGCTTCACGCGCGACTACATCTCGGAAGCCCGCATGATGAAAATCGCGCTCGTCACCTACGGCGCGGCCCCCGACGACGTGCTCGAGGAGGAACTGGCGGCGACGACTATCGAGAACGGCCTGTTCGCCGCCCGGATGTTCGACGCGCGCGGCTGGCCGAAGACGGCCACGATCGTGAGCCAGGCGTTCCACCTGCCCCGGGCCGGCGGCAACTACAAGCAGCAGGGTTTCGAGGTGAAGGACGCGGCGGCGGCCGACGCGCCAGCGGCGGGCGACTTCGCCGCGGTCGTCGACTCGACCGACGACGTGGTGGCCAAGGCCCAGCCCGCCGACCTCATCGTCGTTTACGAGCCGTATGCCTCCACCGACCCGATGCCGTGGCCCACGCCGCAGCTCGCGCGCCGGCTGCGCATCGCGGCGGCGCTCTACCACAGGAAGATCGCGCCGAACCTCGTGCTCTACAACGACCGCTACACGCGGGGCCCCGTGAACCTGGCGACGATGATGAAGATCGGCCTCATCTCGCTCGGCGTGCCCGCCGCGAGCGTGAAGGCCGTCGCGCGAGGGGAGTATCGCCGGCTCGTCGAAGTGGCGAAGGCCTACGCCGACAAGTCGGCGATTGTGCTGACGACGGCGACGGGCGGGGAGCACCTGGCGCCCGAAAGCGCCCCCAAGTGGAAGGTCGTGTTCGTCGAGTGACGCGAGAGTGCCCGCGCGCCGCCGCTCCCGGGGTGTGCCTTCGCCGTTTGGGGTATTGTGGTACGAGCCACGCAACAACGCCTGGCCAAAGGAGCCCCCGATGAAGCACATGATCACGTGGACGATTCCCCCGGAGAACTACAAGGCGGCGGTCAAGCGATTCCTCAAGGCCGGCGGGCCCGCGACGAAAGGCATGAAGACCCTCGGCCGCTGGCACGCCGCCGGTTCCACCCGGGGCTTCCACCTCGTCGAGGGAACCGACGCCGCGATCGCGGAGCACAACGCCGAATGGGCCGACCTCCTGACCATGGAGGTGATGCCGGTGATTGAAGACGACGTGGCCGGCGCGGTCGCGGCAAAGGTCGTCGGCAAGAAGTAGAGGAGACTGGCAAGGGGGCGCGCGTTCGGCCCTTCGAACGTGCGCTCCCGCCGCGCGTCGTGCGTGCAGAGCGCGACGCGACTGGCGGGCGCCGTTCACGATCGATCGTGCCGCGCGCGGCCGTCGGGGCGCTCGTGCAGCCTCGATCGAACCTGCGGGCCCGCGTGCTCGTCATCTCCAGTGAGGAGGGAGCATGGCCGAGGAACGCACCTGGTGGGAGACGATCAAGGGCGAGAGCGGCGAACTGGTCGAGCGGGTCAGGTTGCTGATCCACGAGGGGAACGTCCGGCGGATCGTCATCCGGCAGGGCGACCGCTCGATCGCGGAGTTCCCGCTGACGGTGGGCGTCGTCGGCACGTTTGCCGCGCCGATTCTCGCCTCGGTGGGCGCGATTGTCGCGCTGGTCACCAACTGCAGCATCGCCGTCGAGCGGGAGGCCGTCGCCACGCCAGCTCCCGACTCCCCGGAGCCGCCGCCGCCGTCCGAGCCGGCGTTGTCCGAACCGGCCGGCCCGCCCGATCCGCCGCCGGTGCCGTAGGGTCCTGACTGACGACTCAAGCAGGCCTCGAGCGTGTTATCTGGCGCCGAGCCACCCTTTATCGGCGGTCCGCCGCGATGCGGAATCCCCGGCGGTGAA
>JAWOGY010000126.1:0-3436 GCA_046496425.1 Vicinamibacterales bacterium
GCCGCCGCCGCCCGCCGCCGCCCGCCGCCCGCCCGTCGCTGCCTCCCGGCCGAGCAGTTCTCGTTCCGGGGATGGGGTCCCTGTTGGGGGTGTCATCGAAAGCGCGAACGTCAACGCCGCCAACCGCGGATACCGTATCTCTGCGCAGCTCACGATCGCGGTATCCGTCGTTTCGCCGCCGATTTGCGACACCCAGATCGTGGTCGCGGTATCCGTCCATTCGCGACACCGAGATCACGATTGCGGTACGCGCCCAGTCGCGACACCAAGATCACGATTGCGGTAGCCGTCCATTCGCGACACCGAGATCACGATCGCGGTCACCCGTTGGCCTGGCGCCGGTCTCCGGCGCTGCACCATGGCCCGCGTACCTGCGTGCGCGGCGAGCTCTGAGTGCCCCGCGGTCGCGACCGCCTCCGGCGGTCGCGACCGCCCCCGGGAGCGCGGTGCCCGCGTGGCTTCGAGTGCTCCTGAGGACACAATCGGCGTCATTTCGACCCCGCCAGTGGCGCGTGCGCGAGTCGCGGCCGGGCGGGTAGCGAGCGTGCGCGTCGCGGCCGGGCGGGTAGCGAGCGTGCGAGTCGCGCTGATCCAGGTCGTGGCGGTCGATGCCCGGCGAGTCACGGCCGTGAGAGTCGTTGCCGCAGGGACGCTCGCGAGAATCAGCTGTCAAGAACACCGGGAAGAACGACGGAAAGCGTCTCCCGGCGCCGGCCGAACGACCGAATCAGTCGATTTCGAGGGTGACGTTCGCGCTTTCGATGACACCCCAGGATGCACCCCCCGCCCCCGGCGCCACCGGTCGACGCTGACTGGCCCCCTCGGGGGGTGGGGGGCACCGTTATCGTGCGGCTGGGGTATGGTAACCAAACGGTCAGAAGAACCCGACGCCGGCAGCGCTCCGGCAGCGCGCCGACCGTGCGCCGGCAGCACGTCGGCCGCGCGCCGACAGCGCGCCGGCAGCGCGCCGACTACGACGCAAGAGGAGGACGACGTGAGCCAACCCCCGTACGCCGAGAGATACCGTCTCGTGGCGGCCCTGGCGCCCGGCAGGGCGGTGGCCAGGCATCGCGCGGTCGACCCGGAAGGGCGGCAGGTCATCATCACGGTCGTGCGTCCCGCGGACCCCGACGCCTTCCTTCGCGGTGTCGACAGGGTCGCGGCCGTGCGCCACGCCGATCTCGTCCCCGTCATCGAAGCGGGGCGTGACGGGGCCGACTGCTACGTTGTCAGCGAGGACGTCGAGGGGCGTGACGCACAGGCGCTGGTGGAGCGGGGCGCTCTCGACGCGGCCGACGCCGCCCTCATGGCCGCCGAGGCGGCCGGGGCCTTGGCGGCGCTGCACGCCGGCGGGGCCGTCCATGGGGCCGTCGATCCGTCGGCGCTCGTCCGCACGGCGGCGGGCCCGGCCAAGCTGTCCGGCGCCGGTGTCGCCGCGGGACTCCCGTTCCCCGACTTGCGGCCCGGCGCCCCCGCCGACGCCGCCCGCTACCTGAGCCCCGAGGAGGTGCGCGGCGCGGCGCCGGGTCCGGCCGCCGACGTCTACCGCCTGGGCTTGATCCTCTACCTCATGCTGACGGGGGCGCCGGCCGTCGACGGTGTCGACGCCGCCGCCGTGGCGCGCGAGCACACCGACGGGGTGCTGACGCCGCCGCAGATGCGCAACCCGAACGTACCGCCGGCGCTCGCGCAGATCGTCGCGAGCGCGCTCCACAAGGACCCGCAGCAGCGGCCCTCCGCGGCGGCGCTGCGCGATCGTCTTGAGCGCCTCCTGGCCGGTGCGACCTTCGTCGAGCCGCCGCCCCAGCCGCCGCGCTCGAAGGCGCCGCTGTGGATCGCGCTGGCCGTCATCGTCATCGTGGCAGCCCTCGTGGCCGCTTGGGCGGCGGGCGTCTTTGACACGGAGGAGGAGCCCGCCCCGGTCGTCGTGCCCGACGTCGTCGGCATGACGACAGACGGGGCGCGCAACGCGCTCGAGCAGGCGGGACTGACCATCGGCACGATCACGGAGGTCGCCAGCGAGGACGGACCCGCGGGCACGGTGATCGAGCAGACGCCGGAGGCCGGGGAAGAGGTGGACGAGGGATCCGCGGTCGAGTTGCGCGTCTCGACGGGAGCGGCGGCGCCGACCGCCGTCGAAGTGCCCGACGTGACGGGCGCGTCCCAGGAGGCGGCATCGCAGACACTGCTGGCGGCGGGGTTCGTCGTAGTGGTGACCGAGGCGGCCAGCGATGCGGTACCGGCCGGCTTCGTCGTCGTACAGCGGCCGACGGCCGGCTCCCTGGCCGCCCCGGGGAGCACCGTCGACATCGTCGTCTCGACCGGCCCGCCGCTGGCGCCATCGCCCGAACCCGAGGCGACGGCCAGCCCCTGAAGCCACTAGGGCCATGCCTCAAGCCCGACGCGACGGCCAGCCCCTGAGGCCGCCGACCATGGCCTGACGCGTCCGGCCGTCCGGCGGTCCGGAAGGATGGACGGCGGGCTGGCCGGGAGGGCGGACGGCCGCCGGTCCGGCCGGTCCCGCCAGCCTCCCTGCCGCCGGTCCCGCCCCGCTGCCGGCCCCGCTCGCGGCTTGCCGCACGCGAATAGGGGCGGCCGCCATGCGACGGCCGCCCCCTTCGGTCGTTCTTCCGGGCGCCGGCTCAGGTCGGCCGCACCCGCCTGCCGCGCCTGCTCGCGTCTCGCCGGCGCCTGCTTCACGGGGTGTCATCGAAAGCGCGAACGTCACCTCGTGAATCGCCGGAATCCGTTGTTGGCCAGGCAGCAGGCCGCGGTATCCGCCGTGTCCGCGGCGATCATTGACAGCCAGACCATGCGAGTGCCTTGGCATCACCGATGAGTGCATCGGCTGCGCAGGGCCTCGGCCGCGCAGGGTCCCGGCCGTGCAGGGCCTCCGCCGCGGGCTCGGATCGACCGCGCACGGGATCGACCGCGCAAGGGATCGGCTGTGCAGGGCCTCTGCCGCCGTACCCGGTGAGCTCACCGGGGCCCTCTGTGGCGGGAGCGACCTGGGTGTCGAGAATCGGCACCAGAACGACCGAAAGCGCGATCAAGCGCCGAGGAAGCGACCGAAACCGCCGGATGCGGGGGTGACGTTCGCGCTTTCGATGACACCCCCGACGGCGGGCCCCGCCTGTCCGCGCCGCTGCGCCAGCCCGCGCCGCTGCGCCAGCCCGCGGCGCTGCGCCAGCCCACGACGCGCCAGTCGCGGGCCGCCCCCACCCGCGCCAGTCGCGGGCCGCCCCCACCCGCGCCGGTCGCGGGCCGCCTCCACCCGCGCCGGTCGACGGCCGCCCCCACCCGCGCCGGCGTCGCACGACGAAGGGGGCGGCCGCCTCACGGCGGCCGCCCCCTTCACGCTTGCGCCTCGCGCCCGAGTCGCCCCGGGCCCGCGACTACTGCTTGTGCGCCTTCAGGTCCTCGACCACGGCCGGGT
>JAWOGY010000183.1:0-17451 GCA_046496425.1 Vicinamibacterales bacterium
GTAACGCCCGGTTCCTGAGTGCTGGAGGCCGCGATGAAGCTCGTGACAGTCACGATTGACGGCATCAAGACCGAGGCCGAAGACCGCACGCCGCTCGTCCAGGTGGCGCAGAAGATCGGGGTGACGATCCCGACGCTCTGCCATCACCCGCTGGTCGAGCCCTACGGCGTCTGCCGCATCTGCACCGTCGAGGTGCACATGCGGGGCCGCGTGCGCCTGGTGACCGCCTGCAACTACCCCGTCACCGACGGCATCGAGGTGTTCACCCAGACCGACCGGGTGCGCCGCACGCGGAAGCTGATTCTCGAGTGGCTCCTGGCCCGCTGCGGGCACGTGCCGCTGCTGAACGCCATGGCGGAGGAGTACGGGATCACCGAGCCGCGCTTCGGCCGCGGCGACGACACGTGCATCCTCTGCGGCCTCTGCGTGCGGGTCTGTTCGGACGTGGTCGGGGCGAACGTCCTCGGGTTCTTCAACCGCGGCACGACGCGCTACGTCGGCACGCCGTACGACGAGCCCTCCGACAAGTGCATCGCCTGCGGCGCCTGCGCCGAGGTCTGCCCCACCGGCTGCATCACGATCGACGACGAGGCCGAGCAGATCCGCGGCGAACTGCCCCTCGGCCCGATGACGGCCATCTACATCCCGACGATGCAGGCCGTGCCCCACCAGCCGGTGATCGACGCCGACTCGTGCATCCACTTCAAGACGGATGCCTGCCGCGTGTGCGCCACCGTCTGCGAAGCGAAGGCGATCGACCACGGCCAGCAGGACCGCCACGAGGAGATCCAGGTCGGGTCGATCGTGGTGGCCACCGGGTTCCAGCCGGTCGACGCCGCCAAGGTCCCGCAGTACGGGTTCGGCCGCTACCCGAACGTGTTCACCGCGCTCCAGGTGGAGCACATGGTGAACGCGTCCGGACCGAACAACGGCCAGGTGCTCCTGAAGGACGGGAGCGCGCCCCGCGCGGTCGGCATCGTCCACTGCGTCGGGTCGCGGGACAAGAACACGCACGAGTACTGCTCGCGCGTCTGCTGCATGTACTCGCTCAAGCTCGCGCACCTCGTCCACGAGCGGAGCGGCGCGAAAATCTACAACTTCTACATCGACATGCGCAGCGCGGGGAAGGGCTACGAGGAGTTCTACAACCACCTGCTCGAGGAGGGATGCGAGTTCATCCGCGGGCGCGTCGCGGAAGTCTCCGACTGGGCCGTCACGCCGATGGAGCAGGGCAAGCTCGTCATCCGGGTCGAAGACACCCTGGCCGGCCTCGTGCGGCGCATCCCGGTCGACATGGTCGTGCTCTCGACGGGCCTGGAGGCGCGCGAGGACGCCGAGGACGTGCGGCGGATGTTCAACATGTCGTGCTCGAGCGAGGGCTGGTTCCTGGAGCGGCACCCGAAGCTCGCGCCGGTCTCGACCTTCACCGACGGCGTGTTCATCGCCGGGTGCGCGCAGGGTCCCAAGGACATCCCCGACACGGTGGCCCAGGCCGGCGCCGCGGCGGCCGAGGCCATGGCGCTCATCGACACGGGCCACGTGGAGCTCGAGGCCTACACCGCCTGGATCGAGGAGGAGCGCTGCTCGGGCTGCCAGATCTGCGTGCCGCTCTGCCCCTTCAGCGCCATCGAGTTCAATAAGGACAAGAAGGTGTCCGCCCTGAACGAGGCCCTCTGCAAGGGCTGCGGCACCTGTGTCGCGGCGTGCCCGTCGCACGCGGCGCAACAGCACCACTTCACCGACGCCCAGATCATGGCCGAGATCGAGGGCGTCCTGGTGCGCTCTTAGCGAGGAGCCATGGCAACCACCGCGTTCGAGCCCCGTATCGTGGCGTTCTTCTGCAACTGGTGCACCTACACCGCATCGGACCTCGCGGGCACCGCCCGCCTGGCCTACGAACCCAACGCCCCGGTGATCCGCGTGATGTGCTCGGGCCGCATCGACCCCCAGTTCGTCCTCAAGGCCCTCCAGGAAGGGGCCGACGGCGTGCTCATCGGGGGCTGCCACCCTGGCGACTGCCACTACCAGGAGGGCAACTACAAGACGCTGCGCCGCTTCCGCCTCCTGAAGCGCGTCCTGACACAGTTCGGCGTCGACGACGCGCGCGTGCGACTCGAGTGGATCTCCGCCAGCGAGGGCGACCGGGTCCAGCACACGATCAACGAGATGACGGACCAGCTGCGGAAGCTGGGTCCCTGGGACGCGAGGAACTGACCATGGCGGACAAACCGAAGGTCGCCTTCTACTGGTGCGCCTCCTGCGGCGGGTGCGAAGAGGCGGTGGTCGACCTCGAGGAGCAGATCCTCAAAGTCGTCGACGCCGTCGACATCGTCCTCTGGCCCGTCGCCATGGACTTCAAGCGCCGCGACATCGAGGCCATGCCCGACAAGTCCATCGCCGTCGCCTTCATCAACGGCGGCGTGCGGATGTCCGAGCAGGAGGAGTGGGTCCACATGCTGCGCCGGAAGTCGCAGCTGGTCGTCGCCTTCGGCGCCTGCGCCCACCTCGGCGGCATCCCCGGCCTCGCCAACCTGAACGACCGGCAGCAGGTGTTCGACACCGTGTATCAGGACGTGCCGTCCCAGGACAATGCGGCGCGGACGATCCCGGGCGAGCACTCCGGCGTGAACGGCCACACCCTGGATCTGCCGCGCTTCTGGGACACGGTGAAGTCGCTGGACCAGGTGATCGACGTCGACTACTACCTGCCGGGCTGCGCGCCGCCGCCGGCGCTGATCTGGGCCGCCATCGAGGCGATCCTGACCGGCACGCTCCCGCCGAAGGGCGCGGTGCTCAGCCCCAACGTGGCCTGCTGCGACGACTGCCCGCGCAAGGACTCGAAGCCGGACAAAATCGAGCTCACCGAGATCAAGCGGCCCGCCACGCACATCGCCGATCCGGAGCTCTGCTTCCTGGCCCAGGGCTTCATCTGCATGGGCCCGGCGACCCGTTCCGGCTGCGGTAGCCCCTGCATCGAGGGCAACATGCCCTGCCGCGGATGCATGGGCCCCATGGACGACGTCTTCGACCAGGGCGCCAAGTTCCTCTCGGCCTTCGCGTCGATCCTCGCGCCGAAAACAGAGGCCGAGATCGACAAACTGCTCGACCAGATTCCCGACCCGGTGGGCACGTTCTACCGGTTCTCGCTGCCGACGTCCCTGCTGCGCCGCCGGCACACTGGAGCGACCGCATGAGCCAGCGCATCACGATCGACCCCATCACGCGACTCGAGGGCCACGGCAAGATCGAGATCTTCCTGGACGATCAGGGCGAAGTGGCCAACGCGTACCTCCAGATTCCCGAACTACGGGGGTTCGAGCGGTTCTGCATCGGCAGGGCCGCCGAGGAGATGCCGCGCATCACCCAGCGCATCTGCGGCGTCTGCCCGTCGGCCCACCACATGGCGTCGGCGCGGGCGCTCGACGACCTGTACCACGTCGACCCGCCGCCGGCCGCGCACAAGATCCGCGAACTCTTCTACAACCTCTTCATGTTCGAGGACCACACGCTGCACTTCTACTTCCTGGGCGGGCCGGACTTCATCGTGGGTCCGACGGCGCCGGCCGGCGCCCGGAACATCGTGGGCGTCATCGGTAAGGTCGGCCTCGAAATCGGCGGCCAGGTCATCGAAGCACGCAAGATCGCCCGCGGGTTCATGGCGGAGATGGCGGGCAAGGTGATCCACCCTGTGTTCGGGCTGCCAGGAGGTGTGAGCAAACCTCTCAAGGCCGAGATGGTCGAACGCCTCAAGGCGGCCTCCCAGCACCTCGTCAACTTCGCACAGTTCTCCCTGCAGGCCTTTCACGACATCGTCCTGGGCAACCAGGCCTACGTAGACACCATCCTCGCCGACTACTACGCCCACAAGACGAACTACATGGGCATGGTCGACGCCAACGGGAAGAACACCTACTACCGCGGCAACCTGCGGGTGATCGATCCGTCCGGGAAACGCCTGGCGGAGTTCCCGCCCCAGGACTACCTGAAACACATCGCCGAGCATGTCGAGCCGTGGTCGTACATCAAGTTCCCGTTCCTCAAGACGCCGGGCTGGAAGGGGTTCGTCGACGGCGCGGACAGCGGCGTCTACCGCGTCGCGCCGCTCGCGCGCCTCAACGTGGCCGATGGCATGGCCACGCCGCTGGCGCAGGCGCACTACGAAGAGTTTTTCAAGGTGCTGGGCGGCAAGCCCGTCCACAGCACGCTGGCCACGCACTGGGCACGCCTCATCGAGGCGCTGCAGGCCACCGAGGTCATTCAGGCCCTGGCGCACGACCCCGAGATCCTGAGCCCCGTCGTCCGTACGCTGCCCGAGGCCCCGCCGACCGAAGGCATCGGCGTCGTGGAAGCGCCGCGCGGCACACTGATCCATCACTACGCCACGGACCCGAACGGGATCCTCACGATGGTCAACCTGATCGTCGCGACTGTCCACAATTCGGCGCCCATCCAGATGTCCATCGACAAGGCCGCGAAGGGCGTCATCCGCGGCGGCAAGGTGGATGACGGCCTGCTCAACATGGTGGAGATGGCGTTCCGCGCCTATGACCCTTGTTTCGGGTGCGCGACGCACTCGCTGCCGGGCGAGATGCCGCTGAAGGCCACCATCCGCGATTCGCGCGGAGCGGTGGTGCAGGTCGTGGAGCGACACAAGGGGCTGGGGGCCAGGGGCTAGGGGCTAGGGACTGGGGAAGAACACGTGACCACTCGACCCGTGGAAACCGAGGTGCTCGCTGGCGACTCCTCGGGAGCCCCGCGCACGCTGGTTCTATGTCTCGGAAACGACATTCTCCGCGATGACGGAGTCGGATGGACAATCGCAGGAGCACTCGAGCAATTCGTGCCCCAGCCCCCAACCCCCAACCCCCAGCCCACGCCTTTCGTCGTGCAGCGCAGCGCCCTCTCCGGCTTCTATTTGCTGGACGAACTGGCCGGCTGGGATCGGGTGCTGGTGGTCGATGCCGTGCGGACAGGTCAGCACCCGCCCGGGACCGTGCTGTCGTTCCCTTTCGAAGCGCTCGGCACAGAAGCCGGGCCGTCGCCCCACGCGGTCGGCCTCCCCACGGTCATCCGGCTGGGACGCCAGAGCGGCGTGCCGCTGCCGGCGTGGATCCACATTGTCGCCATCGAGGCGGACGACATGGAGTCGTTCGTCGAGGGCCTGACGCCGGCGGTCGAGGCCGCCGTGCCACGGGCCGTTGACGTGATACGCACAGTGCTGGCGCACGCCCCTGCCTCCGCGAGCGCGCCCGCCTGAACCAGCTCCCGGAATTCGCCCCCAGCGAACCGTCGGACGCCTCGTGACGATGAACGCCGATTCCCAGACCGTGGCGGATGCAGCGGGCGCCGGGCCGCGCTGGCCGGCACGTCTGCGGGCGTGGCTCGGCGGCGCCACGATTCAGGGACGCCTGGTCCGCAACTTCGCCCTCGCAATCCTGGTCCCCGCGGTCGTGACGGCCGTGGTCGGCGTCGGGATGATCCGCCAGCTCGTCTTCGCCCAGGCCCAGACCCAGGTCAACGCGGACCTCGAAGCGGCCAAGGAGATCTACCAGTCCACCCTCGATCGCCTCGAAGACGCCATCCGCATCCACGCGACGCGGATGCTGATCTATGGTGCGCTGGCGAGGCGAGACACCTCCGGCCTGGCCGAGGAGATGGACCGCATCCGTCGGGCCGAGCGTCTCGACGTACTGACGCTGACGGATGCCGACGGCCGGGTGTTCTACAGGTCGGGTAACCCGGCGGCTCCCACCGAAGGCGTGGCCGACGACGCGCTGGTGACGCTGGCGCTGAAGAGCCTCGAGCCGGCGGCCGGCACGGAGGTGGTCGACGCCGACGTGCTGGAGCAGGAGTCGCCAGCCCTGGCGAAGCAGGCCAGGATGACAATCACGCCCACGCCCCGGGCCCGCCCGCCTGTCACGAAAGAGCTGCGTTCCGGGATGATGCTCAGGGCGGCGGCCCCCGTCACGACCCCGGCCGGGCGCCTGCTGGGCGTGCTCGACGGGGGCATCCTGATCACGCGCAACTACGACATCGTCGACAAGGTCCGCCGGACGGTCTTCAAGGAGGAGGAGTACGAAGGGCGGCCGGTCGGCACGGCCACCATCTTCCAGAACGACGTGCGCGTGTCGACCAACGTGCGGTCGGCCGACGGCACGCGCGCCATCGGCACGCAGGCCTCCACGGAGGTGGCCGACGCCGTGTTGTCCCGTGGCGAGACCTGGCGGGGCCGGGCGTTCGTCGTGCAGGACTGGTACCTGTCCGCGTACGCCCCGATTCGCGACATTGCCGGCGCCACCGTCGGAATGCTCTACGTCGGGGTGCTCGAGCGGCCCTTCACCGACAGCCTGTGGCGGAGCCTGCTGGTCTTTCTCGGCATCGCGGCAGGCGGCGTGGCGCTGGTCTACCTGGTGTCGGTGCGGGTCGCCCGCCGGATCTCCGGGCCCATCCACGGCATGGCCCTCGCCGCCCAGCGCATCGCCCAGGGCGACTACTCGCAGGCGGTAGACGGCGGCGGCGACGACGAGCTGGGATACCTCGCGCAGAGCTTCAACACGATGACCGGCGAGCTGCAACTCGCCCACAAGGCGCTGCGCGAGAGTGCCGACCAACTCGAGCGGAAGGTCGAGGAGCGGACCGCCGAGCTGAAGCGCATGCAGGCGCAGATGATTCAGTCGGAGAAGATGGTGGCCATCGGCAAACTGGCCGCGGGCGTCGCCCACGAAATCAACAATCCGCTGACGGGCGTCCTCACCAACAGCAGCCTGATGCTCGAGGATCTAGCCGACGATCACCCGTGGCGGGAGGACATCCAGACCATCGTCAACGAGACGCTGCGCTGCCGGAAGATCGTGAAGGGGCTGCTCGATTTCTCGCGGCAGACCAAGCCGCAGCGCACGCTGCTGGACGTGAACCAGGTGGTGGAGGACACGCTCGCGCTGGTTCGCAATCAGACCGTCTTCCGGAACACCCGCATCGTGTACGAGCTCGATCCGCACCTGCCGACGGTGCTTGCCGACGCCGATCAGATGCGCCAGGTCGTCCTCAACATCGTCCTCAACGCCGCCGAGGCGATGGGGCAGGGCGGCGAGCTGCGCGTCGCCTCGTCGGCCGACTCCGCGAGAAAGGCCGTGGAGCTGCGAGTCTCCGACACCGGGCCCGGCATACCGGACGAGGTGCGGGTGCGCATCTTCGAGCCGTTCTTCACCACCAAGAAGACGGGCACCGGACTGGGCCTCTCGGTGGCGTACGGCATCATCCAGCGGCACCACGGAGAGATCCGGATCGACACCGCCCGCGGCAAGGGCACCACCTTCATCATCAGCGTGCCGATCGGGGGGACCTCCGACGATGACTAGCGCACGGGCGCCGCGGGTGCTCGTCGTCGACGACGAGCCGTCGATCTGCCGGAGCTGCGAGAAAATCCTGGTGCGCGAAGGGTACGAGGTCACGACCGCCCCGAGCGGGGCCGCGGCCCTCGACCTGCTCGGCCGCGAGGCGTTCGACCTCGTGTTCACCGACCTCAAGATGGCCGAGATGGGCGGGATGGAACTGCTCGAGGCCCTGCGCAGCCGGTATCCCGACGTCGTGCCCGTCGTCATCACCGGCTACGCCACCATCGCGTCGGTCGTCGAGACGATGAAGGTGGGCGCCTTCGACTACCTGCCGAAGCCGTTCACGCCGGACGAAATGGCGGCGGTCGCCCGCAAGGCCTGGGACCGCCGCCGGCTGCTGCTGCGCAGCCACGGCGCGCCGCCGCCCGCGAGCGACGACCCGGCCATGTTCGCCGGCATCGTGGGTTCGAGCCCGAAGATGCAGGAGGTCTACCGCAACCTCCGCAAGGTGGCGTCGACGTCGAGCACGGTCCTGATTATCGGCGAGACCGGCACGGGCAAGGAACTGGTGGCCCGCGCCATCCACGACCTGAGCCCGCGGAAGCACGAGCGGTTCTTCGCCGTCGATTGCGGCGCGCTGACGGTGACGCTGCTCGAGTCGGAGCTGTTCGGCCACCTGAGAGGCTCCTTCACGGGGGCGACCAGCGACAGGCGGGGCATCTTCGAGGTCGCCAACCGCGGGACGGTCTTCCTCGACGAGATCTGCAACGTGGACGTTGAAGTGCAGGCCAAGCTGCTGCGATTCATCCAGGAACGCGAGTTCCTGCCGGTGGGCTCGACCACGCCCCGGCACGTGGACGTCCGGCTGGTGTTCGCCACCAATCGCGACCTCGAGAAGATGGTCCGCGAGGGCACGTTCAGGGAGGATCTCTACTACCGCCTTTACGTCTTCCCGATCCAGCTCCCGCCGCTGCGCGAGCGCCGGGAGGACATCCCCCTGCTGGCCTGCCACCTGCTGGCGAAATCACGCGGACGGTGCGCAAAACCCGTCGCCCGGTTCTCGGAAGACGCCCTGAAGCTGCTGGGGCAGTTCGACTGGCCCGGCAACGTCAGACAGCTGGAGGCCTTCGTCGAGAGGGCCGTCATCGCGTGCGATGCCGACGTGATCGAGCCGAGACACCTGCCGAGAACGCTGGCCCGGCAGTCGCTCCCGGCCGACCTGCAGATCCCGACGACCAACAGGGATTTCCTGACGCTGAAGAAGCGGCTGCGCGAACAGGCCGTCACCGACCTGGAGCGGGAGTTCGTGCTCGAGGCGCTCCAGCGCAACGGGTGGAACGTCACGCGGGCGTCGGCGGAGGTGGGAATCCAGCGCCCGAACTTCCAGATGCTCATGCGCCGGCACGGCATCAGGGGCGGGCAGGGCGCCGACCACGACGAATCCGGCGCGACTGCGGGGCAAGTGGACGAAGTCCCCCGGGTGTAGTGCAACTCCTATCATTCCGCTTTGTATATCAAGCCCGTCGAACCGCATACGCCGTGTATGCAGTCGCTCATCCGCCTTCCCCGCCATCCGACAGCGCAGGTCCCCTGCAATTTCGCGGGATTCTGAGGCCCAGCCACTGAAGCTGGCGGTTCTGACCAGCCCTCATCGACTGGCCGAGAGCGACCCCTGCATATCACGCATATACACTTCGACCGTTCTGGCAATGACACATGAGCGTCGGAATCGAGACTTAAACTTATGTTCCACAGACACTTACGTCCCATTGAGTTACGCGATGTTAGTACGGCAGACACATTGCATATCAGGTTGTCGAGGTTGAACCGAGGTGGATACCATGATGACCCAGACCAAGGTGATGCGCGTGCTGGTGGTGGACGACGAGCGAATCGTGTGCAGCGGTGTGGAAAAGATCCTCGCGCGCAGAGGACACACCGTGGAGCAGGCGCTGTCGGTCGCCGACGCGGTGAAGGCGATCGAGCGCGACCCCGCTTTCGACATGATCCTGGCCGACCTGATGATGCCGCAGGCGGGGGGCCTCGACCTGGTCAGCGCCGTGAAGTCCCGCTGGCCCGGCATCCCGGTCATCATCATGACCGGGTACGCGTCGATCGGCTCGGCCATCGGGGCGACACGCGCCGGCGCTGCGGGCTACGTTCCCAAGCCGTTCACGCCCGAGGAGCTCGAGTCGGCCATCGAGCGGGTCACGATTGTCATGAAGCCGCACCCCACCGCGAAGCCGGCGCCGAAGCCGCTCCCGAAGGCAACGGACATCATCGACGTCGACATGCCGTTCGACGCGGCTGAAGTCGCCGCAGCCACCTCCCCCGAGTACGTGACGCACCTGACCCGGTCCGATGTCGCCCGGGTGGATTTCTGCGAGCTCGGCGAGCGGTCGTGCAGACGGTTCAGGACGAAGGGCACCTGCGAGCAGCCGGAGTGCCCGCTGGTGGTGGCGGAGCGGAGGAAAAAGGCGCCGGCGGCCATCGCCGCGCGTGCCAACGACTTCATCGACGTGGACATGCCGTTCAGCTTCGCCGAGGTGGCGGCATCCACGTCCGAGGCGTACGCCGACGCGCTCGGCCGGAGCGACATGCCCGTCGCCGGCCGCTGGAACGCCGCGAAGGCGGCCGGCCGCAAGGTCCTGGTTGTCGACGACGAGGTGGTGGCGGCCAACAGCGTGCGGCGCACGCTCACCCGCCGCGGGTTCCGGGTCGACGAGGCGTTCTCCGGCCGCGAGGCGCTGAACCGCATCCTGAACGAGATGTACGACCTCGTCCTGCTCGACATGAGGATGCCCGACACGAACGGCCTCGAACTGCTGCCGACCATCAAGAAGCACCGCCCGACGCTCCCGGTCGTCATGGTCACGGGCTACGCCTCGATCGACACGGCCGTAGAGGCCATCCAGCGCGGCGCCGCCGACTACGTGGCCAAGCCGTTCACGCCGGACGAGCTCTTCAGCGCGGCCAGCAAGGCGCTTCGGCGTGCGGTGGTGTAACCCGCCGCAGAACATCGGGCGGGGTGCCCGTCCCCGCATCAGAGACCCGGGGCCCTGGCCCCGGGTCTTCTCGCGTACGGGCTATAATCGGCGCTGCTTCAGCGAGGTACCCGCATGTCCACGCGACGCACGTTTCTCCGACACTCCACGATGGCAGCCGGTGCAGTGCTGTTGCCGGCAGGCGCATGGTCGCAGGCGCCCGGGGTTCGCACCGCGTCGGGCCGTCCCCGGATGACGCTGCGGTTCCGGCCCTATACGCTGCAGCTGAAGCACGTCTTCACGGTCGCCGTGAGCTCGCGAACGACGACGCCCGTGGTGCTCACCGAGATCGAATACGACGGCATGATCGGCTACGGCGAGGCGTCGATGCCGCCGTACCTCGGTGAATCGCACGACACGGCGACCGCGTTCCTCGCGAAGGTGGACATCGGACGATTCGCCAACCCGTTCGAGTTCGAGTCGATCCTCGAGGCGATCGATGGCCTGGCTCCGGGCAACCCGGCCGCGAAGGCCGCGGTGGACATCGCCCTGCACGACCTCGTCGGCAAGCTCATGCAGCAGCCCTGGTACAACATCTGGGGCTACGACCCGAGGCTGGCACCGGTCACGACGTTCACGATTGGCATCGACACGCCGGACGTCGTGAAAGAGAAGACGCGCGAGGCCGCCGAATTCAGGATGCTGAAGATCAAGCTGGGCCGGGACACCGACAAAGCCATGGTCGAGGCCATCCGGTCGGTGACCGACAAGCCGATGAGCGGCGACGCCAATCAGGGCTGGACCGACCGCCAGCAGGCGCTCGACATGATCGGCTGGCTGAAGGAGCGCGGGTTCCTCTATGTCGAGCAGCCGTTGCCCAAGGAGCGCGTCGACGACCTCGCCTGGATCACCGAGCGCAGCCCGCTCCCGATCATCGGCGACGAGGGCGTGCAGCGCCTGTCCGACGTGCGGAAGGCCCTCGGCGTGTACAGCGGGATCAACATCAAGCTCATGAAGGCGACCGGCATGCGCGAGGCGCACAAGATGCTGCAGCTCGCGCGCGGCCTGGGCATGAAGGTCATGCTCGGCTGCATGACGGAGACCTCGTGCGGCATCTCGGCGGCCTCGCACCTCTCGCCCATGGTGGACTGGGCCGATCTCGACGGCGCGCTCCTCATCTCGAACGACGTCTTCGACGGCGCGAAGGTCGTCGACGGCAAGGTGGTGATCCCGGACCGGCCCGGAATCGGTGCGGTGAAGCTAGGGGCTAGGGGCTAGTCAGACTCGGGACTCGGGACTCGGGACTTGGGATTCGGGATTCGGGATTCGATTAGGACGAGACGCCACCGCATCGTGCGGCGGGATCACAGCGTGTCACGTCGAGGCTGCCTTCGACTTCGCTCAGGCCAGGAAAGCCTCGACCTCCATGTCGAGCGCGTTGACACCCTTCAGTCTTCAGTCTTCTGTCTTCTGGCTTCTGGCTTCTGGCTTCCCTACTGACTACTGACTACTGACTACTTCTTCCTACGTCTTCCTCGCTTCCCCGATGCGCGGCCACATGGCGTCGGCCTTGATCGTCATGAGGTCGCCGGCCGCGCCCCAGGACGTGTCGTCGAGCCGGTGTCCGGTGTCGGACGTCGGTGTGCCGACACGGCGGAGGATCTCGGCCGCAGACGCGGGCATGGCCGGCAGCAACAGGACAGCGGCAATCCGCAGCGCCTCGGCGACCTCGTAGAGTATCTGCGCGACGCGCGGGGCGTTTGCCTCTTCCTTGGCCAGCTTCCACGGTTCTGTCTCGGCGATGAACGAGTTGGCCGCGTCGATGATGCCGTAGGCGGCGGCCATGCCGTCCTGCAGGGCGAACCGATCCATCGATTCGCGATAGGCCGCCACGGCGGCGGCGGCAACCTGCGACAACCGGCCGGGCTCGCCTGCCGGTCGCGGCAACCGCCCCCCGCAGTACTTGTCGGCCATCGTGGCGATGCGGCTGACGAGGTTGCCCAGATTGTTGGCGAGGTCGGAGTTGAAGCGTTCCTCGAACCGCTCCCACGAGAAGTCGCCGTCCTGGCCGTAGGCGAACTCGCGAACGAGGAAGAGCCGCAGCGGATCCGGCCCGAACTTCGACGCCGCGTCGAGCGGGTCGACGATCGTGCCGAGCGACTTGCTCATCTTCTCGCCCTTGAAGTACACGAAGCCGTGGCCGAACACGCGCTCGGGCAGCTCGAGGCCCGCGCTCATCAGCATCGCGGGCCAGATGACGCAGTGGAAGCGCGTGATGTCCTTGCCGATGACGTGCAGCGAGGCCGGCCACCACCGCGCGAACTCCGCGTCGTCGCCGCCGAAGCCAAGCGCGGAGACGTAGTTGATGAGCGCGTCGAACCAGACATACACGACGCTCTGCGGGTCGAACGGCAGCGGGATGCCCCAGGCCTGGCCCGCGCGGCTGATGGAGATGTCGTCGAGGCCGCCCTGGATGAGGCTCAGGATCTCGTTGCGCCGGACCTCGGGCTCGAGCGCCTCCGGATGCCGCGCGTAATGGTCGAGGAGCGCCTGCTGGTACTTCGACAGGCGGAAGAAGTAGTTTTTCTCCGTGATCCAGTCGGGCTTGGTGCGATGCACCGGGCACTGGTCGTCGACGAGGTCCTTCTCCTGCTTGAAGGCCTCGCAGGAGTTGCAGTACCAGCCTTCGTAGTGCCCCTCGTAGATGTCGCCCGCGGTCCGGATCCGCTCGACCAGCGCGGTCACGCCGATGCGGTGGCGCTCGTCGGTGGTCCGGATGAAGTCGTCGAACGACACGTCCAGCCGCTGCCAGACCTCGCGGAACTCCCGCTCCATCTGGTCGCAGTAGGCCTTGGCCTCGAGGCCCTGCTCCTTCGCGCGGCGGAACACGTTCAGCGAGTGCTCGTCGTTGCCCATCAGGAAATGGGTGGGCACGCCGGCGAGCCGCTTGTAGCGGGCGATGATGTCGGCGGTGATCTTCTCGTAGGCCGTGCCGAGGTGCGGCCGGCTGTTGACGTAGTCGATGGCGGTGGTGATGTAGAACTTGGACATATGGCGCCCGGTCATCGTATCAGGTCGGGGCCGGTTCGGCCCTGACCAGTAGGATATACTGCGGGGATGCCGCTCTTCGAGTACACGTGCGCCGACTGCGGAACGCGGTTCGAAGTCCTCATGCGCGAAGGGGTGACGCCGGTGTGCCCCGCCTGCCGCGGCGAGCGCGTCGACAAGCAGCTGTCCGCCTTCGCCGTCGGCGCGGCGGCGTCCGGAACCTCGCCCGAGCCCGCCGGCCACGCCTGCGGCGGATGCCCGCACGCCGGAATGCCCGGCGGCTGCGGGATGGGCGTGAACTAGACGTTCGAGATCGGAGGGCCCGCCATGCGATCGGTCACTCGCGGACGCGCCGCCGCCGGGTTCGCCGGTGCCGCCGCCTGCGGAATGGCGGCGCTGCTGACGGCCCAGTCCCCCTCGTCCTCGCGGCTCCCCCTGTCGACGCTCAAGCTCCCCCCGGGTTTTTCAATCAGCGTCTACGCGGAGAACGTGCCCAACGCCCGCTCCATGGCGCTGGCCCCGGGCGGCACGCTGTTTGTCGGCACGCGCACCGCCGGCAACGTGTACGCCGTCGTCGATGCCGACAAGGACCAGAAGGCCGACAGGGTCGTGACGATTGCCACCGGCCTGGAGATGCCGAACGGCGTGGCCGTGCGGAACGGCGCGCTGTTTGTCGCCGAGGTGTCCCGCCTCCTGCGGTTCGACAACATCGAGGCCTCGCTCGACAAGCCCCCGGCCCCGGTCGTGGTGACCGACGCCTATCCGAAGGACCGGCACCACGGCTGGAAGTTCGTGGCGTTCGGGCCGGATGGATGGCTCTACGTGCCCGTCGGCGCTCCGTGCAACGTCTGCGAGCGCGCCGACGCGCGCTACGCGTCCATCACCCGGATCAGGCCGGACGGTTCGGGCATGGGCGTCTTCGCGAGCGGGGTCCGCAACACGGTGGGCTTCGACTGGCACCCGGTGACGAAGGAGCTCTGGTTCACCGACAACGGGCGCGACATGATGGGTGACGATGTGCCGCCGGACGAGCTGAACGTCGCACCCGCCAGGGGGCTCCACTTCGGCTTCCCGTACTGCCACGGCGGCACCATCGCCGACCCCGAGTTCGGCGCGAAACGCCCGTGCTCGGATTTTGCCGCGCCAGCCCGGGCGCTCGGGCCGCACGTCGCCGCGCTCGGCATGCGGTTCTATACCGGAACGATGTTTCCCGCCGCGTACCGGAACCAGATCCTGATTGCCGAGCACGGATCGTGGAACCGCAGCACGCCGATCGGCTACCGGGTCATGAAGGTCACGATCGCCGGCAACCGCGTCACCGCGTACGAGCCGTTTGTCGAGGGCTGGCTGCAGGGCCGGAAGCCGTGGGGCCGCCCCGTGGACGTCCTGGTCATGCCCGACGGGGCGCTGCTGGTCTCCGACGACCACGCGGGCGCCATCTACCGCATCACTTACGCCCGCTGATCCTGCCCGGCGTCCGCCCCGCTCGCGGGGCCCACGTCGAGCCCGACCGCCCGCATCAGCTCGAGGGCGTTGCTCCTGGTCATGATGCCCGGCCGGCACACGTAGTCGAACCTGATGCGGCCCTCCTCGAGATGGTCCTCGAAATGCACGTTCGCCGCGCGAGGCGCGAGCGCGTCGGCGATCTGCGAGAGGGCGAGATCGTGCGTGGTCACGAGCCCGATGGCGCCGTGCCCGACGAGCCAGCCGAGCACCGCCTCGGCGCCGGTCCGCCGGTCGCGCGAATTGGTGCCGTTCAGCATTTCGTCGAGGAGGAAAAGCAGCGGCGGTTGTCCCCCCGTGAGATCGACGATCGCGCGCAACCGCGTGATCTCGGCGTAGAAGCGGGACGTGCCCGTCTGCAGCGAGTCCTGGATGCGGAGCGTCGCGCCCACCGAGAGCGGCGTCAGCCTCAGCCGGCCCGCCCGCACGGGCGCGCCGGCGAGTGCCATGACCGTGTTGACGCCGACGGTCCGCAGCAGCGTGCTCTTCCCCGACATGTTGGAGCCGCTGACGACCAGCGCCTGCGGACGTTCGCCGCCGAGGCGGACGTCGTTGCGCACGCACGACTCCCGCGGGATGAGGGGATGGCCCAGCGCGTCGGCCTCGAAGCGCGGCCCGCCGGCCTCGTCGACCACCTCCGGAAACGGGTCCTCGGGGTTCTCCCACGCGTAGCCGGCCATCGCGGAGAGGGCCTCGATCTCTCCGACCACCGCCAGCCAGCGCGGCACCGACGGCCCCGCCGCCGCTCGCCACGACTCGATGGCGTGCGCGAACTGCGTGCCCCACAGCAGCAGGCAGGAGATCGGCAGGAAGAGCTGATTGCGGCGCGCGTCGAGCAGGTCGATGCGCCGGCGAAGCTGCGCGATGCGCGTCGACGGCGGCACGCCATCGGACGCCAGCAGGGCGCCGAGTTCGAGCAGGCGCGGACTGGAGAAGCGCTCGTGCTCGAGACGGGTGAGAATGTGCGCCAGCACACCCAGTTCCGCGCTCGCCGCGCCCACCGCGCCGATGACGCGTTTGACCCTGGCCCGGAGCGGCAGCGCAAAAGCGAGTTCGGCAGCGAGGCAGGCGGCGGCGGCGACGGGGGAGGCCAGGCCGGCCCACCACAGGGAGAGGGACAGGACGGATGCGCCCGCCAGCAGCGCCGCCGCTATCGGGATGAGCCGCGAGCGGAGCACGGGCTCGGCGGTGGCCCAGGCCGAGAGCGATCCTGCGTGCACGCGGTCACGCACCTCGGCGGCGAGCAGGGCAAGGTCCTCGCGCAGGTCCACCCGGGGCTGCAAGTCGCGCACCGCCTCCTGCCGCGCGCGCACGTCACCCGGCGAGGCGGGAGCCCGCAGCCAGGCCGCCAGGGTGTCTTCGCCCGCCCGGGTGCGCGCCGTGCAGAGCAGCTCGAACAGCGAGCCTCGCCCGAAGATGTCGAGGTCGCTGACGTACAGGTGAGCCTGATCGAGGAACCGTTCGCCGGCGTCGCCTCTTCCCGCCCACCGGTTATCCAGCCGCGCCAGGCCCAGGTCGTAGAACGCGGCGGCTCGCTCCGCCCGCAGGCGCGAGGCGATGACGCGCCCGTGCACGACAGCCAGTGTGAGAAACGCCGCGGCCGGGACCGCGAACCACCAGGAGGACAGGACGTGCCGGCCCCACACCAGCCAGGCCACTGCGGCGGCGCCAGCGACCGCTGCCAGGCGCGCATGCGACATCCAGCGATCGAGGCGGGCCGCGCGGGCAGCCGCAGCCTGCCGCTCCGCAAGACGGCGCGCGTACTCCTGGCGAGGCCCGGCCTGTCTGTCCATCGGCCCAAGTATAGTTCGCAGTCTCACGGCCGCGCGTGAATCCGCTGGCGCACGAGCCGTACGCGCCGCCCCTCGCGCACGAGCGCATGCGTGGCCCGGCCTGGGCGAGTCGTCTTGGTTGCGCGCCGATGCAGGCCGCCCGTGTCCACGCGCCCGCGCCGCAGCAGATCCTCGACAAACGCCCGGCTCGCGCGGTCGGGCGTCGCTGGCGCGAGCGGCCCGAGGTCGGGCGCGGCCGACGCCGCCGACCAGCGGGTGGCTCCGAGCGGCGCTTCGACCAGCAGCCGGCGGAGCCTGAGTCCGTAGGCGCGCCCGTCGATTGGCACTTCGATGGTCCGCAGCCGCCCCTGGCGGCTGCGGGGCGTTTTCTCTCCGCGAAGCCTCCGCGTCTCCACCATGCCCGCGGCCGACGACATCGAGAGGATGCCGCGCCCCACGAAGGCCCTCCGGAGCGCGGCGCGGTAGGCCCCCCGCGTCAGGCGCTCGTCCGCGGCCAGGAGTCCGGCTGCCACCTGCGCGAAGTAACTTCGTGGCAATAAATGAATTCTCCTGGCAATAAATGAAGTCACCAAGGGAAAAATCAGGAATTATGGATACAATTAAGATAACTGTTTCAATGGAACCTGCCGTGCAATGGGTTGCCGATGTGCTGATGGCCGGGATGGCGGAAGTTGGTTTCGATACCTTCGTGGAAACTGACGGCGGTTTTGAAGCTTATATTCCGGAAAACCTTTACAACAGGGAATCTCTTGTGGCGGCGATCGGGGAAGTTTCCGGAGAGACTGTCAT
>JAWOGY010000216.1:0-7315 GCA_046496425.1 Vicinamibacterales bacterium
GCGCCCGCGGCGTGCCGCGCGCTGCGGTCCCGCTTCGAGGGACACGCTCGCACCTTCGCCCGATCGCTCGCTGCGCGCAGCACACCGCGTGCGCCTTCTGTCGTGGTGTCGCCGAGGGCGCCCGCGGCGTGCCGCGCGCTGCGGTCCCGCTTCGAGGGACACGCTCGCACCTTCGCCCGATCGCTCGCTGCGCGCAGCACACCACGTGCGCCTTCTGTCGTGGTGTCGCCGAGGGCGCCCGCGGCGTGCCGCGCGCTGCACTCCACCCGCGTCCGACAGTCCAAGGTCGCCGTCTTTCATCTGGTCCCGAGCCCCGAGTCCCGAGCCCCGAATCCCTAGTCCCTCGCCCCGATCACGACCCCGTCCTTGACCACCACCGCGATCTTCCGCGTGTTCCGGATGTCCGCGAGCGGGTCGCCGTCGAGCAGCAGGAAGTCGGCGGCCATGCCGGCGCCGATGGTGCCCACGCGCTCCTGGATGCCCAGCAATGCGGCCGCGCCCCCGGTGGCCGTGAAGAGGGCAGCCGCGGGCGAGAGGCCGCTCGCCACGTAGAGTTCCAATTCACGGTGCAGGCTGGCGCCGGGCACGACGAACTGCTGGGGGGTATCGGTGCCGGCCGCGATCTTCCCGCCGAGCTTGTGGTAATAGCCGACGAACCGCTGCAGCACCGGCAGTGTCTTCTTGAACTGCGCCAGCGTCCCGGGCGTCCAGTGCGCGCGGCCCATGATGTCGGCCGGGTCCCACCCGTCGCGCAGCACGGCCGGCGGCACGTCGGCGAGCGCCGGGTCGCGCATCAGGTCGGCGTCGGCCATTCTCGAGAACGCCTCGTGCAGGGCCAGCGTCGGCACGATGACGGTAGCGCGGGCGACAAGCTGCTGCGCCACCGCCTCGAGGCGCGCGAACGGCACCCGCTGCCATTCCAGCTCGAACGCCGTCCAGCCGCCCAGAAAATCGTCGTGCGCGGCGAAGAGCCGGACGGGATCGTCCGACGCGGCGTCGGCAACGCCGCTCAGGTGTTCGATGCTCGCGACGCCCGCCTCGGCGGCCTGCACGGCTGTTGTCCTGCCGAGATGCGCGGCCACCGGCACGCCGCGGGCGCGGGCCTCGGCGGCAATCACAGCGACCATCGACGGCTGCAGGCGCGTGTAGACCTTGATGACCTTCGCGCCGGCGTCGATCTGCGCGCGGACCGCCGCGCGCGCCTCGCCGACGGTGCCCACCTGCACACTGTTCTTCCAGAAGCTTCCCGGCCCGTCGATGAGCGGTCCTGACGTGATGATGCGCGGACGATCGGGCGAGTCGGCCTTCGCCATCGGGAAGATGAAGCCGGCATCGCTGTGCAGATCTCGGACCGTCGTGACGCCGTACTTGAGGAACACGGCCGGCGTCCAGGGCTCGGCATGCACGTGCGCGTCGATGAGCCCCGGCATCATGGTCCTGCCGGCGGCATCGATGACGCGGCGGGCTGGAGGCTCGGCGGCAGCGGGACGATCCTGCGACGCCGGGTCGACGCCGGTGATGAGGGCGCCGCGCACGACCACCGTCGCGCGCGGCGTCACCCGCCCGTCGCCGTGAACGACGCGGGCGTTGCGGATCAGCAGGTCGGCGGGAGCCTGTGACATGGCGATCGCGTCCGCGACGAGGACCAGCGCCGCAGCACAGACGAACGATTTCAACACCCGTTCTCGCGGCTTCGTCCGGCCGCCGGACGCAGGTGTTGAAACCGTCCCTGATGGCCGCATGCCCGGGCCTGCCGTCCGGTCCTACGCCTGAGTCGCGAGGTAGTTCTGGAGCCCCATCTGCTTGATCAGTTCGCGCTGGGTCTCGCCCCAGTCCGCGTGGCGCTCCTCGTCCTGCAGGATCTTCCTCAGCATGTCGGCGGAGCCGTTGTCGCCTGCAGCCTCACACGCGGCGATGGAGTCGTTGTAGGCCTTCACGGCGTCGAGTTCGTCGCCTTCGTCGAGGGAAACGATTTCCTCGACCGTATGTCCGATCTTGATCTTGTGCAGGTTCGACACGGTCGGCGAACCTTCGAGGAACAGGATGCGGCCGATGTGCAACTCCGCGTGCTTCATCTCGTCGATCGCCTGCTTCTCGATGGCCTCGTGGAGCTTTCCGAAA
Organism: Vicinamibacterales bacterium; assembly: GCA_046496425.1. Lineage (GTDB taxonomy): Bacteria > Acidobacteriota > Vicinamibacteria > Vicinamibacterales > JAKQTR01 > JAKQTR01. The sequence goes on from JAWOGY010000216.1 coordinate 2,122, forward strand.
CCCCAGTTGGCGCATATCTCCGAGTGCACCATGTACTGGCTGATCGCGGTCAACTCCTCGGCGAGCCGCTCGTTCAGAATCTGGATGACCTTCGGATTGCCCTTCATGACAGCCCCCAATCGAATGAATTGTCTTCAAACCGTCAGTTGAAAACCGGCTTCGCAACCCGTTCGTCCGGTCTGAGGCAGCCGGCGTACGCAGGTTGTGAAGCCGTCCCCAGTGAGATTATACCTGGCTGGGACGGGCCGCCAGACGGCGGTGGCACTCCGCGGCGGCCGCCCTGAGGCCCGCGTCGACCAGCGGAAACGACTCGAGGACCAGGGCGAATTCGGCCGGAGACAGGCCATAGAGTAACGCCGCGAGGCCCTGGACCTCGGCCGCGGCCGACAAGTCGCGCCCGTTGGCCCGCAGCAGGGCGCGCCCAAGCTCACGGAGGCGGCCGGCCACTTCGGAAGCGGCCGCCGGCCTTGGCACCGGCACGCGTTCGACCGTCGCCGACCCGAGATGCGTCGTGACCCAGAACCGCACCAGGAAGTTCGCCACGAAGCTGTTCAGCAGGCAGCACAGAACGACCTGGTCGTCGAAGGGCATCCGGTCCTTGAGGCAGTAGAGCGTATGGACCGTAACCGCGCCCGGCGGCACGATGGCCGAGATGAGTGTGAGGCGGTTGGTCGCCGACGCCACGTCGCGATAGGCCAGCCGGTGTCGGCCGACCGCTTCCCTCAGCGGCGACCCGGAGAGATCGCCGGCGCGGCGGATCCAGAGGGAGCACTCCTCGAGTCGCACGCCGAACGGGTCGAGATGCTTGCCTTCGACGACAGGCATGCCGGTCCTGCGGAGCGAGAACAGCGCCTTGTCGTCGCTGCGGTTCAACTCGCGCCCGAACCGGGCCCCCCACCCGCGCTCGTCTGCCATTGCCGGGTGCGCGGCCACCAGCCGCTCGAGAAGCTGAAGCTCCTCGCGCGTCCTGACGCAAGGGATCGCGAGGCCCGGTCCGGAAAGCCGCCGCAGCAGGGCCGGCGTCAGCGTAACGCCGCGCCCGCTGGCCGGGTCCGAACCCGCGTCCGCTTCGTCCAGCACGGCTGGATCCCGCTCGCCGAAACGGCACCGCACCTCGCGCGTCACGCCGCCCGGCGAGGTTGACAGCAGCAGGAACCGCACGCCGCGATGAATCGGGAAGATGCCGCCGCTGTTCTCGAAGCCCACGATGGCGTCGGTCGCACATCGCTCGAAGAGCAGGCGTCTCAGCGCGGCGCTGCCGTGGTCCGTGGCCAATCCCCAGGGCACGACGAGGCCGAGCCTGCCGCCGCGCTTGAGCAGGCCGACACTGCGCTCGACGAACAACTGGTACTGATTCGCATGACCCTCGGCGCAGGCCTTGTAGACGCCCGACTGCCGAACGAAGCGCGTGAGCAGGGCAGCCGAATTCCGGCGTTCCCCCCTCGCATCGTCTTTGCCCGTGTCGCCCCGCACCATCTCCCACGGCGGGTTGCCGAGAATGGCGTCGAAACCTGGCGCGTCGAGCGGCGAGCCGTCGCGATCGAAAAACACTTCGGGGAACTCGAGCGTCCAGTGCAGGAACCGGCGAAGTCCGGCAATGCGCCGCGCCTCGTCGAGACGGGGCCGCGCGATGCTCTCGGGCAGGCTGGCGCCGCCCGAGCGAAGGGCAGCGGCCAGATCGCCGAACTCCGCCGGCCCGGGTCGCGGCACGCTGGTGTCCGCCCAGAACCAGCACGCGCACCAGAGATCGGCGATCCGGCGCAGGGCCGCCATGGCGGAGGCAGGCGCGCGCGTGGACGCCAGCATCCGCTCCTTGGCGCGGATTGTCTCGGCCGTGTCGTCAGGCGTCGCGGCCAGAAGGTCGCGAACCGGCACCACCGCCCTCATCGCCGCCGCCTCGTCGTCGGCCTCGAACAGGGGCAGGGGACCGGGCGCACGCCTGGAGCGGCTCCCGCCGGGAGGCTGGCGCGCCACGTCCTCCAGCGTGGCTCCCACCAGACTGTCGCCGATGACGAAGCGATGGTCGAGAAACGAGAGCGGCCGGCCGCGGGCCAGAGTCGTGAGCCACATCGACAGGCGGGCCAACTGGACCGCCATGGCGTTGAGATCGACGCCGTAGAGGCAGTGCTGCGCCACGAGGCGACGGAAATGGGCGCGATCGGACTCGCCGATGTCCGCCGCGAAGCACCCCCGCTCCCGCACGAGGGCCGCTTCGTATGCGGCAGCGAGATAGCGGCACGCCGCCACGAGGAGGGCGCCGCTGCCCATGGCCGGGTCGAGCACCTTCAGGCGCAGGATGGCGTCCGCCGTCGCGCCCTCGACCAGCGGCCGCAGCGTGTGCCGCACGAGGTACTCGGTAATCGCACGCGGCGTGTAGAACGTGCCGCTCGATTTCCGAATCTCGCCCCGGCTGACGAGCGTGACGGGAACGGCATGCGCCGGCCGCTGTGCGCACGTGCCGGGACGCTCAGGGCGCGCGGTTTCAGAACCCGTTCTTGCGGCTCGGTCGGGCCGCTGTACGCAGGTTCTGAAACCGGTCCATTGTGGTTGGTAGTCGAGGACGCTTTCGTAGACGGCGCCCAGTTGTTCGACGCCGAGGTCGCCGAACGAGACACGTTCGCGACGGCCCCCGGATGCGAGGGTCGTCAGCGCCATGAGCGCGTCCGCGACGAGGCGATCGTCGAGCCGACCGGTTTCGGCGAGCGGCGTGCGCGCGGGCGCGAAGAGCCTGCCGTTGAAGGGCGCGACGACGAGCGAGCCGGCGTGGCAGCCGGCGTGTGCGAGGCGGGACACCGCCTGGAGCGCCTCCCAGACGCCGCGTTCGGCGCCGGGCGTTTCCGCCTGCCGGCGCAGCCCCTCGATGGTGTAACTGCGGCGGTACACCGGGTGCCACGTCGGAACAAGCGACCGCGACTCGGCGAACAGCAGGAACAGCACGCGATAGACGATGGTGAAAGCCTGGTCGAGTGTCCAGGCGACGCGAGCCGTGTCGAAGCGGGCGGCGGCAATCCGCGGCCCCGCGGCCAGCATGCCCTGCAGCAGCAGCTCGAGGGCCTCGCGAACGCCGTTCCGCAGCGACGCCGACACGGCCACGCCATGCTTCGCCGATTCGCGAGCGATGGCCGTGGTGATCGTGCCCAGCGCCTCGGCGCGCATCGCGCCCCAGAAGAGGGCCATCGCGGCCGGGTGGTCGGCGAGCGCTTCGAGATCGAATTCGAGGAACCCGCGCGCGAAGGTACTGCCCCCGTCGCACAGGCGGAGTGCCCTGCCGTTGAAGCACAGCACCCAGGCGCTCGCAAGCCGGGCGCTCTCGCGCGCGACGGCGCCCCAGGCGGCATCGAGCGGCGCCCCCCAGGCTCCGACAAGCAGCGGGACCGTGACGGGCCCGGAGACCGCATCGCCGAGCAGCAGGGTCCCGCGACAGGCTTCGCGCGGCTGACGTGCCGAGAAGCCCAGCACGCCCACAAGCGGCGCGGCCCCGCGGTCGAACATCGAGCGCAGCGAGGAGGAGGGCCCCAGGGCGCACCCGTCGCGGCGCCACCACGCGCGGATGCGCCGCCGGGCCTGGTCTCTCGACCGCTCCCCGAGCCGGCCAGCGAACGCGGCCCCGAGCCGCTGCTCGGCATACTGATGCGACACGAGCGGCCCGCATACTCCCCCGATCACAATGGACCGGCCTCACAACCTGCGCGCGGCGGCCTGCTCGCCCCGCAAGAACGGGTTGTGAAACCGCCTTTCATACGGTCACAAACAGCAGCAGCACGGGTTGGGGCGCCTGTGCGGCGGCGGAAGCCGAGGTGGGGGCGGCCGCCTCCGCCTCACAGCCTTCGGCTTCGCGCTCGGCTCTGCGGTCGAACAGGCCGCGCTGCACCGCCCTGCGGGCCTTCGCTCTGGCGGCGAGGCGAGCGTCGCGGTTGGGGCCCTCACCGGCGCGGCGAGCGTCGGCGGCAGAGGTGGGAACGGCCGCGGCCAGCAGGGGCACGAGCGCGGCCATTGCGCTCGATGCGAAGGCGCGCACGTCCTGGCGCCCGGAAAGACGCGGGCAGGGGCCTTCGGCGAAAACAGCTTCCAGCGCCTCGACGGGCGCCAGGCCGGCATGTGATTCCGTGCGGACCCGAAAGACGACGAGAAGACCGGTGCGGCCCTTCGTGATTGAGCAGCGCGAGCGCCGGACGGCTGTCACGAGGCTCCCATCCTGGCCGCGGACACCTTTGCACCACGGATGGCGGCGCTGCGCGGCCACCGACGCTCGATGGAGGTGCCGCTGGAGTGCGAGGTGCGCGGCGACCTCGCGTGCGGCGCCTGCGAGGTCGAGGCGCTGGACCGCTGGAGGAAGGGCCTCGGCGCCGGCCGGCGCGAGGCCGGCCGGCACGCCTTCGGGAGTATCCAGCAGGCCCAGACAGGCGGCCATCAGTCCTTCCTCGCCCCCTCCCAGCACGTCCTCGATGGCGCCGACAGCCGTCCTGGCCTGGATCAGGCGCGTGGACAGGCGTGCGAGCAGGCCCGACTCGGCCGTGCCGGACGCCAGCAGGTTGATGGCGTGAACCGTGCACCGCTGGCCGATGCGATCGACGCGGCCCACGCGCTGCTCGAGCCGCATCGGATTCCAGGGGAGTTCGAGGTTGATGACGAGCCTGCAGCGGCGCTGGAGATTGAGGCCTTCGCCGGCCGCGTCGGTCGCAATCAGCACACGCGCGCGGCCGCCGTTGAACCGGCCGACCGCTTCCGCGCGCTCGAGCCGGTCCATCGCGCCGTGAAGGACCGCCGTGTCCGTCCCAAGAGCGTCCTGAAGCGCCGTCAGGGTGTCGCGATACTCGGTGAAGACAATCGCCGGCTCGGCGATGCGCTTCAGGATGCGGACAACCGCGCGCCGCTTGGAGTCCTGCGGCTCGGCGAATGCCGCAGCCTCCGCAAGGGCGCGGAGCAGGCGCCGTTCCTCGAACTCCTCCTCGAGTCCCGGCGCGCACAACACCCCGCACGGCGCCGCGTCCTCATCGTCTTCTCCCTCATCCCGGAAGAGAGGCAACTGGACCTTGTCGGCGGCCGGTGTCGTTCCGAGGCGTTCGAGTCGCGCGAGCAGCGAGCGCCGCAGCGGCCCCATCCCGGAGAACGACCGCTTGAGCAGTACGATCATCGCCAGCCGTGCGTCACGGCCTTCAGGTCCGGTCCGGCGCGCCCAGACCATCCGGATGTA
>JAWOGY010000256.1:0-19698 GCA_046496425.1 Vicinamibacterales bacterium
CCTCGGTGTGGCGTACGTGCCCGACAAGGAAGGTGACAAGGCCAAGGACGCCTTCTCCTTCAAGTACGGCGAGTTCGTGCATGCGCTGTCCGAGGACGAACTTACGATCAAGTCCACGACGAAAACCTATCGATTCAAGGCCGCTGACGGACACAGCAAGGACGAAGGCCGGGAACTTCTCCGGGAGATCGCAGGGCGCATTTCCCGCCTCCGACCCGCACGGCCGGCCAAGTAAGGCGGGCACCGGACCCTCGGCGCCGTGCGTCAGAATTTGAAGGTCACACCCAGCGACCCTCGCGCGAAATTGAACGATTCGTTCGACAGGTCCAGCACCGAGTTGCCCGTCGAGAAGTTCCGGAAGTACCGGAGGTCGGCATTGAGGCCGACATGCTCGCTGAAGAAGAAACTCACGCCGCCGCCGATGCTGTAGGCCGCGCGCGAATCCGTGACGTTGTCCTGCCCTACACCGGAGGCATAGTCGACCGTGCGCCGGACCACTCCGAGCCCACCGAGGACGTACGGGCGCACGGGACCGAGCGGGACTCCGATGACGACGTTTCCCGTCAGCGTCAGCACACTCGATGCGTCGAAGATCGTCCCTTTGCCGTAGAAGTCGGGTGTGTATCCCATGTCGATCTCCGCGCCGAAGATGCCTACGCCCGCTCCCAGCCTTGCACCGAAGCTGAGCCTTGACATGTCATCGATGCTCTGGTCGAGCGACACGCCGGAGTCGCCGCCGAAGTTCCCTCCGACAAACGCCGTCAGATATGGCTGACCTGACGCCGCGGCGGGCGCCAGCAGCAGAACCGCGCCGACGAGCAGCAGAAGCGCTCTGATCGATCTCACAGCCGCCTCCTTTCATCGCATGTTGAGCGAACCGCGTGAAACGCCAAGAACGAGCACGGCCACCCGTGATCCGGCAAGCGCCGTACCCGCTGGACCAATCACCCCATTATTGTGCCAGACAGACTTTCTGGTCGAGGACTGGGCCGAGAGGGCGACGGCTGGGTCATTCTTGCGCTGTCGGCCCTATGGATCAGCTGTCCGGGCCGTGGCCTCGACCTTCAGGACCACGGCGGTGATGTCGTCCTGCTGAGGCGCGTCCTGCGCGAAGTTGCGGAGGTTCTGGTAGAGCGTCTCGACGATCTCCGCGGCGGACAGGTGCCGATTCGCCCTCACGACATCAAGCGCCCGTTCGACCCCGAAGGGAACGCCCAGCGGCGATTCCGTGTCCTCGACACCATCGGTCGGGAACAGGATCACCTGGCCGGGTTGGAGTGTCCGCATCGGGGCGCTGGGCACGCACCCCGGCAGGATGCCGAGCGGCACGCTGGTCGCATCCAGCGGCTCCACCTCGTCGCCGGGGCCAAGCACGTAGCATCGATGCCCGGCACTGGCGTAGCAGAAGCTACCGTCCCGCGGGTCCAGTTGCGCCAGAAAGAGCGTCACGAACCGCGCCTCCTGGTGATCCGCGAGCAGGAAGTCGTTCAGCCGCGTCGCGAGTTCGCCGACGTCGAGACCCAGCGGTAGCAAGGCCTGGAGGTAGGCCCGCGTCTGCGACATGACCAGCGCCGGGCCAAGGCCGTGGCCGCTGACGTCCGCCAGCACGATCCCGATGCGTCCCCCGGGCATCTGGAAGTAATCGTAGTAGTCTCCGCCTGTCTCCTCCGCGGCATATGAGGCGCCGCCAAGGTCGAAGCCCGGCACCACCGGCGGCGATTCCGGAAAGAAACTCTGCTGGATGCTCCTCGCCAGTCGGAGCTGCTCGGTCACGCCTTCCGCGCGCTTGCGTTCGGAAACGTCCCGCTGGACGCCGACGTACCCGATCGCGCGGCCCGCCGTGTCGAGGATCTGCGAAATCGTAGACTCGGCATCGTACGGCAGGCCGTCCTTGCGTCTGTCGACGAACTCGCCGTGCCAGGTCTCGCCGCTCGAGACCGCCTGCCACATCCGCCGGTAGAACGTCTGGTCGTGCTGCCCGCTCTGGAGCACCCGCGGGTTGCGTCCGAGGACCTCCGGACGAGAGTAGCCTGTCAGGCGTTCGAAAGCGGGGTTGACGTACTGGATGGTACCGTCGTCGCTGGTGATGATGATGCCGTCTCCGATCGACTCCAGGGCCGCGTCCAGGCGCAGCATCTCGAGTTCCTGGAGCCGCCGCCGCTCGGTGATGTCCATGAACGTCACGACGACGCGTGCCAGTTCGTGCGCGTCGTCGAACTCGGGCAGGGCGTTGACCAGCATCCACCTGAGGTCCCCGCCGCCGGGCCGGTTGATGCCGCACACGAAATCCCGCAGGGGCTGTCGCGTGGCCAGGACCTGGTTGACCGGATATTCGTCCGTCGGCAAGGTCGTTCCGTCCTCGCGCACGAACGACCACGCGGGGTCGTCGTCCGTCTTGCCCGGCATCTGGGCGGTCGTGACACCGAGCAGCTCAGCGGCCCGGTCATTGGACACCAGGATGCTCGTGTCAGGGGCATGGACCACGACGCCGACGTGCAGGTGCGCGATCAAGTCCCGGTATCGGGTTTCTCGCTCGCGGAGCCCCTCCTCGGCCCGTTGGTGCTCGGCCATTTCCTGCTGCAGCCCCGCATTGGCCACCGTCAGCGCGTCGGTCCGCTCGCGGACGATGTCCTCCAGTGCTTCATGAGAGCGCTGGAGCCGGCGTTCGGAGGCGCGGCGTCCGGCGACCACGGCCGCGAACGCCAACCCCGTCAGCGCATAGAGGATCATGAACATCTGCAGATGGAACAGGGACCGCTGCACGGCCTCCGCCCCGAACGGCCCCAGGCCTGCCGACGTGCCCGCGATCACGGAGCCCGAGAAAAGCGCGGTGGTGAGGGTGACGACGGGGACGTCGAATCGCAGGCAGGCCCAGACCAGGAAGATCAACGGGATGTAGAGGAGATGCTCAGCGACCGGCTCGGAGAGCCAGCCTCCGAAAATGGCCTGACTGGCCAAAACCATCGCGGCAAACAGTACCGCCAGTTCTGCCCATCGAGTGTCACTCCACAGGCCAGGCCTTGGCTTTGCGCAGGTCAGCAGCAGCGGGGCCACGATCATCAGGCCCGCCACGTCGCCCAGCCACCAGGTTGCCCAGTTCGCCAGGAACTGGGACCAGGGAGCGTAGCCGCCAAGAACCAGCGTCGCCCCGCCCACCGTTGCTCCGACTGTAGACGCCACGCCGGCCGCGGCCGCAAACAGGAACGCCTCTTCGACGCGCTGGAACGGATCGTTCGTGCTCCGCATGAACCGGCGGAACAGCCACGCCGCAAGCAGTGCTTCCAGGGTGTTTCCGGTTGCAATCGCCGCTGCGCCTGCCAGGGAGACCGTCGTCGTGCTGTTGGCCAGGAGCGCGCCCAGCCAGACTCCAGGCCACACGCGGGTTCCCAGCAACACGACGGCTGCCAGCGCCACGCCGGAGGCAGGCCAGACGGCCGTGGCGTTCCCCGGCGGGATGGCGAAGGTCAGCCCGACCATCGCCACGACAAGGTAGGCCGCTGCCAGCGCCGCGATCTGGCCGAGGAGTCGAACCGAGGGTGGCAGCATGAACGCTCCGAGTTGGTCGGCGACGTGACCCTGGCCCGCCAGGCGCTCGTTCTCTGTCAGGTTCTCTCGCCATTATCCCTGACGCCGACAGCGGCCGGGCAAAAAACCCCGGTCGGACTCGCGAACACAGGTGAACGGGCCCCGGAGGTGCGAGAAGGTGCCCGCCGTTCAGGTCCACATCCACTCGCCCCGACCGACTTCCGCCATCTGCTATGCGACGGACGTCCAGCGGAAGTCCGACAAGGCTACCTTCACCGGTGCGCGCTCGCTCTCTGGCTCGGTTGGAGGTTGGATCCTTCGGTTTAGGCGTCCCCCCGCGTTGTTTGGTTGCTCTGTATCGCGCCACCTAGTCGGTGCCGCGGGCTGAGGAACGCCCGCGGGCCAGAGCCGAGGTTTGACTTCGCGTGGGTCTTCGTGAAATAACCAGTTCGTCTGTTGATGGCGGTGGAGTCCGCCGAGAACCGCCACGTCCCTACCGTGGCCGATGACTCCTGCGGGGCTGTTTCTCCGTGGGAGCGATTTTCAGCTCGCATTCCAGATCAGCCCCACGCCCTCGACTCGAGTCTCGCGGCGCAGTGAGGTTGAGTGATGGAACATGCGTTCACGATTGCTGCTCTCTGGCTGGGGCTGGCCCTTCTCGCCACCTTTCTCGGAACGCACCTCAGGGTCTCCAATGCCCTGATGGAAATCGTCGTTGGCGTAGCGGCGGGAGCCGTTGCGGCCCGCTTCGTCGGGCCGGAGGCTCTCGGAGCAAAGGAACCGTGGCTGGTTTTTATAGCCAGCAGCGGCGCGGTCCTGCTCACGTTCCTTGCGGGCGCGGAACTCGACCCAGCCACGATGCGCGCCAAGTGGAAAGAAGTGCTGCTGGTTGGTCTCGTGAGCTTCGCCGCGCCGTTTCTCGGCTGCGCGGCTGTCGCCAGATTCGTCCTGGGCTGGTCGCCGGCGTCCAGTTGGCTGGCGGGGATCGCCCTCTCGACGACGTCCATGGCCGTCGTCTACGCGGTCATGCTGGAAACTGGCTTCAACAAGACGGACTTCGGCAAGGGCATCCTGGGTGCCTGCTTCGTGACGGACCTCGGGACGGTTATCGCCTTGGGGCTCATGTTCGCACCGTTCACCTGGAAGACGGTGGTCTTCATCGTCGGCTGTGTCATCGCCTTCGTGCTGCTGCCCGTTGTCACCCCGCACCTCGTCAACCACTACGCCAACCGAACGGCAGCGTTCCGCACGAAGTGGGTGCTGTTCATTCTGTTCGCTCTTGGCGCGCTCGCCATCTGGGCCGGAAGTGAAGCAGTGCTCCCAGCCTATATCGCCGGCATGTTGCTGTCGGCGGGCCTGTCGGGCGACCACCAGTTCATCCGCCGGTTACGGACACTGACCATAGGCTTCCTGAGCCCCTTCTACTTCCTGCGGGCCGGATCGCTCGTCTCGATGTCGGCGCTCCTCGCCGCGCCCCTAGTCTTCCTGGCGCTGTTTGGCGGCAAGATCGTCACCAAGGTGTTCGGGCTCATCCCGATCGTTGGCGTTTTCACGCGGGATCCGAAGGAACGCTGGTACTACACGCTGATGATGTCGACGGGGCTGACCTTCGGGACGATCTCAGCGCTTTTCGGCCTCACGCACGGCATCGTCACTCAGGACCAGTACTCGCACCTGGTCGCCGTCGTCATCGGCTCAGCCTTGGTGCCCACGTTGATCGCGGGCGCCTGGTTCGTGCCCCGTCACCTGCTGACCCCCAGCGTCCAGGAGAACCTCGCCGCGGAAGCCGCGGCAGTCAGCGTGCGGAGGCGGACCGAACCACCGGGACCGCTCGACGAAGGATGACGGCGCCTTTCAGGATGAGACGTGCCGATGAACTGAGCGGCGGACTCCCGTCGCTCCTTGAGAAGAGAGAGGTTGTTCTGCCATGACCGCAATCACGAACATCGTCGCCCGTGAGATCCTCGACTCTAGGGGCAACCCCACCGTCGAGGTAGACGTTCACGTGGAAGGTGGCTTCTGGGGCCGCGCGTCTGTACCATCTGGCGCCTCGACGGGCAGCCGGGAGGCGCTTGAGTTACGCGACGGAGACAAGTCCCGGTTCTCCGGAAAGGGAGTGCAGCGTGCCGTTCAACACGTCAACCAGCTGATCCTGCCTACGCTCCGCGGTGCGGACGCCTCCGCCCAGGCGGCGCTCGACAGGGCACTGTGCGATCTCGACGGCACGCCGAACAAAGACAGGCTCGGCGCGAATGCCATTCTCGGTGTGTCGCTGGCCGCTGCCCGCGCGGCGGCAGCCGCCGCCGGCCTCCCGCTCTACCGCCACCTTGCGAAGCTTGCCGGCAGTCGGGGAACGCTCCTGCCCGTTCCCATGTTCAACATCCTCAACGGCGGCGCTCACGCCGACAATAGCGTGGCCTTCCAGGAGTTCATGATTGCCCCGGTCGGTGCGCCGACGTTTCGTGAGGCGCTGAGGATGGGTACCGAGGTCTACCATGCGCTGAAGGGCATCCTGAAGGGCAAGGGCTACTCCACGGCCATCGGCGACGAGGGCGGGTTCGCGCCGAACTTGGGGGCCAACGTAGAGGCGATCGAGGTCATCCTGGCGGCAATCGAAAAGGCCGGTGCGAAGCCCGGCACCGACGTTGTCATCGCACTCGATCCCGCGGCCAGCGAGTTCTTCGAGGACGGGGTCTACGTTCTGGGGAAGTCCGACGGCAGGCACCTTACACCTGAGCAGATGGTGTCGTTTTGGGAAGACTGGGTACGGCAGTTCCCGATCTGGTCGATCGAGGACGGTTTAGCGGAACAGGATTGGCCAGGCTGGACGCTGATGACTGAACGACTTGGACATCAGATCCAGCTCGTCGGCGACGACATCTTCGTCACCAACCCCGAGATTATCACCCGAGCCATCCTCGCGGGGGTTGCTAACGCGGCACTCATCAAGCTCAACCAGATTGGCACGGTCAGCGAAACGCTGAAGGCGATGGCCACGGCCCGGCAAGCCGGGTACGGACTCGTAGTGAGTCATCGCTCGGGAGAGACTCCAGACGATTTCATCGCCGACTTCGTGGTAGCGACCGAAGCCGGCCAGATCAAGACCGGCGCCCCTTGCCGAGGCGAGCGCGTCGCCAAGTACAACCAGCTCGCGCGAATCGAGGAGGAGCTCGGCGCCGACGCACGTTATGCGGCCGGGGTTTTCCGACAGGTTGGCGGGTTCAGGAATCCCTAGCGGCGGCGCCGGTGCGCTGGTGTCCTGGGCTTGATTTAGTTCAGTCGACACGCCGGTTAACGTGCTTAGCGTGAGGTGGAGGCGCCGTCCGGATTTGAACCGGAGAATGGAGGTTTTGCAGACCTCTGCCTTACCACTTGGCTACGGCGCCCTGTCGGGAAGAATCACCAAACTGCGCGTCTCTGGAAGGGAGAAGTGGAGCGGGAAACGGGATTCGAACCCGCGACTTCGACCTTGGCAAGGTCGCACTCTACCACTGAGTTATTCCCGCTCACCAACCGTCTTTCTACGTTAGCACAGCCCGGCGCGCTGACTCAAGACGCCATGAACGCGTCCTTGACCACCTCCACGACGGGCAGCAGGCCCCTCCGGCACAGGACGGTCACGACGTCGAACCTGCAGAGGCAGCCGTGCAGCCGGTGTTCGCTCAGGTACCACCGGGCCATCGTCACGATGCGCCGGCGCTTCCTCCACGTAATAGCCTCCGCCGGCACGCCGAAGTCCTCGGAGGATCGCGTCTTGACCTCGATGAACACCAGCGTCGGGCCGTCTCTGGCAACGATGTCAATTTCTCCAACGCGAGTGCGGTAGCGCCGGGCAAGAATTGCGTACCCCTGTCGGGCAAGGGCGTCGCAGGCCAGGTTTTCACCGGAAATCCCCAGGGCGACGGTGGCATCGGATCCCATGCCCGGGCGGTTGCAAGACCCGGTCCGTCCGGCGGCATCCACTCGGATATAATGTCTCCGCTTGCCTGACAGGCGCCGCGGCAACGCGGTGGCCAGACCCCGGTCAGTCATCCCCTTAATCTCGGGCAGACGCATTCATCACGCGCAAAGACGCGGGTCAGGGAGATTCGTATGAAGGTGCTGGTGTTCGGCGGCGGCGGCAAGATGGGTTCGACCGTGGCATTCGACCTGCTGAGGGACGGCGACGTGACGGCCGTCGGCCTGGCCGATCGCAGCCACGGGGCGATCGAGAACGCCAAGGCATGGCTGAAGAGCCCGAAGGTGGTCGCCCACCAGGTCGATGTGAGCCGCAAGGGCGAACTGACGGCGCTCATGAAGCAGTACGACGTGGGGATCAACACCCTGCCCGACCGGCGCACGAGCTACCTGGTCGTGGACGCCGCGGTGCGCTGCGGGTTCAACTTCGTCGACATCCTCGAGGAGTACCACCGCCGCCCCGACGCCTACGAGATCGAAGGCCTCACGCTGCCGGCGGGCATGTCGCTCAACGAATACGGCGAGTGGATCCACGAGACGGCCGTCAAGAACCGCGTCACCTTCATGGACGGCATCGGCTTCGCGCCGGGCATGAGCAACGTCACCTGCGGCGAAGGCATCCGCAAGCTCGACGTCGCCGAGTCGTGCGTCGCCCGCGTCGGGGGCATCCCGATCAAGGAGGCCGCATCGCGCCACCCGCTGCGCTACATGATCACGTGGGCCTTCTCCCACGTGCTGCGCGAGTACGTGATCAAGGTCTGCATCCTGCGCGACGGCCAGGTCGTCGAAGTCGACGCGTCGACGGGCCGCGAGGCGTTCGTCTTCGACAAGCTGGGCAGGACCGAGGATCTGGAGTGCGCGATCACGCCCGGGATGCCGAGCTTCATCTACACGCGGCCGCAGCTCCGGGAGTTCGCCGAGAAGACGGTACGGTGGCCGGGCCACTGGGACGGCGTGCAGACGCTCAAGGAGTGCGGCATGCTGGACCTCGACCCGGTCGAGGTCGGCGGCGTCACGGTCGTCCCGCGCGACGTCCTCCTCGCGCGGATCGAGCCGCGCCTCCGGGCGCAGCCGGGCGAGACAGACGTGTGCGTGATGTACAACACGGTGGACGGCGTGAAGGACGGCAAGCGGACCCGGATCTCGTACCACCTCTGGGACGAAGCCGACACGGTCCACGGCGTCTCGGCGATGGGGCGGGTCACGGGCTACAGCGCCGCGATCGGCGCCGTCATGGTGGGCAAGGGCATGATCACGGAAACGGGCATCGTCGCCCCGGAAGACTGCATCTACGGGCCGAACTACGAGCACTTCATCGGGGAGCTCGAGAAGCGGAACATCCGGATACTCGAGACGGTGGAGACGCGCGGCTAGACACGAGCCCTGCTTCTGGCTTCTGACTACCGTGCCTTTCCGACGAACTTCCAGCGCGTGCCGGTGGCGGAATCCTCCAGGACGATTCCGCGATCGGCCAGTTCCTGCCTGATCCGATCGGCCGCCGCGAAGTCGCGCCGGCTCCGCGCCGCCCTTCTGTCGGCGATCAGCCGCTCGACCTCGCCGGCGGGGATCGCGGCCGACGCGTCCTCGCTCCGCCTGAGCGAGAGCACGCCGAGGACGCTGTCGATGCCGTCGAACGCCGAGCGGATGACGGCGACGTCCGGCTCGCCGACCTCATCGGCATCGATCGCCGTGTTGAGCGCCCGGACGAGGTCGAACACGACGCCCAGCGCACCGGCGGTGTTGAGGTCCTGCTCCAGCATCGCGCCGAACTCTTCACGCGCCCGCGCCACGCGCGCCTGGGTCTCCGGATGCGCGGCGCCGCCCCGGACGCTCTCGGCGCGCGCGAGGAAATCGACGAGGCGCTGGACGGCCTCTTCGGCCTGCTGCAGGCTCGCCCACGAGAACTTGAGCTGCTTGCGATAGTGCGTCGAGATGTAGAGATAGCGCAGCGCCGACGGGCGGAAGCCCTGCTTGACCACGTCCGGCACGTTGAACTGGTTGCCCAGCGACTTGGACATCTTCTCTTCGTCGATGAGCAGATGCTCGACGTGCACCCAGAACCGGGAGAACGGCTGGCGCGTGGCGCCTTCGCTCTGGGCGATCTCGTTCTCGTGGTGCGGAAACACGAGATCGATTCCGCCGGCATGCAGGTCGATTGGCGGCTCGCCCAGCAGGCGCAGCGCCATGGCCGAACACTCGAGATGCCAGCCGGGGCGGCCGGGGCCCTCGCCGTAGTCCCACGACGGCTCGTCCGGGCGCGTCGCCTTCCACAGCACGAAATCCCGGGCGTCGTCCTTGGCGTACGAATCCGAGTCGATGCGCGCACCGGGCTGGATGCCCTCGTGATCGAGCCGGGCCAGCTTGCCGTACTCCTCGAACGTCGAGATCTTGAAGTAGATGGACCCGTCGCTCCGGTACGTGTGCCCATTGCGATCGAGCGCCGTGATGAGATCCGTCATCGCGCGGAGGTTCGCCTCGTCGGTCGCGCGCGGCGACTCTTCAACCTCCTCGAGCCCCAGGGTCCGGGCGTCCTCCCGAAACGCCTCGATGAACCGGCCGGTGTACTCCCGGAGCGGCATCCCGGCGTTCTGGGCCCCGGCGATGGTCCGGTCATCCACGTCCGTGAAATTCATCACCTGCCGCATGGCGTACCCGCACTGGTATTTCAACGTGCGGCGCAGCACGTCGACGCAGACGAAAGTCCGGAAATTCCCGATGTGGCCGCGGTTGTAGACCGTGAGTCCGCAGGTGTACATGCGGACCGTGTTGTCGCGAAGAGGAGCGAAGTCCTCCTCCCGACGCGTCAGCGTGTTGTACAGGCGCATCATGGTGGCGGTGCCGTCGTGTTCGGGTCAGGACGTCCGTGATTTCGAGCAATGACAGAGCGCGCTTCCGCCCGACGCGAGATCGGCGTCAAAGACACCGTTCCCGGCCCGCAGCGTGAGGTCGATGCCGGCCTCCCCGCCAGCCCCCGCGAGCGCCTGCTCGAACCCGATCCGCACGGCGCTTCGGATTTCCTCGGCCGCGCCGGCGGCGCAGCCGCAGGCCGCGGCGAGCCGCGCCGCGAGTTCCGCCGCGATGGCGGCGAACCGTTCTTCGGGCGGAAATCGCGCGGCGAAGGCCAGAGGGCCGGTGGGCTCTGAGGTCTCAGTCATTGAACAACTGATTCTAAACCGAAATCTGCCGGAGTAGGGCGCTCGCTTCCCGGCAGTCCTGCGCGATCCGGGCCTGCAGGTCGGCGGAGGATGCGAACGCCTGCTCGTCGCGGAGCCGCCGCACGAAGTACAGACGTAAGCCGGCACCATAAAGGTCCCGGCCGCCCGCCAGCAGGTGCGTCTCGATGCTCGGCGCTCCCCCGCCGCCGAACGTCGGCCGGACACCGATGTTCGTCACAGCCGGCTGGAACCCGTCGGCCGTCCGGGCGATGGTGGCATACACCCCGTGGGGCGGCACCAGTTCGTTGTCCGTCCTGAGGTTCGCCGTCGGGAATCCCAGGTCCCGGCCCCGCTCGTCGCCCCCGACCACCTCGCCGTCGAGGAAGAAATGGCGGCCCAGCAGGACGCCGGCCTCGTCGACCCGGCCCTCGGCGAGCAACCGTCGCACCCGGGTGCTCGAGACAACGGCGTCGCGCACGCACACAGGGTCAATTTTGTCGGCCCTGAAGCCGTACTTTTCGCCGAGATCCCGCAGCACGGCGAACGTGCCCGACCGCTCGTGCCCGAAGAGGAAGTTTCCGCCGACCCACACCTCGGACACCCCGAGCCACCCGACGACGACGAGGCGCACGAACGTTTCGGGATCCCAGCGCGACAGTTCCGCGGTGAAGCGGACAATCGCGACGCCGCGCATGCCCGCGGCCTCGAGAACCTCCACTTTCTGCGCCTCGGTCATCAGGACGCGCGGCGCCTTCTCTGGCCGCAGGACGCGGGTCGGGTGCGGATCGAACGTGAGCACGACCGGCGTCGCACCGTGCTCGAGCGCCGCGCGGCGCACACGCTCGACAATCCTCATGTGCCCGCGGTGCAGGCCATCGAAGTTCCCGAGCGCCAGCACCGGGCTCGTCCAGCCGGCCGGCCGCGCGTCGCCGGGATAGCGGATGATCTCCACGGGGCAATGATACCTGACTCGGGACTCCCGCCTTCGCCGTGGTCCGGCGGGTCCGCTCTCCTCCCGCGGCTACGGCGTGGCAAGCGGGGCTCGGACTCGCCCGCCTTCGCCCTCGCGTGGCTGGGCTGGGACCCAGGCGGGGCTTCGGCGCGGCAATCCCGGCAGGCGGTTAGCCGGCCGGGATTGCCGCGCCGGTCACCGTCGCAGGGGTGGTGCTGTCTTCTGTCTTCTGTCAGATGTCAATCCCCAGCCCGTCATATGCCAGTTCCACTCCTGCCGGGAGCGAGGCGTTCGTCGCCGCGTGCGGAAGGTCGTGGCAGATGTGCGTCAGCCAGGTCCGCCGGGCGCCGAGGCGTGCCGCAACGCCGACAGCCTGCTCCACTGTGAAGTGGGTGGGATGCGGCCGGTGGCGCAGGGCGTCGATGGCCAGCGTGTCGAGGCCTTCGAGCAGCGGCCACGACGCGTCGGGGATGCCGCTGCAATCGGTGAGGTAGGCGAAGTCCCGCACGCGAAACCCGAGGATCATTTGCTGCCCGTGCCGCACGGGCACGGGCACGAATTCCTCACCGCCGATCGAGAACGGGCCGGCGAGCGGAAACAGGCCGAGCAGCGGGAGGCCTCCCCCTTCGTCGTTCGATTCGAAAATGTAGGCGAAGGTCCGGCGGATCTCCTTGAGCGTTCCTGCCTCTCCGTAACACGGAATCGCGGCCCCCTGCAGCGCGTTGAACCGGCGCACGTCGTCGAGACCCATGACGTGATCGGCGTGGCAGTGGGTGAACAGGATCGCGTCCACGCGATCGAGATCATGGGCGAGGGCCTGCGAACGGAGATCCGGGGTCGTATCGACCAGCACGCGCACGCCGTCGCCCAGTTCGAACAGGATCGACGGGCGGCTCCGGCGGTCGCGCGGGTCCGAAGAGCGGCAGGTGCCGCATCGGCAGCCGATCATCGGCACGCCGTGGGAGGTCCCTGTGCCGAGGAACCTGACCGCGCAGGTTCCGCTCACGGCTGGATGATGGGCGAAGCGTCCGGGGCCTGCTGCCGGGCAGCGACGAACCGCATGCGGAGGTCGTAGAGCACCTGCTCGAGCAGCGAGCGCTCCTGCGCGCTCAGATTGCCCCGCGTCTTCAGCTCCAGCATCGCGAGGATGTCGATCATCTGCGACGCGGCCTCGAGGTTCAACGGCTTGGTCTCTCCCGTCACCGGGTCCGGGTAGTCCCCGAAGTGCACCGCCGCCGTTGTCGTCAGCGAAATCACGAAGCCGCTGAAACTCACTGCCAGGTCCTGTTCGTCCGCCACCGTGCCGCCTCCGACCTGCATGGTAGCATACGGCCGATGACCCCAACAGCCGACGCCGCCGCCGCGTTCGCCCGGCTCGTGGACCTTGTCCGCGTGCTGCGGTCCCCGGGAGGCTGCCCGTGGGACCGCGAGCAGACGCTCCAGTCGCTCCGCCCGTTCGTCCTCGAGGAAACCTACGAGGTGCTCGAGGCGCTCGACCATGACGACCGCGTTGCACTCCGCGAGGAACTTGGCGACTTCATCTTCGAGGGCGTCCTCCTGGCCCAGCTCTGCACGGAATCCGGCGATTTCACCGTCGCCGATTCGCTGAACGCGATCTCGGACAAGCTGGTGCGCCGCCATCCGCACGTATTCGGACCGGCCGAGGGCGGGACCAACGCCGACGGCAGGCCGCTCCCGTCCACGCCCGATGAAGTGGTCGAGCGCTGGGAGGATTTGAAGACTCGCGAGCAGAGCAGCAAGGGTGAGCAGCGGACCGCGCTCGGCGGAGTCCCCAAGGTTTTGCCCGCGCTCCTGCGCACGCACGAAATCGGCATCCGGGCCTCCGCGGTCGGCTTCGACTGGGAACGCGCCACCGACGTGGTGGCGAAGATCGAAGAGGAAGTGGCCGAGCTTCGCGAGTGGGTCGGCGCCGGCGCGTCCAGCAACGCGCTGCGCGCCGAGGAAGAGATGGGCGACCTGCTCTTCGCGATCGCCAACCTCTCCAGGAAGCTCGGGATCGAACCCGAGTCGGCGCTGCGGAAAGCCAACGACAAGTTCACCGGACGGTTCTCCGCGATGGAGTCGCGGCTGCGGTCGGGCGGCCGTGCGCTCTCGGCCTGCTCGCTCCAGGAGATGGAAGACGAGTGGAGCCGCGTCAAGCAGGCGGAACGTGCGGCGCCCGCCGGTCCGGGCCCAGCGTCAGTCTCCGGCCCATGAACGTCGTCACCTCGACGGTCTGCCCGTCGGTTCGAAGGCTGATGGCGCCGTCGACGTCGGTCCTGAGGACACGCGCCCCGATTGCCGCATAGCGCTCCAGCACGGCCGCGTGCGGATGGCCGTACCGGTTCCCGCGTCCTGCGCTGATGACAGCCAGTTGCGGGGCGGCCGCCGAGAGCAGCGCCCGCGTGCTCGACGTCGCGCTGCCGTGGTGCGGCGCCAGCATCACGCGGATCCCCGCGGGCCCGATGCTCGGCGCGATCGCCGCCTCCGCCGAGGCTTCGATGTCGCCGGTCAACAGCAACGACACGTCGCCGATGCGCACCTCGACGACCACGGAGTCGTCGTTCCTGACACGCTGGCGTTCCCACTCGGGCGGCTCCGGGTTCCACACCACCACCTCCGCGTCGCCGAACCGGACCCGATCGCCGCGCTGCACGCTCCGCCACGACGCGCCGGCGCGGCCCGCCGCCAGTTTCAGGTCTCGCAGCAGCGGTTCAGGAGGCACCGGGACGCCCTCCCACACCTCCCGCGGCCGCATATCCGCCACGATCGACCTGGCGCCGCCAGCGTGGTCCGCGTCGCCGTGCGTGGCCACGAGGTGCGTCACCCGATGCACGCCGGCCGCCCAGATCGCGGGCTCGACCACCCGCCGTCCGATGTCGAACCGCCCCCCGCCCGCCCCGCCCGCGTCGACGAGCAGGGCGTGCCCGGACGGGAAGCGGATGAGCGTGGCCGCGCCCTGGCCGACGTCGATGAACGTCGCCACGACGAACGGTGTCCGGCCGAACCGCAGCGGCAGGCTCAGCGCGATCCAGCCGCCGCACGCCACGGCCCCGGCAAGCATCGCCCGGCGCACCCATCTCGCCGCGGCCGGCCGCCGGCACCAGGACGCCGGCAGGTGCGCCGCCGCGAACCACCCGCACCATCCCGCATAGTAGGCCGCCATGATGCACGGTCCCGGAGCCGGCACGCGTGCGACGGCCCAGGGCATCGCGTCCACGATTCTCGCGCTCTCGACGAGCCCCCATGCCGCCAGATGCGTCACCCAGCTCACGGGGGGCACGGCTCCCGGCACGAGAACATGAACCGCCACCAGCGCCATCCCTCCGGCCTGCACGATGGTCATCAGCGGGATCGCGGCGAAATTCAGCAGCAGGCCGGCTGCCGTCACACGGCAGAACACGAGCGCGCTCACCGGAAACAGCGCCAGTTCGGCGGAGATCGACGCGGCGAGGAGGCCGGCAGGCGCCTTCACGGCAAGCGGCGCAGTGGCCAGACGCGCCAGCAGGAGTGGCGTGCCGGCAAGAATGGCGGCCGTCGCGCCGTACGTCAGCCAGGCGCCGGCGTCGCACACCGCGAGCGGATCCAGGGCGATCGTCGCCCCCGCCGACGCGCCGATCGTGTTGTACGGCCTCGCCCGGTGGTCGACGGCGTGAGCCACCAGGTACAGCACGGCCATCTGCGTCGCGCGCACCACGGAGGCGCCGCCGCCAACCAGGCATGCGTAGCCGGCCAGCAGGACTGCCACACTGATGTGCGCCACGCCCGCCCTCACACCGGCGAGGCTGGCGGCCGCCATCAGTGCCGCGGCCAGGATCGCGATGTTGCCGCCCGAGATCGCGATCACGTGGTAGGTGCCGGCCTCCTGCAGGCGTTCCTCGGTCTCCTCGTCCAGACCCGCCCGGTCGCCGAGCAGGATGGCTTTGACAATGGCCGCGGAGCGCGCGCTGCGCGCGCCCACGGATTGGTCCACGCTCCGCCGGATCCGCGACCGCAGCTCTGAGGCAGCCTCGGCGTCAATCCGGCCCTTGCCCACGACCTGCACGAGCAACGCGCTCTTCACCCCGCCCACCAGCGTCGTGCCGCGCCGGGCGAGCGCGGTTTCCTCGCCGCCGGCGCCGGGATTGAGGTAGCGGGAAGGCCGGCGCAGCTGCGCGGGCAGCATGACCAGCCGTCCTCGCCGCCACTGCTCGATGCGATCGGGAGGAGCGTCACCGGCCACGGTGAGCAGCACGCCGCCCTCGGCGCGGCGGGACCGGCCCGCGATGATGGCCTGCCGCACGCTGAGGGCGAGCCGCACGCCGGACTCGCCCGGCGACGCGTCTGCGGTGAGGCGCCCGATCAGCGTGACGGTTTCACCCGACGCGTCCGAGACGGCGCGAGGCCCGGCCGCCTCGACGAGCGCCGACCTCAGTTGCGACCGGGTGGCGCGGTCCGACGCTGTGGAACCCAGCGCGTAGCCGCAGACGGCGAAGGTGAAGAGCGCCGAGGCGACGAACGCGGGCGCACACTGCTGCCGCCACGCCAGGAGGCTCAGTCCGGCGCCGACGACGAGGGCGGCGGACACCGCCGCAGGCGCCGTGCTCCACCAGATGCCGAGCGCGGCTCCGGCGACCAGGGCGAGGGCCGGGGCAACGGACGGATAACGCACGCCGGGTTCGTGGCAACGCCCGTGCCAGCGGCCGGCCGAAGCCGTGCGCCCTTATCTCACGGCACGGACAGTAGTTGCCAGCGGCGCCGAATGGCGGGAGGCGGAATCTGCGACGTCAGGAGGCGGGAGGCGTTGCCGTTTCTGCGTGGTAGTCCTGCAGCGCCCGCACGGTCAGCTCGCGATCGCGGAGCGCGCGGATCCCGCTGACGGCCGCCGCGGCGCCCGTGAGCGTCGTGATGCACGGCACGCCGTGCAGCATCGCCGAGCGCCGGACCAGCCGGTCATCGAAGAACGACGCGCGGCCCAGCGGGGTGTTGATGATCATCTGCACCGCGCCGTTGACGACCTGGTCCGCCACGTTCGGCCGGCCCTCGTTCACCTTGAACACCGTCGAGGCCTCGACGCCGTGGGCCCGCAGGTACGCCGCGGTGCCCCTGGTGGCCACGATCGTGAAGCCCAGCCCGGTCAGATCGCGGGCCACGGCGAGCACGTTCGGCTTGTCCGAGTTGTTCACGCTGACGAAGACGGTCCCCGCGGTGGGCAGTTCCTGACCAACCGCCATCTGGGCCTTGGCGAACGCCTCGCCGAACGTGGCCGCCCCGCCCATCACCTCGCCCGTCGATTTCATCTCGGGTCCGAGAATCGTGTCGACGCCAGGGAACCGCACGAACGGGAACACCGGCGACTTCACGAAGACGCCGTTCACCGCGAGATCGCGCGTGAATCCGAGTTCGGCGAGCGTCCGGCCGCCCATCACCCTGGCCGCGAGGCGCGCCAGCGGCACGCCCGTGGCCTTCGACAGATACGGCACCGTCCGCGACGCGCGGGGATTGACCTCGAGCACGTACACCGTCCCGCCCTTGATGGCGAACTGGGCGTTCATGAGGCCGACCACGCCGAGGGCCCTGGCGATGCGCCGCGTGTGCTGCCGGATGGTCTCGACGTGCCGCTCTTCCACGAGGAAGGGCGGGACCACGCAGGAACTGTCGCCCGAGTGGATGCCGGCTTCCTCGATGTGTTCCATGATGCCGGCAACGACGACCGCGCCGGCGGCGTCCGCGACCGCGTCGACGTCCAGCTCGAAAGCGTCCTCGAGGAAACGGTCGATGAGGACGGGGTGCTCGGGCGACGCATCGACGGCCGTGGCCATGTAGCGATCGAGCGCGCCCGGGTCGTACACGATGGCCATGGCCCGCCCGCCCAGCACGTAGGACGGCCTGACGATGACGGGGAAGCCGATCGAAGCCGCTACTTCCCGGGCCTCGTCGCGCGACGAGGCCGTGCCGCTCGGCGGCTGCGGGATGTCCAGTTCCCGGAGCAGCGCC
Organism: Vicinamibacterales bacterium; assembly: GCA_046496425.1. Classification (GTDB taxonomy): domain Bacteria; phylum Acidobacteriota; class Vicinamibacteria; order Vicinamibacterales; family JAKQTR01; genus JAKQTR01. Next base: position 17,566 of record JAWOGY010000256.1, read on the forward strand.
GAAAAGCGCTTGCGGTCTTCCGCGAGATCGATCGAATCGGGAGACGTGCCGAGGATCGCCACACCGGCGCGGTGCAACGCCGTCGAGAGCTTGAGCGGCGTCTGGCCCCCGAACTGGACCAGGCACGCCACCTCCCCGCCCGCGGCTCGCTCGCGCTCGATGACCGCCAGCACGTCCTCGAGGGCCAGCGGCTCGAAGTACAGCCGGTCGGAGGTATCGTAGTCGGTCGACACGGTCTCCGGATTGCAGTTCACCATCACCGTTTCGAAGCCCTCGTCGCGGAGGCCGAAGACGGCGTGGCAGCAGCAGTAGTCGAACTCGATGCCCTGCCCGATCCGGTTCGGCCCGCTCCCGAGGATGACGGCCTTGCGCCGCGGCGTCGCGTCGGCCTCGCACTCGCGCTCGTAGGTGCCGTAGAGATAAGGCGTCAGCGATTCGAACTCGGCCGCGCACGTGTCGATGCGCTTGTAGGCGCTCCGGATCCCGGCGCGCGCGCGGCGTTCGCGCACGGCGTCCTCGCTGGTGGCGAGCGCGCCGGCCAGTTGGGCGTCGCCGAACCCGCGCCGCTTCAGCTCCCACAGGTCGTCGTCGGTGAGGTCGCCGAGCGCGCGCCCGCCAAGCGCCGCCTGTCGCGCGGCCAGGTCCGCGAACTGCGCCAGGAACCACGGGTCGATCCGGGTCAGTTCGTGCAGCGTCCCGGGCGTCCAGCCGCGGGCGAGCGCCTCGAACAGGGCCCAGAGGCGTCCGTCATTGGGCGTCAGCAGGCGCTGGCGCAACCCGTCCTCGTCGTCGTCGCGGCACGCCCCCGTGTCGAACAGCAGGCTCGACGATCCCATCTCCAGGGATCGGACGCCCTTCATGAAGGCTTCCTGGAAGGTCCGCCCGATGGCCATCACCTCCCCCACCGACTTCATCTGCGTCGTCAGCGTCCGCTCGGCCTCGGGGAACTTCTCGAAGTTCCAGCGCGGGATCTTGACGACCACGTAGTCGATGGTGGGCTCGAACGACGCCGGCGTGAGCCGCGTGATGTCGTTCGGGATTTCGTCCAGGTGGTAGCCGAGCGCCAGCTTGGCGGCGATTTTCGCGATCGGGAAGCCCGTGGCCTTCGACGCGAGCGCGGACGAGCGGGACACGCGCGGATTCATCTCGATCACGACCATGCGGCCGTCGCGCGGGTTCACCGCGAACTGGATGTTCGAGCCGCCGGTTTCCACGCCGACCCGCCCGATGATCCGGCGCGCCGCGTCGCGCATGGCCTGGTATTCCTTGTCGGTGAGCGTGAGGGCCGGAGCGACCGTGATGCTGTCGCCGGTGTGCACGCCCATCGGGTCGATGTTCTCGATCGAACAGATGACCACGAAGTTGTCGGCGGCGTCGCGCATCACCTCCAGTTCGTATTCCTTCCACCCGATGAGCGACTCCTCGACGAGCACCTCGTGCACGGGGCTCATGGCCAGGCCGCGCCGCACGATCTCCTGGAACTCCTCGATGTTGTACGCGATGCCGCTGCCCACGCCGCCCAGCGTGAACGACGGGCGGATGATGGACGGAAACCCCGTGTCGCGGACCAGCCTCAGCGCGTCGTCGAGCGACCGCGCGTACCCGCTCTCGGGCACCAGGCAGCCGATCTCGCGCATCGCGTCGCGAAACTTGAGCCGGTCCTCGGCGACATCGATGGCGGCGATTGACGCGCCTATGAGTTCGACCCCGTGCCGCGCGAGGGCGCCGCTTTTCGCCAGCGCCATGGCCAGGTTCAGCGCCGTCTGGCCGCCGACAGTCGGCAGCAGCGCGTCCGGCCGCTCGCGCGCGATGATGGCCTCGAGGATGTCGGGCCGCAACGGCTCGACGTACGTGCGGTCCGCCAGCTCCGGATCGGTCATGATCGTCGCGGGGTTGCTGTTGACGAGAACGACCTCGTAGCCGTCTTCGCGCAGCACCTTGCAGGCCTGCGCGCCCGAGTAGTCGAACTCGCACGCCTGCCCGATGACGATCGGCCCCGAGCCGATCACCAGGATCTTGTGTATGTCGTCGCGTCTCGGCCCTCGATGTGCGGCGCCAGCCTAGGCCGCTCCAGGATCACGACCACGTCGACCTGCGCCACGAGGTACCCGCGCTCGCCGGCCATGCTGACCG
>JAWOGY010000287.1:0-4245 GCA_046496425.1 Vicinamibacterales bacterium
CCGCGAGCGACAATGGAAGGACGTCAAGGATGCCCCTCAGGGTCCGCACGCAACCTGGACGCCAGGCGGTACGTCGGCGTTCGGTCTCGGCACTGGGAGGCTGACGATGGATCCCGCGATCGATCGACGGAAACGGGTTTCCGGCCCCAAGCAGGCCGGGGAAGGCACGGACGGGCCGAGTCCCGACGGCATGCCCTTCCGCACGCTCGGCACGTTCTTCGCCCTGGCGTTCGCCCTCACCTGGGGCATCGCCGCGCTCCTGATCCTGTTCCCCGAACCGGTGGAGGCCGCGTTCGGCCCCCTCGGGTACACGAACCCGCTGTTCATCCTGGCCGTGTACGCACCGGGTCTCGCCGGCCTCTTCCTGGTGTGGCGGCACTTCGGCCTCGCGGGCCTCGGCAGCTTCCTCCGACGCCTCACGCTGTGGCGGCTATCCCCCGCGTGGTGGGGATTCCTGCTGCTCGGCATCCCCGCCCTCAACTACCTGGGCGCGGCCATGACCGGCACGATCACCGACCCCTTCCCGTTCTCACCCTGGTACGGCGTGCTGCCGGCGCTGGCGATCACGCTGGCCATCGGCCCCATGGAGGAGTTCGGCTGGCGCGGCGTCGCCCTGCCCCTCCTGCAGCGCCGCTACGCGCCGCTGTGGGCCGGCTCGATCCTCGGGGTGATCTGGATCCTGTGGCACGTGCCGGCCTTCCTCCTGAGCGGCACGCCCCAGAGCGCGTGGGCGTTCGCTCCGTTCTTCATCGGTGGCGTGGCGATCTCGATCATCATGACGGCCGCGTTCAACGCCTCCCGGGGCAGCCTCCTCATCGCGGTCCTGTTCCACTTCCAGATCAACAACCCGATCTGGCCCGATGCCCTCCCCTGGGCCCCCCTCACGTTCAGCGTCCCCGCCATCGTCGTCGTATGGCTGAACCGCAAGGCGATACTGTCCCGCACCGGCGCCGCGACCGAGATTCTCCTGGCGCCAGCGGGCGAGCGATCCGAGTCGGCCGAGAGGACATGAGCTCGGCGGAGCAACCGGTCTCGCTCAGGTCGTGGCGGCGCTGGCGACCACCTCGGATCGCGCCACAGCCGCCGACCTCGGCCAGGTCCAGAACGCTGCCTCCGATCGATGGCCCATCGCCTACGGCGGGCAACGTTGCCCTTTGCCCGCACCCAATCTGCCGACGATGAACTGCCGCCGAGGGCTTGCCGGCCGGGGGTGCCGCTCGGCGTCGCCATCCACAACCCCATCTCGTGGGTCGGCATGCCCGACACCGCCGCCGCGCCATCGGACGTCGCAGCCGGGCTGGCCGAGAACCGGAGTCGCCCACCATCTGCAGGTCACACCCTTGGGGCGGGCGGCGGTTCAGCCGTCTGCGGGCATCAGTTCGAGCACCGTGAGCTCCGGCGGGCAGTTGAGGCGAAGCGGCAGGGAGCTCACGCCGAGGCCGCGCGAGACGTAGCCGAGCCCCCCTTGGCGCGACCACCCGCGCAGGAGCCGCTGGGTGTAGTCCGACGCCTTCACGAGCGGTCCGATGCCCGGGACGTTGATCTGGCCGCCGTGTGTATGGCCGCAGAGCGTGAGGTCGACCTCCGGGGGCACGGTGGAGAGCGCTTCCGGGTTGTGCGCGACGAGCACACACGCGGCACCCGCGGGGCGCTCCGCGAGCGCCGCCGCCATGTCCGGCTCGCCCTCGCCGACGTCGTCGATGGCCGCCAGGAACAGGTCGTCGCGCAGGAGCGTTCCGCGGTTCTCGAGAACGCTGATGCCGACCCGTTCGAGGCGCCGGCCGAAATCGGATGGGTCACCGAAGCGGATGTAGTCGTGGTTGCCCCAAGCGGCGAAGGTTCCGAGGGGCGCATGCAGGCGACCGAGCTCGCGAACGAGCGGCTCGACGTCCTCGCCCGCCCGGCCGTCGACGAGGTCGCCGCCAACGATCACGAGATCGGGCCGTTCTGCGAGCGTCGCCTCGACCCAGGCCGCGACCGAGCGCCGACGGATGAATGGGCCGAAATGCAGGTCGCAGAGAAGGACGATCCTCACCCCGGACTCGAGCTTTCGAAGGCGGCACCGGATCCGTTCGATGGTGAAGCGGTACGTGTTGGCCACCATGTCGGCCGCTGCGAGTGCCGCGCCGACGCCCGCAGCGGTCGCGAAGAGCGTGCGGCGTCTCATGGACCTAGGCTAGCCGAAAACACCGTCGACTCGCCGGCAAGTGACCGTGCCGCCTCACGGAGTCGATCGGCCATGCCCCGGCGCCCCGGCGGTACGAACTCAGCTCGTCGAGATCGGTCACGATCTGCGCCATCGTCATGCGGTCGCCCGAGAGCTCGCAAGCGTACGACTTCCCGGCACCACGCCGCCTCCAACGCACCACCACGAAGTGCTGCTACCCACCCGCGGGCGCGTCCATGCCATCAACGTTCACCACGCGTTCGCCTCCGACTTCAGCAGCGCTCGGATGCCCTGGCCCGCCAGCGGCTCATGGCGGAACCGCGGCATCACGTGCAGGTGCGCGTGGAAGACCTCCTGCCCCGCCGCCGCGCCGCAGTTCCAGCCGAGGTTGTAGCCGTCCGGAGCGAAGCGCTCGTCCAGCCACGCCTTCACAGCCGCCAACAGCCGGAAGGTGGCCAGGATCTCCGCCTCGCTCAGCCCGAATGGGGTCTCGACGTGCCGCACGGGGACGATCAGGCCCGAGTGCTTCAGGGCGCCCTGGTAGCGCTCGTCCTGCACGAACAGCGCCAGATCGTTGCGCAAGACGATCTGCGCATCGAGCTGACGGTTCGGGCAGAAGGGGCAGGTCATCGGGACCTCCACGCCAGGTGGGGCGAGCATACCCGCGGACTCAGCGGTCTGCAGGCATCCTGACCAGCACGATGATCGCGGAAAGCGCCGCCGCGAGCACGCCAGCGAACATGGCGACGAGCGGCCACTGGCCGAGCTGCGCGAAGTAGCCGGGCGAGTTCACGCTGGTGTAGACGAGCATCCCGAACGCGACCAACGCGAAGCGCACCGCCCCGCGACGCCCGCGGAGCAACAGGGCGCCGACGACCACGAGGGCCGCGGCCGTCGCCACCTCCGCGACGAGGTGAAAGGCGATGGCGTACGGCTCCGTCTCGAACTCCGGCACCAGGCCCGCCACGATGAAGAAGAGCCACTACGCCAGCATCAGCGTGCCGATCACGAGAGCGGACCAGGCCGCGAACCGCATGCGCCCACCTCCAACGCGCATCGTGCCGCCTGCGCTCTCGTGCGCGCCAGGGCACCAGGGCTCCACCGCCGACTCGGTGCCCACGTCCCTGCCAACCCCGCCGAGCAACCCTCTACCATGACCCTATGGACGTGCGGCGCGCAGGTTCGACCCGCCCGAACCACGGACCTCGCGCGGACGCGACGATCCGCCCACGAACGGCCCTCCTGCCGACTGGCCTCACCATGGAATACGTGTTCGACGGCCCAACCGACGCACCGGTGCTGGCCTTCGTCCACGGCCTCGGCTCGAACCTCCACCAGTTCGTGGCCCAAGCCGAGCGCTTCGGGGCCCGCAACCGGGTGCTCCTGATCTCGCTGCGCGGCCACGGCGGCACCGGCAACCCCGCGACACCGACGGCCGATGCGTACACGCCCGCCGCGTTGGCGAGCGACGTTGCGGCACTCCTCGACCACCTCAACGTCGAAGCGCTGCACTACGTGGGCAACTCGTTGGGTGGGCTGGTCGGCTACGAGTTGCTTCGCGCCGACCCATCGCGCCTGCGGTCGCTCACCACCTTCGGTACCACCGCCGAACTGAACAGCCCACGTTGGACCTACTGGATGGCGGTCGGCACCGTGCGCCTCCTCGGGGTCGGCGGCTTGGCACGCCTGGTGGGCGCCAGCGCCTCGAAGGACAAGACCGCCGGCGCCGAGCTCGAGCGCCTGTACCGGCAGGCGAGCAAGATCGCCCTGCTGCGGATCCCCCAGCACATCGCCCGCTACGACTACACCGATACCCTGCGCTCCAGCCGACGGCCGCTGTTGCTCATCCAGGGCGCGCAGGACAAGGGCATCAACGACGCGCTGGCATCGACGCTGGCAGCGCTCGACGCGGCGCAAGACGCCCGCGTGGTGCCCCTGGCCGGCGCCGGGCACTTCGCCAACATGGAGCAACCAGGGCGCTTCAACGAGATCCTGAGCGGCTTCCTCGCCGACGTTGACGCCCGCTGCGCCGGTCACGCGGCGGAGCGGGCGTCAACGTCGGCGAGGAAGCCGCTCAG